>CABUOA010000007.1 GCA_902493145.1 uncultured Collinsella sp. | reverse complement strand
CTACACTATCCCCTTAAACATGATTGTGAGGACGACCGCTATGCTATTTGTAAATCAGCTGGTACATACGCTTGTTCCCGGCAGCGAGGGCGAGCCGGTCGATGCCTCCTGTCGCACCAACGCGGGCTTCGCCGCAAGCCTCATCTGCATTGGCCTCAACATCACCCTGTGCCTGGCCAAGGGCATCGCAGGCCTGCTCGCCGGCTCCGTCTCCCTCATCGCCGACGCTTTCAACAACCTCTCCGATGCCTCGAGCAACATCGTGAGCCTGCTCGGGTTCCGCCTTGCCAGCCGCCCTGCAGACGAAGGCCACCCCTATGGCCACGGCCGCTACGAGTACCTAGCCGGCTTGTTTGTCGCCGTCCTGGTTTGCGCCGTCGGCATCAACCTGATCCTCGAGTCGGTCACTAAGATCATCAAGCCCTCCCCCACCGCCTACACGCTGGTCTCCCTAGCCGCTCTCGTCTTGTCCATGCTCGTCAAATTCTGGATGGCCGCATTCAACCGTGCGCTGGGCAACCGTATCGATTCCGAAACACTCATCGCCACAGCACAGGACTCCAAAAACGACGTCATCACCTCGGGATCGGTCCTGGCCGCAGCGCTTATTTCGCAGACGACCGGCTTTGACCTCGACGGCTGGGCGGGCCTGGGCGTGGGCGTCTTCATCTGCATCAGTGGCATGGGCCTGGTGCGCGACGCCATCAGCCCGTTGCTGGGGCAAGCGCCCGACCCCAAGCTCGTCCAGGCAATCCGCGACAAGATCATGTCCTATCCGCAGGTCTTGGGCACACACGACCTGATGGTGCACGACTACGGCCCCGGTCGTCAGTTTGCCAGCGCCCACGTGGAGATGCCCGGCGAGGGCGACGCATTTGAGCACCACGAGATCCTGGACACCATCGAGCACGACATCAAGCGCCAGATGGGCATTGGCATCACGCTGCACTGCGACCCCATCGCGACAACCGGCGATGATCTGCGCGGCTGGGTCAAGCGCGGCGTCATGCAGATCGATCCCGCGCTCTCCATCCACGACCTGCACGAGCACGACGGGTTCGTTTCGTTTGACCTGGTGCGCCCCGACGGCTTTGACATATCCGACGAGGAGCTGCTGGAGCTCGTCACGCGCATCGTGCACGAGCGCCGGCCCAACGTCTCATGCGTCGTTACGTTTGACTCGGGCTTTAGTTCGCCCGACCGTCCAGCAGAGCAGCTGTAGCCCGCTTAACAGCTAGTTTCCCTGCGCGCCCGAGATGCCGTTTTGCAGTGCGTTCCAGGCATCCGTCGCCATGTCGCCCAAGTTCTGCGCGGTGTCGCCCAGGTTTTGTGCCGTATCGCCCAGCTCTTGCGCCTTGTCTCCCAACTCCTGTGCCTTGTTGCTCAAGTCCTCCAGCGTATTGGAGCTCGAGCTGTCGGTACCGCTTTGGCCGCCGGACGAGTTGCCCGAGCTGTTCTTGTGCGTGAGTTGAATTTCGAGGTTGCCGTTGTCGTTATAGTAGGCAGAAGTAACGACCCAGTTGGCATCGATGACGGGCGTTGAGCCATCATCAGTCAGGACCACGGCATTCGAAAGATCGGCGCCGCGCGACTTGAGAAGCTTTTTGGCGTTGGACCAGTACTGCCCCGGGATATCGCTCAGATCGACGGTGCTAGACGAGGCGGACTCGGTTTGCTCAGCAGTGGTATCGGCCGTTGAACTCCCTCGCTTGTTGAGCATGCCCGACACGATGGCAAACACAACCGACAGCGCAAAGAAGATCGCCAGCACGATGAGGATCTTCTTGATCACGCTCGACGAACGCGACGGCTTCTTCTCCTCGTCCTCGCCATATTGCGGAATCGACTTGGGGTACTCGCGATACGGCTCGCGCGACTCGTAGCGAGGCTGCGCCGTGCGAGGCATATACGTCGTCTGCTGAGGCTGCGGAATGGGATTCTGCGGCAGGTCATCATAGGGATTCGGTGTCGAAGCGGCATAAGAATCCTGCGACGCATAATCAAACGGGTCCGGAGCTGCGTTGCCATAGGGGCCTTGCGAAGATGCAGCGCAAGAATCCTGCGCCGTGTCGCCATAGCCCATAACCCGGGTGGGCTCGGCAGAAGGCTGCGTCGCGGCGGGGTCGGTATATCCGGGGTTGGGAACAACGCGGGTCGCATCGGCGCTATCGCCAGCCTGCGCGGAACCGTAGCCGCCCATCACGGTTGTCTTGTCCTGATCCATGCAACGATTCCTTTCCGTCGCGCGTGAGCATCAAGTTATCCATGCATTCTACCCGCGCAAAAGCCTATGATGGGCAGAGCCCGTCGGTATCTACAAGACATGCGCGGGCCTAAGGATAAAAAAGCCCCGCCGGGCCTTGTGGGCACGGCGGGGCGGACAAGCAGCTATGGGCAGCAGGCTTAGAACAGGCCGGTGATGTTGCCGTCGTTGTCGACGTCGATGTTCTCGGCCGCAGGGACCTTGGGCAGGCCCGGCATGGTCAGAACACTGCCAGTCAGTGCGACCACAAAGTGGGCACCGGCGGAAACCTTGAGCTCGCGCACCGTGATGCGGAAGTTCTCGGGAGCGCCCAGGGCCTTGGCGTTGTCGCTAAAGCTGTACTGCGTCTTGGCCACGCACACCGGCAGGTTGCCAAAGCCGTTCTCGCGCAGCTCGGCGAGCTGGCGCTTGGCGGCCGGCGTAAAGTCAACACCGTCGGCGCGGTAGACCTTGGTGGCAATGGCCTCAAGAGCGTCGGCCACATCGGCGCCGTCCTCATAGGCAAACTTGAGCTCGCTCGGCTGCTCAATCAGACGCATGACCTCATCGGCAAGCTCGAGCGCGCCCTCGCCGCCCTTGGCCCAGACCTCGGAAAGCTTAACGTTGACGCCGAGCTTCTGGCACTCGGACTCGATGAGCGCAAGCTCGGCCTCGGTGTCCGTCGGGAAGCGGTTGATGGCGACCACGCAGGGCAGACCATAAACGTTCTGGATGTTGTCGACGTGACGCAGCAGGTTGGGCATGCCGGCCTTGAGTGCCTCGAGGTTCTCCTCGTTGAGGTCGGCCTTGGCGACGCCACCGTTGTACTTCAGCGCACGAGCGGTCGCGACGACCACGACGGCGCTGGGGCGAACGCCCGTCATACGGCACTTGATGTCGAGGAACTTCTCGGCACCCAGATCGGCACCGAAGCCGGCCTCGGTAATGGCAACATCGCCAAAGCGCATCGCCATACGCGTGGCCATGATAGAGTTGCAGCCGTGGGCGATGTTGGCGAAGGGGCCGCCGTGGACAAACGCGGGCGTGCCCTCGAGCGTTTGCACCAGGTTGGGCTTGAGCGCGTCCTTAAGCAACGCGGCCATGGCACCCTGGGCCTTAAGGTCGCGGGCACGGACGGGCTCGCCGGCAAAGCTGTAGCCGACGACGATCTCGCCCAGGCGCTCCTTGAGGTCGCTGATGCTCGTAGACAGGCACAGGATTGCCATGACCTCGGAGGCGACGGTGATATCGAAGCCGTCCTCGCGCGGCACGCCCTGGGCCTTACCGCCAATACCGTCGATGACGTGGCGCAGCTGACGGTCGTTCATATCGACGACGCGCTTCCAAGTGATGCGTTTAACGTCGATGCCAAGCTGGTTGCCCTGCTGGATGTGGTTATCAAGCATGGCGGCCAGCAGGTTGTTGGCAGCACCGATGGCATGGAAGTCGCCGGTAAAGTGCAGGTTGATATCCTCCATGGGGATCACCTGAGCCCAGCCGCCGCCGGCAGCACCGCCCTTAACACCAAAGACGGGGCCGAGCGAAGGCTCGCGCAGGGCCACGGCACTCTTGACGCCGCGACGACGCAGGCCATCGGCCAGACCGATGGTCGTGGTGGTCTTGCCCTCGCCCGCAGGCGTTGGGTTGATAGCGGTCACGAGGACGAGCTTGGCCTGGTGATCGGTCGGCTCGTTGAGCAGTGAATAGTCGACCTTAGCCTTGTCGAAGCCGTACGGAATAAGGTGCTTAACGTCGACGCCGGCGTTCTTGGCCACCTCGGTAATAGGCAGCGGCGTGACAGAACGTGCGATTTCGATGTCAGTAGGCATGGGCGGTCCTTTCGTTACCGAATGAGAAAAAGACCAATTCAGCATAGCACGGGCGCGCAATAGTAAAACGCCCATAACCGATGAACGGCGATATGTTTACCCGATGCCCGGCGATAGCCCAACAGCCCGCCAAAACAAAGCGCCCTAAACGGTAGGTTCAATCCCCAGGTGCTCAAAGGTGCGCAGGGTTGCCTGACGGCCCTGCGGCGTACGAATCATCAACCCGCACTGCAGCAAATAGGGCTCATAGACATCCTCGAGCGTGCCCGGGTCCTCGCCCACCGCGCTGGCAAGGGTCGTAAGTCCCACGGCACGACCGGAGAACGTCTTGGCAAGCGTCTCCAAGATACGAATATCCATCCAGTCCAGGCCGAGCTCGTCGATCTCGAAGAACTCGAGCGCCTGGCGACAGATATCGAGCTCGATGGGACCGTTGCCGCGCACCTGTGCGTAATCGCGCACGCGCTTGAGCAGGCGGTTGGCAAGACGCGGCGTGCCGCGCGAACGCGAGCCGATCTCAAGTGCACTGGGATGGTCGATCGCCACGCCCAGAATAGTTGCCGAGCGCGTCACAATCTGCGCGAGCTCTTCGACCGTGTAGTAATCCAGGCGATATGAAATGCCAAAGCGGTCGCGCAACGGGCCGGTCAACATGCCTGAGCGGGTCGTTGCTGCTACCAGCGTAAACTTGGGGATATCCAGGCGAATCGAGCGCGCCGCCGGACCCTTGCCAATCACGATATCGAGGGCAAAGTCCTCCATCGCGGGGTACAGGACTTCCTCGACCGAACGGTTGAGGCGGTGGATCTCGTCGATAAACAGCACATCACCCGGCTGCAAGTTGGTAAGGATGGCCGCCAGGTCGCCCGTACGCGCGATGGCCGGGCCACTCGTCGTTTTTATCTGAGCGCCCAACTCGTTGGCGATTACGGTGGCCAGCGTGGTCTTGCCCAGGCCCGGAGGACCCGAGAAGATCACGTGGTCGAGCGTCTCCCCACGGCTCTGCGCCGCTTCGATCAACACGCGCAGGCTCTGCTTGATATGCTCCTGGCCGCAGTAATCGTCCAGGCGCTGGGGGCGCAAAGTGCGATCGACATCGAGGTCCTCGGCCGTCAGCTCCGAGCCCACCATGCGCTCGCCGTGCGCCATGGATGCCGCCGGCGAGTTGCCGGGCGTCGCCCACAGGTCCTGAGAGTCATCGGCTTCCCACATCACGCATCCATTCCGAGTCGCTTAAGCGCCGCGCCGAGCAAATCCTCGACACGCATATCCTGCCCATCATACCCGCTCAGAGCGACATCGGTCTCCTGCGGGCTAAAGCCCATGGAAAGGAGTGCCGCACGGGCGTCATCGATCGCCGAAGGAGCGGCGGCGGGCACGGGCATCGCAACCTGACCGGGGATCGCATCGACCGGCACAAAGCCCTTGTCCTTGGCAAAGGTGCTCTTGAGCTCCAAGATGAGGCGCTGGGCGGTCTTTTTGCCCACGCCGGGCACCTTGGCCATGCCCTTGTCGTCCTCGGCCATCACCAGGGAATACAGCTGTCCCACGGTATAGGTGGAAAGTACGGCGAGCGCCAAGCGCGGGCCAACGCCCGAGACGGACACAAGCCGGTCGAACATCGTGCGCTCATCCTTAGAGGAAAAACCGAAAAGTGTCATAGCGTCCTCGCGCACCTGCATACGGGTATAGAGGCGCACCTCACCGCCGGGCGTAGGCAGCGTGGCCGCAGTGCCGCCAGAAATGCCGAGTTCAAAGCCAACGCCCGACACGTCGACGACAGCAGAGCTCATCGTGGCCTCGACAAGCGTTCCGTGGAGCTGGGAAATCATCAGTATCCGGTTCCTCTCTGTTGATAGAACTCGCCACCGGTGAGGGCGCGGGTGCGGCTGAGGTTTACGTGGCAGATGGCGCAAGCCAGGGCATCGGCGGCATGGTCGGGATGAGGGTCGTGGTCGAGCTGCGTGAGCGTGCGCACCATGTAGGCGACCTGCCGCTTGTCCGCGGCGCCGGTACCCACCACAGCCTGCTTGATCTGCATAGGCGTGTACTCGCCGATCTCGAGCGCGCACTCCGAAAGCGCCACGAGCGCGGCACCGCGGGCATGTGCCGTGGGGATTGCCGAGCGGACATTAGCGCCAAAGTAGATGCTCTCGATAGCAGCAGTATCGGGTCGATAACGCTCCACGACGCCCTTGAGGTCGCGGGCGATATGCGACAGGCGCACCGCGAGCGGACTACCCGCGCTGGTCTCGATACAACCGTAGGCACGGCAGCGAACCTCGCCGCGCCGCTCCTCGATAATCCCCCAACCCGTATGGGCCAAACCGGGGTCGATACCCAAAATGACCAAGCCAACCTCCCCTCGTCACAAGTACAGCACAAGGCAAGGCCCCGAGCATCATTCACGAACGTCTGTTCTAGAATAACACAACGGGGCCAAGATGCTTAGTTGAAGTGTCGGGGTTGGAAGCGAATCCTATCCCATAGTTAGTTTTGAGAGAAAAAGGGAAACTGCCTCGGATCCACCGGCGGATGCGGCATCGGGCCACCCTGGGGCCCACCCTGCGGGCCACCCTGGCCGCCCATCATCTTATCGATGGCGTCCTGGACCTCGCCCTCAAACTTCTTCATACCCTCGTGCAGGCGGCGCTGGCCGTCCTCGGAGCGCAGCTCCTCCATCTGCTCGGGCGAAATACCCAGTAGCTCGCCCAGCACGCCCATCATCTCGTTTCGCACGCGCTCGCTCGTATCCTCGTCAGCAAAACGGCGCACCTCGGCGCGCGCCAGCGAATCGACCGTCATACGCTCCTTGCCGTTAAGCCCCAGGTCGGACCACGCGAGCATGTACGGCCAGGCGCGCTCGACAAACGAACGGGCTGAGACGATCGACGCCGTCGGCAGCATGCGGCGGGCGGCCTCGCCCTGACGCACAAGCATCAGCAGCAGCGAGCAGGCCTCAGGCTTGCCAGCGGCCATCGGGATGTCGTCGAAAGATCGATTGCGGTCCACGTGCGCCTCGAGCGCGCCATCGACCTCACCCGGCTCAAGCCCGCCGAGCAGCTGTGCCGCGCGGTCGAGCATATCGACCGGACCGTCGAGCGTCGAGAGCGCCTGCGCCAGCACTCGCTCCATACAATCTTCCACCGCGTTGAGCGTCACGAGCTCTTGGGGCACCACGGCAGACGTGCGGTTGCGCACACGCGCCACAAACTCAAGCGTCGACAGGTACACATCGCCAAAGGGCGCGTAATCGCCCTGGTAGCCGCCGCAAAGCGCCGGCGCCGCCAGCGCGTACTCGGTTTTGGACAGCGGGCTCAGCGCCATCGCACCCAGCTCGAGCGCCGTGTCCTCCAGCATGAGGCCCAGCGTGCGCGAGCGCAGACGCTCGGCATCGCCCGCCGACACGTCGCGATCGAGCACACGCGCCGCATCCGGTGCATCGCGCTCGACGGTGCGAATGTGCAGACGCTCGGCGATGGCGCGGACGGCGGCACAGCGGGCAGCCTCGGCCTCTTCCTGCGCCGGCGTAAAGATACGGTTGCGCCCCAGCACCAGGCCAATCACATTACGCGGGCCCAGAGCGTCGACGGTCAGCGCCGCCAGCAGGGACGACGGCAAGTCGCCCTCGAGCGCCACCACAGCACGCGACGCACCGTGGGCTCGGGCGTTGTCGCGCACGGCGAGCACCAGCGCCTGCCACAGCCACTCCTCGGAACGGAACTCGGGCAGTTCGTGATCTTCCAGGGCATCGAGCATCACGCCGCGCTGAATCTCCTGAACCAGCAGGCTCTCCTCAAAACACGGCGCCTGGGCCACCACACGACCACAGTCGTCGAGCACAAACGAACCGCCGGTATACACCGACTCGTCATAAGCACCGACCGGCGCCATACAGGCAAACCACACGCTGCGCTTGGATGCGATCTTGCGGTAGGCGCCGCTGCGAACGGCGGCAATGGCGGCAGTCTCGCGGTCGGTCATGTCAAACGCATTGAATTGGAAATACGCAATGAGGTCAACACCGGTCGGCAACATCTCGAGTTCGCGGTCCAAGTCAAAAATCACGGCGATGCGCACGCCGTCCACGTCGAACACCGGCGGCGCCCAACGCGTGTCGTTGTTCTCGCCACGCTGCAGGGCAATGCTCGAACGCGCCGGCACCACATGACCGTCCTTGAGCATCATGTAGTCGAGCAGCGGCTGACCCTCAAACGAAACCGCCGCGGGCACGATGCAGATCATGTCAAGCTCCTGGATGCGCTCGGCGACACCAGTCAAGCCGGCAAGCATGTCGTGCTCAAAGTCGGCAGCGCCCACCAGGCCACCGGGCATGGCGCCCATAAAGAGCGGAGCCGGAACGCACAGCACGCGCGCCCCGCGCTCGTGGGCCAGACGAGCCTGGTCCTCGATGCGGCCGCAAATGCCCTCAATATCACCCAGGCGCATATCGATCTGTGCAAGCGCGAGCTTCATGGCTCAGCCCTTTCCGTCGTAAACCATCGAAATCGTAGTAAAAGCGCCGGCCGCATGATGCAGTCGGCGCTCGCATGTGCATATGCTAGCTATGATACCCCGAGCGGGGGCGCGCTCCTAGAACGTCGCGGACCACAGCCCGTGCAGGTTGCAGTAGGCATAGACGGTACCGGTCTTGGAACCGCCGGCAAAAAACGTCGCGGGCTTCATGCCGGGCTCAAGGTAATGGACCTCTAAGCGGCCCTCGGCCTCAAGGGCGATCCACTCAATATAGTGCTCGGGCAGGCTGGGGTGCTCGACCGAGCCAACGCGTGCGCGAATCACGTGACCGTCGCGCTCGGTCTCGACAACAGGCACGTGCTTCTCGTGCGCCGCGTCCTCAGTGTTTGCGGTCAGTTCCGTGCAACCGGCAGGGGTTGCAACGTCGTTGCCAAGGGCGGCAATGAGCTTACCGTCGGGGTCCTTAAAGAATTTCGCCATGATGTTCTCCTTTGCTGACGTGCCAATGTTCTTGATGGTTCTTATGCCCAAAGGCAGACAAACCATCCACGGCATTGCAAATGAACACATAACGGGCGGGGACGATGGGGCAGCGTGCGCTATCCGCCCTGGCGGCCCCACCCGAGCGGGTTAGCGCCCGTCGCCGCCCAGCAGCGCCAGAACATCTTCGCGGGTAAACAGCGCCGACGAGATGCCGTCGCCGCCGAGCACGCTGTTGACCAGGTCGCGCTTGGACTCCTGCATCTGCATAATGCGCTCCTCGATCGTGTCCTTGGCGATGAGCTTGTACACGGTCACGGTATGTTGCTGGCCAATACGGTGCGCGCGGTCGGTCGCCTGGTCCTGCGCTGCCACGTTCCACCACGGGTCGTAGTGGATGACCACGTCGGCCGCCGTCAGGTTAAGGCCCACGCCGCCCGCCTTGAGCGAAATCAAAAAGACCGGAACCTCGCCCGCTTGGAACTGCGCGACCATCTTGGCGCGGCTCTCCTTAGACGAAGCGCCCGTGAGCTTAAGGAAGGCGATGTCCTCCTTGGCCAAGCGCTTACCGATGATATCGAGCATACCCGTAAACTGGCTGAACAACAGGATGCGATGCCCGCCGTCGAGTGCGCCGTGCACGAGCTCCATACACGTATCGAGCTTGGCGCTCCCCGCCTTGTAATCCTCGTAGTGTAGACGCGGGTCGCAGCAGATCTGGCGCAGCTTGGTGAGCTCGGCGAGCACCTTGAGTTTGTCCTTCTTAAACTCCCCAGCCTCGCGGTGCTGCACCTGCTGGGCGATGCGGTCCTGGTTGGCCAGGTAGAGCTTGCGCTGCTCGCCGGTAAGCTGCGCCATGACGGTGTCTTCGATCTTCTCGGGCAGGTCGGCCACCACGTCTTCCTTAACACGGCGCAGCACAAACGGCGACACGAGCGCCTGCAGGCGAGCGGCGCTATCGCCCTCGGCATGCTCGACGGGGCTCTCAAAGCGCTTGGCAAACGACTCGCGCGTCCCCAAAAGGCCCGGCATCAAAAAGTCGAAGATGCTCCAGAGCTCGGACAGGCGGTTTTCGATGGGCGTGCCCGTCAGGGCAAAGCGCACGCCGGCAGGCAGGCGCTTGGCGGCGCGCGCCACCTGCGTGAGCGGATTTTTAATGTACTGTGCCTCATCGAGCACCACGCGGGCAAAATCCCGCTCGACGTACTCGTCGATATCGCGCCGCATAAGGTCATACGACGTCACGACCACGCTATGCTCGGCCACGCCGGCGATCTGCACGCGGCGTTGAGCCTTGGCGCCCACAATGGCGCACACATCGAGCGACGGGGCAAAGCGCTCCAGCTCGGCAGTCCAGTTGTACACGAGTGAGGCCGGGCATACCACGAGCGTGGGCTTGGTGTCCCCCGCCTCCACGCGCGCCAGAATATGCGCAATCATCTGGAGCGTTTTGCCCAGGCCCATGTCGTCGGCCAAGATGCCGCCAAGGCCCAGGTGTTCGAGCGAGCCGAGCCACTGGTATCCGTCGACCTGGTAGCCGCGCATCGTTGCCTTGAGCGATGCCGGCACCGTAAAGTCCATCTTGCCGAGCGTGTCCAGGCGCTCGACGGTACGGCGGAACGCAGCGTCGCGATCGGCCTCGAGCGCCGGCGTGCGTGCGAGCATGCTGTCGACGAACAGGGTGCTCGACGCGGGAAGCGACACGCCGTCGAGCAGGTCGACGGCATCGACACCCAGGTCCTCGGCAAGGCCAAACGCGGCGCGCGCCCCCTCGTCCAGGCGAATGATGTCGCCGGACGTAAGGCGCGCAAACGTTTGATGGCGCTTGTACGAATCGAGATAGACGGCAAGGTCCGCGGCCGAAAGCCCGCTCGCGCCCAGCTCGACATCGAGCAGATTGCTCTTAACGGTCGCACGAACCGAGAGCTTGGGCGCGGGGCGGACCGAGATCTGGCGCAGACGGTCGCTGAGCATGATCTCACCCAGTTCGGACAGGGCAGACAGGCCCTCGGTCAGCAGGCAGAACAAGCGGGCGTCATCGCGCTCCTCAAACGCCAGACCGCGCTCGTAGAAATCGAAGTACAGGGCCGCCGTATCCATAACGCGAAACTCCGCCACCTCGTCGCGGGGCGGCACACCGGGGCGCTGCTCTTCGAAGGGGCTGCCCGGAGCGCCCAGGCTAAAGAGATCCGCCGACCAATCGCCGTAGGTAACCGTAATTTTGCAGGTCACGAGCCCATCGTCGACGCCGATCGCCATAGCAAAGCTCGGCTCGGGTGCCACGGTATCGAGCGCGGCGGGCGCGGTGAGGTCGGTGTAGTCGCGCAAAATGGGCAGCGCCATACGGCAGAACTCACCCACCTGCTCGGCGGCAATATGGGCGGGCGTGCGGCACGGCAGCAAGCGCGACAAAAAAGGTGCGGCATGCTGAGCAAATGCAGCGTCGGTACGGCGCGCGCGGCGCGTGTCAACCAAGTAGGCGGCATCGCCCGACGCAAAGCAGTACATATCGGCGGGCAGGCGCAGGTCATAGCTACCACCAGCCGCCGGCGCGATTTTGGCGGCAAGCAGCGGTGGGCGCTTAGCGGATGCCTCGTCCTCCCCTTGCGGAGACAGCTCAACCGCCACGTCGTAGGTGCGATGCGTCGTCATCCCCCGCGACCAGGCGGGCTCAAAGGAGATGGTCTGGCCGCGCAGCAGGTCCAGCACATATACGATGCTATGCTCGGACAGCGGCAACTGACGCTCGGCAACAAAACCACTGCGGGCAAAGTCGTACGACGCCGAACGCGAGCTTGTGATGTCATCGAGATAGGCAACTGTCGTCACAACAAGGTTGAGCAGCTTTGCCGATGTTTCGTCAAAGGCCTCAGGTGAATGGACAAACGTGAGCTTCTTGCCATAGGAGAACGTGCCGCCGCGCACGTAGGCATCGGCCATGCCGTCGATGTCCTTGACCACGTAGGAGACCGATCCACAGCGAATGCGGAACTCGAGCGCCCAGCTAAAGCGGTCAGCGAACAGCGGATTGTAGTACGGCACCAACGAGGGCTCCAACGCCGCTTTGGGGGCGTCGGGATCAACGGCACCGGCTAGTTTGCGGCGCATGCTCGCCAGCTCATCCATGCGCGCGTCCGAAAGATCGGAAAGCGCCGCCACAAGGCTCGGGCTCGTGGGGACGGGCGCCGGGAAGGGAAAGTTGGGGTTGACGGCCGGCGCGGCGGACGCGGCGCGCGCGGGCTGTTTCGGCTGCGCCGTAAACGTGCGAACCGGCGTGCGCAGCCCCTCAACAGGCTCAATGCCGCTGGTGTCCAGGTACGCCAGCGCTGTGGCGATGGCGTGCTTGCACATACCGGGATAGCGGTATGCGGCGGGGCAGTCGCAGTCGTAGTCGATAACCTCGTGCTCGTCCATATCGAGCGCCACGTGCGTCTTGTACAGGTCGCCGCGCGAGCCGCGCACCGAGCCCTCAACCGTCACGTTTTTGGAGAAGCGCGAGCCGCTGTCCTCAATCGACAGCACGGCGCCGTTGAGCATGAGCGAGCGGCCCTTCATAAAGGTGCCGCTCAACGCCGCCTCTTTGCGAAGCGCCTGCACAAACGTCCCCTGCGCCATCACTTCCTCCAATCTCACCCGGGGTAGCTTAGATCACCGTCACGCGGCCCTGGTTACCCACAATGGCCTTGGCCTCGGCCAGCAGCGGAATCGAACGCGCGTTGACCTTGGCAGGTACCTCGGCACGCAGCACGCGCCCGTCCACCT
Organism: uncultured Collinsella sp.; assembly: GCA_902493145.1. GTDB lineage: Bacteria > Actinomycetota > Coriobacteriia > Coriobacteriales > Coriobacteriaceae > Collinsella. Next base: position 65,068 of record CABUOA010000007.1, on the reverse strand, counting down.
GCTCGATAAAGATCTCCACGCGGTCGCCGCCCGGGTTAGCGGTGAGCACCGTGGCCAGGCGCGCCATATTGCCCTGGCTAAAGCGGCTGTTGGGCACCATGACCTCAAACACCTTGGGCTTGTTGTTCTCCTCGTTGAGCTCGAGCGGCACGATCTCCTGCGCGATGATCTGGTCGCCGCGGTCCGAGCGCTCGAGCTTGCCCTTAATGCGCACAAAGGCATCGGACAGCTGCGCGCCGGTCTCGGGATCGACCTCGCCGTACAGGTACCCCTCGGCCTCCTTGTAGGTCTTGGGGAACACGACGACGGTGGCCTCGCCTTCCATGTCCTCGAGCTGCACGATGCCCATGGGGTCACCGTTTTTGGTCACGCGCTTGGACACGCTCGAGACCATGCCGGCCCACCACAGCGCCTTGCCCTCGGGAATTTCCTGGTTGATGGTGCCGCCCGTAGGATTCTGAACTTCGTAGCCGGTGTCGATCTGCGAGAACGAGAAGTCACGCGCCTTGGCTAGTGCATACTCAAACGGGCGCAGCGGGTGGTCCGAGACATAGATGCCCAGAACCTCCTTCTCCTGACTCAACTTAAGGTGGCGGTCCCATTCCTGGCCATCCGGATCGGGCACGCTCACCTCAAAGCCCGAGCCCTCAACGTCGCCAAACATATCGAAGAACGACGTCTGGCCGCTCGCGCGATCCTTCTGGCGCTTCACCGCGGCATCGATGATGTTCTCGGGGTTGTTCTTGTCCACAAAGTGCATCATCTGGCGACGCGGATACCCCGTGGAGTCGAAGGCGCCTGCCTTGATGAGCGATTCGATCACGCGACGGTTGGCCTGGCTCGAGTCCACGCGCTCGACAAAGTCGTGCAGCGTCTTAAACGGGCCGCCCGCCTCGCGCTCGGCAATAATCGCCTGTGCCACGCCGGTGCCCACGCCGCGGATGCCGGCCAGACCAAAGCGCACGCCCTCCTTGGTAGCCGTGAACTCGGTACCGGACTCGTTGACATCTGGCGACAGCACGGGGATGCCGTCGTGACGGCACGCCGAAACGTAATGAACGATCTTGTCGGTCTTGCCCGTATAGGACGTCAGAACGGCCGCCATGTACTCGTGCGGATAGTGCGCCTTGAGCCACGCCGTCTGCATAACCAGGATGGCGTAGCCGGCGGAGTGCGACTTGTTAAAGGCGTAAGATGCGAACTCGAGAACATCGTCCCAAATCTTCTGGGCGACCTCGCGCGTGTAGTTGTTCTTGATAGCGCCGTTCATCCAGTGGTCGTAGGTGGTCTCGTCCGAGCCATCCTCCCAGTGGAGCACCGTCGACGTGAGCAGCTTGATTTTCTTCTTAGCCACGGGCTTACGGATACGCGAGTCCGATTCGCCCTTGGAGAAGCCGCACATCTCGACGGAGATGAGCATAACCTGCTCCTGGTAGACCATGGTGCCGTAGGTTTCGCCCAGGATGTCGTCCAGGCGGTCGTCGTAGGAGACGGCCGGCTCCTTGCCGTTCATACGGTTGATGTAGGACGAAACCATGCCGGCGCCCAGCGGGCCCGGGCGGTACAGAGCGATCAATGCCACGACGTGCTTGTACTCGGTGGGCTTCATGTTCTTGATCGTGGCCGTCATGCCGGCGGACTCGACCTGGAAGACGCCGGCGGTGTGGCCGGAACCCATGAGCTTAAAGATCTCGGGATCGTCAAAGGGGATCTCTTCCTCTTTGATGTCGATGCCGAAGTTCTTTTTGATGTTTGCCTTGGCCTTGGAGATAACCGTCAGCGTGCGCAGGCCCAAGAAGTCCATCTTGAGCAGGCCCATGTCGGCAACGGTATGGCCCTCGTACTGGGTAATCTCGACGCCGCCCTTGGTGTCGAGCTTGGTGGGCACATGCTCGTTGACGGGGTCGCGGCAGATCAGAACGGCGCACGCGTGCACGCCCTCGCCACGGGTGAGGCCCTCAATCGAGAGCGCCGTGTCGATGATGCGGCGGGCGTCGTCATCCTTTTTATAGGCCTCGGCAAAGTCGGGGTTAAACAGATCCTCTTTGCCGGGTTGCTTGTCGAGCACCTGCTTGAGTTTGACCTTGGGGTCGCTCGAGACCATCTTGGACAGGCGCTGACCCATGTAGACCGGGTAGTCCAGGACGCGCGCGGCGTCGTTGATGGCCTGCTTGGCCTTGATGGTCGAGTAGGTGATGACGTGGGTGACCTTCTCGGGGCCGTAGAGCTGGCGAACGTGCTCCACGACCTCGAGGCGCCGCTCATCGTCGAAGTCCATATCGATATCGGGCATCTCGGTACGCTGCGGGGACAGGAACCTCTCGAACATCAGGCCGTTCTCGAGCGGGTCGAACGCGGTGATGTTCATGGCGTAGGCGACGATAGCGCCGGCGGCCGAGCCACGGCCGGGGCCGACGCCGATGCCGTTGTCCTTGGCCCATTGCACGTACTCGGCGACGATGAGGAAGTAGGCGGCAAAGCCCTTGTCGCAAATGACCTTGTATTCGTACTCAAAGCGCTCTTTGATGTTGACGCCACCGATCTCGCGCGTGGCCCAGTCGTCACCATAGTGCTGGCGCAGGCCCTTCTCGCACTCGCGGCGGAACTGGCTCTCGTGTGTCTCGCCGGGGTCGAGCAGCGGGAAGCGCGGCAGGATGATGGAGTCCCAGTCCAGCTCTACGTAGCACTTGTCGGCGATCTCGAGCGTGTTGTCGCAGGCCTCGGGGCAATACGGGAACATCGCCCGCATCTCCTCCTCGGTCTTCATATAAAACTCCGAGCCGGTCATGCGCATGCGGTTGGGGTCGTCGACCTTGGCGTTCATGCCAATGCACATGATGACGTCCTGCACCGGCGCGTCCTCGCGGCGCAGGTAGTGGAAGTCGTTGGTGGCAATGACCTTGACGCCCACCTGCTTGGCGATATCGATGAGCGTGCGGTCCATCTGCTCGTCGGTCAGGCCGTTGTCGGTGGTGATGCCGTGTTCCTGGATCTCGATGTAGAAGTCGCCAGGTTCGAAGGTATCACGGAAGGTCTCGGCCCACTTGATGGCGCCCTCCATGTCACCGCGGTCGATGTATTTGGGAATGATGCCCGCGATGCAGGCGCTGGTGCAGATCATGCCCTTGGCGTGGCGGCGCAGGTTGTCGAGCGTCACGCGCGGCTTGTAGTAAAAGCCCTGCACGGCTGCCTCGGAAACCGTCTGCATCAGGTTGACGTAGCCCTCCTGGTCCTTGGCCAGAAGGATCATGTGGTAGAGCTCGGGCTTGTGGTCGCGGGCGAGCGTCTCGTCCGGCGTAAAGTAGACCTCGCAGCCAAAGATGGGTTTGATGACCAGGGGCGGCTTGAGCTCGTCGATGTTGCCCTTCTCGTCCCACATGGCCATGTCCTTCACATACTGGGCATGCTCGCGCGGGTTTGCCTCGGGATCGGGCTCCACCAGCTCGTCGCGGCGATCCTTTTCCAAGAAGGCCTTGTCGTGGCTCCATGTCTTGTACTCGGGCGTGTTGTGGTTGACGGCGTCGCAGGCCAGCGCCAGGTCGGGTACGCCATACATGTAGCCGTGGTCGGTAATGGCCACGGCGGGCATGCCCAGCTCTACGGCACGGTTGACCATATCCTGGATACGGGTTGCGCCGTCGAGCATGGAGAAAACAGTGTGATTGTGCAGATGGACGAATGCCATGTGATGAGCTCCGATGCGGGTTCGTGTTCTGACTGAACGATTTTACCGCACGGCGCGGATAGCACCCGAACCTAGCCAAACCAACACGGGTAGTCAATTTGGGACCTTCAAAAAGGGGAATGAGGGCATCCAGATATATCGAGTATTACTGGAACCCCGGCGATGCGCGGAATGATTTGTGACGAATAGTCATGTCCATCAAGAAGGCTCGACGCTTCGGATAGCTCGTCAATCGATATATCAATTCTTGGAGACCTGTATTCCAACCATTTTTAATGAAACAACGGCGGTAATTGCTATCGCGATTGCACCAATAATACCGAGCGCTATCTGAATGGGATATAACCCCAACACATGTCCAAATATGGAGAAAAACACTGCAGAAAAGAGAGCCCTTACCAGAGACGCGACGGAAAGGATCGTCGCGCGGAGATCGTCCGCTATCGCGTCTTGGATTAAGTTTTCCGAAGTGATGTACACCACTTCTGGGAGAAAACAAAGCACCATGCTAAGGCCAAACAAACACAGCGGATTTGAAGCAAACCACGGAAGAATCATGAAAAGGCCAGCCTCGATTAGCATCGAGCCGAGCATGGTATTTCTTTTCCCGAAACGCAATGAGAAGAAATCTGCTGCAATGTAGGCCGTCGCATTTACTGCATAGGATGCACCGAAAAAGATTCCTATTATGGAGACGGGAGCATCAAATGCGTCGAATACCAACTGATTCAAGTTGTAATAACTCCCATAGAATCCATCGAGCATGCTTGTGCCGATTAGAAGAAGCAATACCGCAAAAGCGGATTCTCCAACACGCCAGGTTTCGCGTCTGAACATCTTGGCCGCGTCAAACCTTCCCTTTTCAGAGCTTTCAGAACGGGTCGCTTCCGTCCTCTCAATGGGATACAGAAGGAAAAGCTGCAGAAGATAGAAAACGGAAACGCATACGTAGAGGGCACTCCAAGATATTTGGGCAATGAATGATCCAAGTACGATTGCCACTCCCGTCGCGATTGATTGCGCGGCAAGCAGCCGAGCGTTGATGGTGAGGAAGCGCTCTCCTTGACCGGCATTTCGGGCAATTTCATATAAAAGTGCTTGTTCGGATCCCGATTGAAGGAAGTAGGCGAGTGCCTCAACAAGGGAAAGCGCGACGAGAAAGGGGCCTGAGAGTAACAGCATGCCAGCCGTATGGAAGAAAAGAAGCAGAACGCCCACTTGAATCGAGAACTTCTTTCCAAAGAAATCGCCTACCAGCCCTGTTGGCAGCTCGAGGACGACCGTTGCAATGTTGTACAGGGCTTGATAAAGCGCGATTTCCGTGACAGACATTCCTTTATCCGCAAGGAAAAGTAGAAACACTCCCCGATTTAAAACAAATCCCGCGAGAACGAAAAAGGCGGAATAGATGTGCAGTTGCGTAGCGGCATTCTTATTCATTTGGCACTTCCATCAACTAATTTTGCCGGGCCGCTCGCTACTGACTCGAAGCCCGAAGTGTTCACGGTTTCCGATGAAGAGTCACCTTACCTTTTGCGCTATGGGCGCTTCTCATACTTATAGCCGTTGAGCTTGTTGCGGCTGGGACACTTGCCCGTGGCGTTCTCGATATCCTGCATGATGGACCCCGCCAGAGCGTCAAAAAGCTCCTCCGGCGTCACCTTAAGCGTTTTGGTGAGCTGCATGATGGCTCCTTATTCGCTTGAACCGTTCGAGCCATTGTACCGCCCCAGGCTCTCCCATGCGTTGCGGTGCCATTTGGACGATTGAGGGCCTTACGGCCGCAAAACCAACCAAATAGCACCATAAAGCCTGAGGTGGCTAAAGGTTGTAGGTGACTACTTGAGGTTCGGCGGGTTTGACGAAGATGGTTGGATCCGGCTGCTCCACGCGGACGAACTTGACGGTCACGGCCTCAAAGCCCGCCTTGTGCAGAACATCAGCGTAGACGCGCGCCTGCAGGGCGTGCTTCTCCTGCAGCTGATCCGGCGTCTCGTCCGGTGTGCCGCCCGTCTTGTAGTCGATGACCAGCGCGCGCGACGGATCGGCCGGGTCGGTTGCCAAAGCGTCGATGGCGCCCTCGGCATATGCACCGTAGCGGGCAATGTCCTTGTCCTCACAGCCCAGCGAAAAGAACGGCACCTCGGCGCGAACGCACGGCCACGCGAGCAGGTCGGCACGAACAGCCGACTTGAGCCAGCGGTCCAGGGCAACGTCGAAGCGTTCGCGCTGCTCCGGCGTCAGGCGCCACAAGCGTGCCAGCGCATCGGCGCGCGCAGCGGGCAACGCGTCGGCACCCATCTCGATCAGCCACTGGCAGGCAGCATGGAACGCCGAGCCCAGCGCCATGGGGTTGCCGGCGGGCTCAACGGCGGCCACGTCTGCATCCGTCATCTCGGAACCATCCGACTCCGCATCATCGCCGGCCTCGTCCATGGGCACGTGTGCCTCGGCGGCACGGTCCTCGGACTCGGCATGCAGCGCCGCGGCAATTGACGAGTAGCTGTACGAATCGCGCTCCGGATACGGACAGGTGCCCATGCGCACGCCCACTGCCTGGGGATACACAAGCTCAAACGAATCGGGCTCGGGGTCGGCAGGACCGGGAACGGCGGCGCGGGCATCTGCACCGGCACCCTCCGGCTCCGCATCGCCGCGGACAAGCCTGCCCTCGGCATCCAGCGAAGCGTTGGCCTCAAACGCCTGCTCGCCAAACGTAAAGTCCGCCAGCGAGATGAGCTCGTAGTCGCCCGGCTGGGAGTTGTCGAACACCAGGTGGTCGGCATCGAGCTGCGGCATGTCCAGACTGTCGGTCGGCAGGATGCGGCGCAGCACGTCGTAGGTCAGATCCATCTCGACATAGAAGGTCGGCGCACACAGCTTGCCGCGGCTCACGCCGGCATCCATCGCCAGAATGACCAACTCGCGCGCTCGCGTCATGGCGACGTAGAGCAAGCGGGCCCGCTCCTCGAGCGAGAGCCGCAGGTCATCGTTGCGCAGGCGAACGAATGCCTCGGCGGGAGAACCCGTCGCACAGACGTCCTCCATGAGCTCCGGCGGCAGCCACAGCGACGTGCCCTTGCCCTTAAACGCATGCTCAAACTGCTTTTTGACGTCGTCGCCCTTCACAAAGGTTCCGTCGGCGAGCTTAACGCCGTCGAAGCGTGCCGGCAGCGCCACGACCTGCGCCCCGCCGTCGACGCGACCCATCTGTGCCGCACCGGACGATTTGCGCACGCCAAAACACTCGGCGACCGCCACGACCGGATATTCCAGACCCTTGGAGGCGTGCACCGTCATGATGCGCACTGCACCGTCGCCCTCTTCGTTGAGTGCGCCCGGCGCCTCCTTGCCCGCCAAGAAGCGGTCGAAGGCGAGCGCAATGGAGCGCGGGGAATTGCCAAGCTCGGCCTCCGCCTCGGCTACAGCGTCGAGCGCTTTGAGCACATTGGCGGCAATGGCCTTGCCCTCGGGGCCTCGCTGCGCCAGACGCACGAACCAGCCCGAGGCGTTGACCACGTCATGTGCGATGGCGGCGAAGGAATCACATCCCACGCGGCGAAGCGCGTATCGCAGCACCTGGCGGGCGCGCGTCACCAGCGGCAAGCCCTGCAAGCCCGGCACATCGAAATCGCTCATGATGCCCGCATCGATGTTGCGGCGCGAGGTCTCGCCCGTCTCCTCATCGAGTTTGGTCGCCAGCGCCAAGAACTCCTGCGCACCGAGCGCAAACATCGGCGAGGCCAGCAACGGCATGAGGCCCTGTGCGGTATCGGCCGGGTTGGCAAGCGCACAGACCAGGGCACGCACTGTCTGCACTTCGGCTGCCTGAGCGAAGACCGAACCGCCCGCAATAACGCAGTCGAGCCCCTGGTCGCGGAAGGCCTGTGCGTAGACATCGGCGTTGGTCATGCGACCCAGCAACAGCACCATGCCTCCCTGGGGCTGGCCGGCATCAGCAAGTGCGCGGAATCGTTCCGCAATCGCACGGGCCTTTGCCCGCGTGCGCTCCTGCGTAGTGCCTCCAGCGACGAAAACCGCCTGACGACGCGAAGCGTCCGCCACCAGCGTGTCCTTGCGTCCGTCGCTCGCCTCAAGATCCAAAAAGCCCTGCATCAGGCCGCCGCCGTCGCCGTCAAAAACGCGTGCCACATAGCGCAGCACCTCGTCGTGGCTGCGGAAGTTGCGCACAAGTTTGACGAGCTCGCCAGCGGGGACATCGGTCGCGGCAGGCACCTCGGACGTCACCGTCGACCCCACCTTGCGCTCCTGGCGACGGAAGACCTCAACCTCGGCGCCGCGGAAGCGATAGATCGACTGCTGCGCATCGCCCACGGTGCACAGCGCGCGCTCGCCCGCGCCCGTCAGATAGCGAATCAGGTCCACCTGCATCTGGTCGGTGTCCTGGAACTCGTCGATCATGACCATCTTAAAGCGGCCCTCGTACGCGGCGCGGATGGCCGGATAATCGCGCAGTGCCTCGTAGGCCATGCGCAGCAGGTCGTTGTTATCGAGAGCGGACTGCTCGGCCTTGAGCGCGCGGTACTCCGCCTCGACGGAGCGGGCCAAGCCCACCAGCGCATCGAGCGCCGGGGCGCCGCAGGCAAGCACGATATTGATAAACGCATCGGCGGCCTCGGCCTTAAGCAGCTCGACCTGCTCCTTGGGAAACGCCTTGCTCGCCCGAGGCATGGTGCACGACATCATGAGTCGCGCCGCATCCCCCATCGTTTTGCCGCTCGCCTCGAACGCATCGATGGCATCGAGCGCCACCTGCGCTTTCTCGGTCGCGGCCTTGCTCGCACCTAGTGCTGCACGATATGCGTCGGCAAGCGCCGAGGTGTCGGCCTGGCCGCGTGCCATGCGCACGTCGTCCATGCCGCCCGGCAGCTGGCTCGATAGCTCCAACAGGTCGCGCACCAGACCCTTGATGGTGGTGCCAGCGCCAAAGGGGCCACCCTCGCCCGTCATGGGATACCAGGCGTAGAGGGCTTTGAGCGAGGCAGCGAGCTCGGGCGCGGCATTGGGCGCCGTCGCGCGCCCCAGCACGTGCTCAACAGCCTGATCCATAAGCTCGTCGGTATCGGTAAGCACCGTGAACTCGGGATCGATGCCCAGCTCCAGCGCGTGCGCACGCAGGATACGCGAGCACATGCCGTGAATGGTCGATATCCACGCGTCGTCGACCGTCAGGGCCTCCTCGTCCATCCCCTCGTCGATAAGCGCACGGCGCACGCGGTCGCGAATCTCGGCCGCGGCGTCCTTGGTAAAGGTGATGGCGAGCACCTGATCCAGATGCTCAACAAACGGACCGGATTCGGGCGAGAGCGCGTAGACGATGCGGCGCGTAAGGGTGAAGGTCTTGCCCGAACCAGCGCCCGCCGAGACAAACAGCGGACGGTCGAGCGTTTTGACGATCTGCAGCTGCTGCGGCATCAAGGTCGAAAGATCCATGGTCTACACGTCCCTCCTTACAAACGTTCCTTCGTGGTTATACGAGCAGCGCGCGTGCGCGGCCTGCGCCGATGTCGGGTCGACAGCGGCGACGTCACCCGCCTCGAGCTCGCGCAGGCGCTCGGCGATGCCGGTCTCCACGCGGTCGAGCAGGGCATCGAAGTCCATGCTGCCACCCTCGCCGGGAAAGCCCTTCTTAAGCCCCGGGATGCGACCGTCGCCGCGCTCTTCCTCGAGCAGCTCGGCACTTGCAGCGCCACGCAGCGCCGGCTTGCCGCCCTTGGTCGAAAAATAGAGCGCCGCACGGGCATCCAGATCCAGCGCCCGGCGCATGGCCTGCGCATAGATGAGTGTCTGAGTATGGGGCGGCAGCCAACGCGGGTCGTCGATGGCAGCCTCGCCCGTCTTCTCGTCGCGCACCGTAGGGTCGGCGAGTTTGAACTCCTCGACACCCGTGCGGTGCTTGTAGTCGATCACCACGGCGCGGTTCTCGGCATCCACATCCACGCGGTCGATGCGCCCACCGAGCGGCCAGCCGGCATACTCGACCTTGAGCTCGTTGAACGCGAACTCCAGGTAGCGCGGGGCAAAGGGGGCAAGCGCCTCGGACTCGTAGGCAAGCACGCCCTCCAGCTGTGGCAAAATCTCGGCCACCTGCCGCTCCTCCACCGGAGAGAGTGGCACGAGCGGGCCCTCGGTGCCACGCTTTTTTGCATGCTCGGCCAAGGTCTCGGCAAAGACATCGTGCAGCATCTCCTGTGCACGCGGCAGGTTCTCGGGCGTCACGCGCTCCATGCCCTCTTGGGGCAGGCAGGCGTGCAAGTGCTCCAGCACGTCATGGACAAAGTTGCCCTTCTCCATGTTGCCAAAGCCCGCGTCGATGGACTGGGGCTTGACGCGATACGAGACAAACCAGCACAGCGGGCAGGTCGAATAGGCCTCGATCTGCGAGGCAGACGTCAGGCGCGGCACCAGCGGCGCATCCTCGCCCTCGCCATCGCGACGACGCAGGACCAAATACGGAATGGCTTCATCGCTCAGATGCTGAGGAGCTTCGCAGGTCACGCGCTCGCGCCTAAGACCTTCGCCTGCCGCGGGATCGAAATCCCTTACGATATCGCCCTCACCCACACACTTCGCCTTGTCGGCGCCAACGGCCTTAGCGTCGTCAGCGGCCTTGTCGGCGTCAGCGGCCTTAGCATCGTTAGCGGCCTCGGCATGCGCCCGCAACTCGGTCCACACGGCCGCCGGATAGCACTCGCGCGCCTGACGATCGTGGGTCACACGGGCGAGCGTAACCGGACCACGCGACGCTTGTATCGCGCGGCCAAAGCGTGCGCGCAGCAAGGCCGCAGGCTCAAGCGTCACGCCCTCGCGACCGAGGCTCGCCGTCAGTGTGGTCAGCGGCCCCTCTTCATGTGAGAGCGGATAGCTGTCCAGATCGACATCGGCAAACAGCACGGCATCGTAGCTGCCGGGGCGCAGAGCCGCCGCATCGGCAAGCGAAGCAAAGCGAACCTGGGCGCGTGGCGCACGGTCAACCTCGTAGGTCTCGTAATCGTAGGCGGCGCTACGCTTGTCCACCTTGGTTCGAATGTCATCGAGCACGGGCACGGTCGCGGCCTGCGACACGTCGAGCGCACGGGCGCCATTCATAAGGATGTCGATGACGTGGCACAGCAGGGCCACCTCCGCCTGGCGACGGGCCTGACCGTCGAGACCGCCAAGTGCGCGATCGGGCAGTGCCTCGGCAACGGCAAGCATGGCCTTGAGCGCCGTCACGGGTTTGTCGCGCCACAGCGCCTGGAACACGTCCGAGATCACGCACGGCACGTTCTTAAGCCAGTTCTCGTCGCTCGCCGCTTTACGCGCGCCCCTCACCTGGCCCTGCACGCTCTGCAGCAGGCTCTTGACGCCCGCAGTGGTCTTGCTGCGCGAGAGACGCATATTCTTATCGAAGGTACGGGCATTGACGGCATCAGCGCCCGAAAGCGGGCTGTAAATCCAGTCGATAAGCTCCGGAGCGGGCCACCACTCAGTCTTAGAAGCTGCCCCTTCGTCGGCGGCCTTCATACGCTCGATCAGGTTGGCGAGCGCCGTGAACTGCCTGCCCGCAATGGATTGGGAAAACGCCGTGAACTCGGCCGTCTCGGCAGCAACGTGGCGCGCCGCCAAACGAGCGGCAAGCTCGCCGAACAGCTGGGGTGCCCGGGCAGAAACAACGAGCACGCGTACGGGGTCGGCGGGTGTTGCAGCAGCTTTATCGTCCTTGGACTCCTTGTGCGCTTTCACCAACTTATCGATGACGTCCGCATAAGCATGGGCACGGGCATGGGGGCCGGCAACCTCAATAAAGGCAGGCTGAGCAGCGGACTTGGAGGCAGTCTGGGGCGCGGCGGCGCCCTCCCCCAGCGGCGCGATCTCAAACAGCACACCGCGGACATCAAATGCCGTGGCCAGCTCCTCACGCATCGCCGCTTGCTCGCGGGCGAGCAGCACGACAACCTCTCCCCCGTTGTTTGCCACGGCGGACAGCAGCTCGAGCAGGCTATACGTAAATGACGTGACGCCGCGCACGCAAACGGCGCGGGCGCACCCCGGCAGGTTGTCGGCCAAAGCGCCGGCCATAATGTCAGCCGCCTCGCAGGGCTCGACCATATCTCGACGGTCCAAACCGCGCGCATAGGCGCACAAAAGTTCAAACACGCGAGCCTCGGCGTCGCTTTTGGGCTTGGGCTTGCAAACGTTGTCGCAGCAACGCTCGGCACCTGTCCCTGCCACACCCGGCAGCACATCGCGAGCCATACGCGCGAGCATACGCACCGTGCCCTGGCTGCGCGAAAGCGGCTGCAGGTCGGCGTCGTCGAGACGCGCTACCATGTCCGAAAACAGCATCTGGCGCTGCAGGTTGTCGACGAAACCGCGCCCGTCGCCCAAAAGCTCCCAAAGCGAGCGAAGCCACGATGTAGGCGTCTTGTAGTCAATACCCAGCGAAACGCCGGCTTCCGCCGCATCATGACGGCACAGGTCGAGCTCGGCAAACGTTGGCGCCAGCAGCACGGCACGCCCGTGGCGGGCAATAAGGTCGGCAAGCAGCGCCGCCTCGGCATCGCTCAAATCCGCGCCGGCGTTGGTGGTATAGATTCGAACAGGCATGGTCCTCCACTCAAACCGTTCGCAATATTCAATGTTTCCATCCTACCCGCCCGCGCGGACAGATTTGCCCCACGCCAACAGATTTGACCCCTTGGAGACGGAGGAAAATGGATCACCGAGGAGGTCAGTCTAACCCAGTGATCCGTTTTCCTCCGTCCCCAAAGGATCAAAAAACCGCCCCCGAAGGGACGGTTCTGCGCAATTCGTTTTTACCGCTGGCCTACTCGCCATCCTCCAGCTTGATGAGGATCTTGCGATAGCCGCCGTACTCGCCGTTGAGTGCCTTGGACACGCGGCTCACCGTAGTGGACGAAGCGCCGGTGCGGGCCTGAACCTCAACATAAGGCTCGCCCTCATCCAGATAACGCGCAACCTGCAGACGTTGCGAAAGATCGCAGATCTCGCGCGGCGTGCAGATATCGGTCAAAAACGCCTGGATATCCTTCTCGTCATCCAAAAGACTAAATGCGTGGACCAGCTGCTTGACATCAGGCTTGTCAAACATGTTCTCGATATTCATCGATCACCGCCAAACCCGCCATAAGGCATCGAAGTTGATACTGACATCGGGCATCGTTCGCCCGTTCTATGCAATAGGGCAACGCCTGTGGCTTTTGCCCGTAGCAGTGTAGCACACCACCAAACTAAAGCGACAAGACTCTCTGCCAGCGGCGCGTTTTTCAGGACGAACGCCGTTTTGAAACCGAATGCGCACGTAAGCTCCACGAATATTTGAGACAATGGGCGGCCGAACAAGGCGGCACACCCGCGCAGCCGTCCAAGCTGCCGCAGCAAACCGCTTCACTCGACACCAACGCACCCTGCGCAAGAAAGGATTCACACCATGCGCTTTATGCTTAACTGGCTCTTTACTTCGATCGCCATCGCGATCGCCACGTTCCTCGTCCCCGGCATCCAGCCCTTCGGTTTTGCCGAGGCCTGGGTCTGTTTCGCCTTCGTGGGACTGTTCCTGAACATCGTCGATTCGCTCGTCAAGCCGTTCCTGACGGTTATCTCGCTGCCGCTCACGATCATTACGCTGGGTATTTTTCAGCTCGTAGTCAACAGCTTTATGCTCGAGCTGGCCAGCTATCTGTCGGTCAATCTGCTGGGCGCGGGTATCTCCATCGCCAGCTTTGGATCGGCCTTTATGGGCAGCATCCTGGTGTCCATCATGCGCAGCATCCTCGACAGCATCGCCGAGGGCTAAAACGGCCATTCCGGCCGCGCCCGTCTCAACAGCCCAAAACGAAGGCCGCCCATCACAAAAATGGGCGGCCTTCTTATTTGCCAAGTCTCAAAGGGCGAGAAAATCTGCCATTTCCACCCCGTCCCCAAATGGCAGGTGGGCTAGATCACGTAGTCGTAACCTTCGTTGGGAGCGACAAGTTGATCGAGCGTCACACCGTCGAGGTAGTCGTTGATAAGCTTGTCCAGGTTCTTCCACACGTCGAGCGTGGGGCACTCGTCAGAGCGCGAACAACCCTTGCAGTCGCCATCCAGGCAGGCGACCGGCGCCAGGCTGCCCTCGGTCAGGCGCAAGATCTCGCCCACCGTGTACTGCTCGGGCGGGCGCGTGAGCACATAGCCGCCGCCCTTGCCGCGCATGCCCGAGAGCATGTTGGCGCGCACGAGCGTAGCCAGAATATTCTCGAGGTACTTCTCCGAAATACCCTGACGCGCCGCAATCTCTTTAAGCGGGATACGGCCTGTCGCCTGGTGCTCGGCCAGGTCGACCATAACGCGCAGGGCATATCTGCCCTTTGTGGAAACCAACATATATATAGCTGCCTTTCGGTCTTTTAATTCGTAGAAATTCTAGCCGAAAAATTGGTTTTGAAAATACCTATTCCCGTCAAGATGGTTAATCGACTCGTAATTATCTTCTATTTCCTATTGCGTTACTAGGCTTTACTGTCTACTATGCTTGCCAACAGCAAAACGAACAACCTATAAGGTTTGTGGGTTTCGCTGTCACACACACCGTAAAACCACACGGTATCCAGTCATTTGAACACTTTGGAGGTTCACCATGAGCAATGTTTACACGTCCATCGATCAGCTTATCGGCCACACCCCGCTTCTGGAGCTCACCCACTTCGAGGCCGACGAGGACCTCAAGGCCCGTGTGCTCGTCAAATTGGAATACTTCAACCCCGCCGGGTCCGTCAAAGACCGCGTCGCCAAGAACATGATTGACGAGGCCGAGAAGGCCGGCAAGCTCGTGCGCGGTGGCGACTACACCATCATCGAGCCCACGAGTGGCAACACCGGCGTCGGCATCGCCTCGGTGGCGGCGGCCCGCGGCTACAAGGTGATCATCACTATGCCCGAGACCATGTCCGTCGAGCGCCGCAAGCTCATGCAGGCATACGGCGCACAGCTCGTGCTCACCGACGGCTCCAAAGGCATGAAGGGCGCCATCGCCAAGGCCGAGGAGCTGCAGAAGGAGACCCCCAACAGCATCATCGCCGGCCAGTTTGTGAACCCCGCCAACCCCGCCATCCACAAGGCCACGACCGGCCCCGAGATCTGGGACGACACCGACGGCAAGGTCGACATCTTCGTCGCCGGCGTTGGCACCGGCGGCACCGTGACCGGCGTGGGCGAGTTCCTCAAGGAGCAAAACCCCGAGATTCAGGTCGTCGCCGTCGAGCCCGCCACCTCCCCGGTGCTCTCCAAGGGCCAGGCCGGCCCGCATAAGATCCAGGGTATCGGTGCCGGCTTTGTGCCCGACGTCCTCGACACCCAGGTCTACGACGAGATCATCCCCGTCGAGAACGACGACGCCTTTGCCACCGGCCGCGCCGTGGGCCACAAGGAGGGCGTGCTCGTGGGCATTTCGTCCGGCGCCGCTGTGTGGGCCGCCCTGCAGCTGGCCAAGCGCCCCGAGAACGAGGGCAAGACCATCGTGGCGCTGCTCGCCGACACCGGCGAGCGCTACCTGTCCACGGCACTCTTCCAGGACTAGAGCTCTCGTTCTTAGAACGAGTCCAAGGCACGCCGGTCTCCCCTCTCTTCTGGCAGCCTGAGCTCATCCCAACAGGGTGTCCCACAGGACGCCCGAACTTGCTACAATGTCTGCGGCGCGGAACCAGCCTCCCGCGCCGCTTTTCTTTTTTGGCCACATGCCACCAAGGAGAACCTCCCCATGCACAACAAGCGCGTGCTCGTCGCCATGAGCGGCGGCGTCGATTCCAGCGTGACCGCGTATCTGCTCAAAAGTCAGGGTTACGAATGTGTCGGTGCCACCATGCGCCTCACCTGCCCCGCGCCCGATCCCACCACGGGCATGAGTAAGGTCGACCGCGACATCGCCGATGCAAAGGCCGTCGCCGAGCGCCTGGGGATACCCCATCACGTGCTCGACTTGCAGCAAACCTTCGACCGCAACGTGATCGAGCGCTTTGTGAACGCCTACCAGGAGGGGCTGACGCCCAACCCGTGCATCATCTGCAACCGCCATATTAAGTTTGGCGCGTTGCTGGATGCGGCGCTGGATATGGGCTGCGACTACATCGCCACGGGCCATTACGCCAAAACAAGCCAGGCGGCAGACGGCACCTGGCAGCTGCATCGCGGCGAGGACCCTAAAAAGGACCAAAGCTACTTTTTGTATTCGCTCACGCAGGAGCGCCTGGCGCACACGATCTTTCCGCTGGCAGGCCTAGACAAAGAGCGCGACGTGCGCCGCATAGCCGCCGAGCAGGGCTTTACCAACGCCCAGAAGGCCGAAAGCGAGGACATCTGCTTTATTCCAGACGGTAACTACGCGGGCTATATCGAGCGCCGCTGCGGACATCCCGCTGCACCGGGCGACATTGTGTGGCGCGACGGCAGCGTGGTCGGGCGCCACAACGGCGCGCTGCGCTACACCATCGGCCAGCGCAAAGGCCTGGGCGTCGCGATGGCGCATCCTGTGTATGTGACGGGCGTCGACGCCGCTAACAACACCGTGCATCTGGGCGAGGCCGAGGACCTGACGGCCACGGCGCTCACGGCCAACGACTGGATCTGGAGCGCCCCTGCCGACCGCATGGAGGCCGAGCTGGATGCCGGCGGCATCCGCGTGGGCGCCAAGTACCGCTACCGACAGAAAGACCAGGCAGCGATCCTTACGTGCGGCGAAGACGGGCAAATGTTGCTGACCTTTGACGAGCCGCAGCGCGCCATCGCCCCCGGCCAAGCCGTTGTAGTCTATCGCGGCGACATCGTCCTGGGCGGCGGCACCGTGACCGGCGCGCTTAAGTAGCCGCGGGCTTATCGTTGCACGTGTCGAAGTGCCTCAACAGCGGCACCAACCTCGATTACGCGACGCTCGAGGCCGCGGCGGATGGCCTCGAGTCGACCCTCCGCCGTGGCCCATTTGCTCTGCGAAAGAATCTCGATCGCCTCATCAACAAATCCGTTGAGCCGCGATGAATCGAACCAATCGAGCGAGTCCGCAAGCGCCAGCTGGACGGAAGGGTCGGGCCCAAACGGCTTAGCGGAAAACCCAAACTCCCCAGCTGCGAGCACGACAGTTGGCACGTTATACCACAGACAGTTGCCGCTATCGAACAGCGGAGCAGGTTTTATCTCCAGGGTATCGACATTGCGGATGATGCCGAAGTTTCGCCAATGGCGGTCGCTGTTGGCCAAAAGGGCATCGCAGACAATCATCTGCGACATAGACCTTCTCACAGCGGCCTCATCGGTACCATGCTTGCCGAGGTAGCAACAGTACCGGTCGTATGTCGAGTTTCCCCGCTGACTACCAAGTACGCCCTTAACGTAAACAGCCGGAACGTATTCCTCGCGGCCGTCAAGAAAGTCGTCGCACAGACACACAGGGCCATCGAATATGCGCTCAACCGTGTAAGGAACAAACTCCCCCTTGGAAAGCAAGCGACGATGTAGAGCCGTTGCAACCGCCTCGTTAAAGGGACGCTGATCGTCCATCCCGCACCCTTTAGCCAAAACGCGAATGCCGTTTCGGATCATCCACGATTTAGGGAGCTCGCCCTCGGACGTGTTATCCGGATTTTTTAGACCGATGCCTTCCAGCCAACCCGAACGCTCTTCGGGCGCCGATCGCTCAAATTCGTTCTCAAAGTAATTGATGCTTTGCCATTTGAGTTCGGCGCAATCGGCCGGCCGCAGCCAATAACAATCCGAAAGCGATAAGCCCAGGCACCGAACCGGAACCTCGATGCCACTGGCAATTCCCAGTTCACGATAGCGCGAGACGAGTCCAGGGCGGACGTCAGGCACCGACCGATGGCTCCACCACACGTTGAGCTCCCGTTTATTCACCGTAGGAGAAGAGCTCGAGCATGTGCCAAACGGCATTCGTTGCGCATCGAGGACCTCGGCGATTTCGAAGGGAAACTCACGCGTCGGATCAAATGAGACATGCGCGACCTCATGGTCGGCCGACATCAGCGTAAACTTGCGTCCCACATCGGCCGCAGGACGGCGTCCTCGCTTGCGGACCTTTTGGTAGGCGGTCGCAGAATTGTACTCGACCATCTTCCGGCCGCCCACAATATCGCACACAAGCGTCCCCGATGCGGCAAGTTGCGATATGCGGGCTTTCGTAACGCCCAACAGGCGGGCGGCATCACCCATAGATAAGTACTCAGACGTATCCATACACCGCATCACCTCGTTAAGTAATTTACGCGTTTAGTTAATAGATTACTTACATCATAATACTAAACGACCTAAAGCGAAAAAAGGCCCGAGAAATCGGGCCTTAGCGATTGGTCAGCCGAGTCGCAAACTGCTTCCTTAGCGCTGCACGTAGGCGCGGACCAGCTCAAAGGTGTTACGCACACCGTCGATGTGGCTGCGCTCGTAGTTGTGGCTCGCGTACACGCCGGGGCCGATCAGACCATGGCGAATGTCGTAGCCGGCCGAGAGCGTGGCCTCGACGTCGGAGCCGTAGTGCGGATACACATCGATCGCGTAGTCGAGCTCAAGCTCGCGCGCGATGTTGGACAGCGTCGTCACCAGGTCGTAGTTGTACGGACCGCCCGAATCCTTGGCGCAGATCGAAACCATGCGCTCGGTGCAGCCCAGATCGTCGCCCACGCAGCCCATGTCCACGCTGATCATCTCGCGCGTGTCGGCCGGCACAAAGGCGCCGCCGTGACCGACCTCCTCGTACACGGTAAAGAGCAGTGACACCTTGCGCGAGAGCGTCACCTCGCCGTCAGCAACGGCGCGAGCCAGACCCAGCAGAATCGACGCGGACAGCTTGTCGTCAAGGAAGCGGCTCTTGATGTAGCCGCTCTCCGTCACCGTGGTGCGCGGATCCATAGCGATGATGTCTCCAGCCTGAATGCCCAGCTCGAGCACGTCGTCCTTGCTGTCGACGTTCTCGTCGAGCAGGATTTCCATGTTCTTCTCGATGGTCTTGACCGGCTCATCGGCCACATGCGCCGAAGGCTCGGTATTGAGAACCACACCCGTGTAGACATTGCCATCGCGCGTGTAAACGGTGCAGTTCTCGCCATCGGCCGTAGACCACTGATGCCCGCCAAGCGTCGTGGGACGCAGGCGACCATTGTCCTTGATGGAGCGCACCATGGCGCCCAGGGTATCGACATGGCTCGCCAATACGAGCGGCTCGCCCTCGCCGCCAAGCTCAACCAACACGTTGCCCTTATTGGAGCGCTCGGGGCCAAAGCCCATATCGCGCAACGTTTCCATTAGATAGTCAGTAGCCGCACGGGTATAGCCCGTAGGTGAAGCAATAGAAGTCAGCGTCTTCAACTGGTCAGTAATATAGGAGAGCGTCTCCTCTAGAGAAGCATCAACATTAGAAGCCATATGCATCCTTCCAAGTAAAACTAAGACCGAGCCCCGATTTTAACCTTTCTGCACGTGCAATACTCTAGAAACCGAGCCGACTCCAGACGTCCCCGCACCGGTTTTGTGCACGCGCTCGGTTTACAGTCCCAATCTTGCATAAATCCTATCGGTATCTGCATAAATATGAGGCATCTATTTGCTTCGTCTCAGGGTACCCCACCTTGGACCGTGCAAAATACGGAGTATTCAGCACCGTGGACCCCGTCAGCCCCATCGCAAACGGCAAAGCGACGCGGTTACAGCAGTGTTGCAGGTCGTCGCAAACCAAAAACGCGGTGGCAGCCCCCTCCGCTCATCGATAGCCCGCCCACAAGGGCTGTCGATGGGCGTCTGCGGGCCACTGCGGCCCATTCACAACGTTATGCATTTTTCAGAGCTTGCTGAATACTCCCAAAAATGCACGCTGAGAAGTGCACCACCTATCCGCAGCGGGCAGCATGCCTTGGTTTTGCCCATCTTGGGGCATCGGCGCGGCACAAAAAGCCCCGCCGCGCGTAGCACGGCGGGGCCAGCAGCAAGTCAAAAGACCATACGCCTACGGGCGAAGGACCACCAAACTGGGCTAGGCAGCCGGGCAGATCTTCTTGAAGAGCTCGATGACGTCGTCGAGCGTCGCCTCGCGCGGGTTGCCCGGGAAGCAGGCGTCAGCCATGGCGTCCTTGGCCAGGACCTCGATCTCGTCGGCCTTCATGGCCTCGCAGGCATGCGGAATGTTCACGTCGGCGGAGAGTTGCTTGACGGCGGCGATGGCGGCGTCGGCAGCCTCGTCGGTGCTCATGCCCGTGGTGTCAACACCCATGGCAACGGCAACCTTGGCCAGGCGCTCGGCGCAAACCGGCTTGTTGAACTCCATGGCGATCGGCAGCAGCATGGCGCAAGCGACGCCGTGCGGAGTGTCGTAGTGGGCAGACAGGGTGTGAGCCATGGCATGGTCGATGCCCAGGCCGACGTTGGAGAAGCCCATGCCGGCGACATACTGGCCAAGAGCCATACCCTCGCGGCCGGAGCCGGGCTGACCAGACTTGGCCTCGGCAACGGAGTCGCGCAGGTTCTCGCTGATCAGCTTAATAGCCTCAAAGTGGAACATGTCGGAGAGCTCCCAAGCGCCCTTGGTGGTGTAGCCCTCGATGGCGTGGGTCAGAGCGTCCATGCCAGTGGAAGCGGTCAGGCCGGCGGGCATGGAAGCCATCATGTCGGGGTCGACGACGGCGACCTCAGGGGCGTCGTTGGTGTCGACGCACACGAACTTGCGGACCTTCTCGGGGTCGGTGATGACGTAGTTGATGGTTACCTCGGCAGCGGTACCGGCGGTCGTCGGCACGGCGATGGTGAACACAGCGTGGTTCTTAGTCGGAGCAACGCCCTCGAGGCTGCGGACATCGGCGAACTCGGGGTTGTTGATGATGATGCCGATAGCCTTGGCGGTGTCCATGGAGGAGCCACCACCGATGGTCACGATAGCGTCAGCCTCGGCGGCCTTAAAGGCCTCGACGCCGTCCTTGACGTTCTGGATGGTGGGGTTGGGCTTAATCTCGGAGTAGAGGCTCCAAGCAATACCGGCGGCGTCGAGCTCGTCGGTTACCTTGGCGGTAACGCCAAACTTGACCAGGTCGGGGTCGGAGCAGACGAAGATCTTCTTGTAGCCACGACGCTGGAGCTCGCCGGGGATCTCCTTGATGGCGCCAGAACCATGATAAGAAATGGTGTTGAGAACGAAACGATTAGCCATTGATAGCCTCCCATCGTGTGCGGGGCGCCCATTACGCCCCACGCTATGTGTCCCATCCTAACGCTTTTGAAACAAAAAATGCATGAGAACGTCAAAAGTGTTAAAGCGTTTCAACATAATAACGGAGCCCCAGTCCTTCCCTCCCGACTGCAGCGAAGGCTAGATTATAGGAGCAATTGCCCAAAGAATACGACCAACTCAGTCTATAAATTGTTTCTGTTTTAGCAATATATGTTTGACAATACGTTTATAAAAGGATACTTTATAGTAATTAATATGCATGCAGCAAATAGTGTCATTCATTTTGTTAGAAATTGCCCATGCGGTTATTGCAGCTGCATGTACTGCAACATACAGCGTAATTCTCCGCACGAAGCAGAAGACGGTTCCAATTCGATCGAGGCGATGACGCGTGATGGCTACTGGTCCTAAATCGAGCAAGACGGCTACAAACGAATATCGAATCTCAATTGAAGGTAACCCTTATCCGCATGCTCTGGCTCTCGTCAACCCAGCGGGAGACAACCTCAACATCAAAAGACATGGGTTCACGGGTCCACTAGGACAGCTATTGAGTCTTAAATACACCGTTTATGACGATGCAAATGAAAAGCTCTTTACTGTCGTCGACGGTGGTTTTAGTAACATGCCCAGGGTTGCGCTCATCATCGAACACAAGGAAGTTGCGGTGTTCGATTATGGCCTAAACAGACTTGAGATGAAGTGCGTAACGAACATACCGAATTACACAATAAAAGGTAACTTCCTATTTGGAGATTACGATATATTCAGTCAACGGGAAGTGAAGCTATCTTCAGTTAACGTCCTTCAATGTGATAAACAATCGTGCTTTAACATACAGGTTTTGGATAAAGCCGGATTAGCCGCCGCAATTGGAATACCCACAGCCATTGCCCTTCTGAGGGCTCGGATTGAAGAGCATCTCGAATAAATTGCAAAAAGCAGTTCGTAACAACATTCAGGAGCTAGATAGTTTTTTCTGGCTCCTGAAGCTGTACTACATAGAGATGAAAAATAATGCGGCAAAGGGGCTGTCCCTTTGCCGCATTCGGTTACTTTCGGCAGCCCTCTTTCCAAGCCTCGGCCGCAACCTTCCAGCGAAAACGCAAGTCGCGCTCGCGGTCGATAAACATGATGGCAAACGCGACAAACAGCAGCACGCTCGCCACGACGATGGCGTGCAGGCCCATGCGCTCAATACACCAGTTGCCCAACACAGCGCCAAACACAAAGGTAAAGATCACGCCAAAGTACAGCAGGCCGTTTTCCAAAAAGCCGCGCTTATGGGTAATGATGTAGTCGTCCACGTTTTGCAAGGCATTACGGAGGTTGCCGATACACATGGTCGTGGCGATGCCGTGTCCATGAATCTTGCGGAAACTCTCGACCTGCATACCGCAGGCAAACGAAGTAAGGCAGTTGGCGAGCAGGTTGAAATCGCCGCCCGGGATAAAGCTCACGCCCAGCAAGATAACAGCTTCAAAAAACACCGTCACCTGGCGCCAGTGAATCACGCTGCCAAAACGCTCGTGTACCAGGTCGGCAAGCATAATGCCCACGGCAAACGACACCACGGGGAAGAAATAGCGTCCCGCGAGCGCCCAATTACCCTCCGAGATGCTCACGCCCACCAACAAGATGTTGCCTGTCTGCGCGTTGGCGAAAACATGATCGCGCCCAATGTACGAATACACGTCCATAAAGCCACCGGCGAGCGCCAGAATGATGCCCAGCTCGATGGACTCCGATATCTGCTTGGCACGCTGCATCGTCGTGCGGCCTCCTTGTTGACGACCCTCTCGTGCGTTGGCGGAGACATGGCCGCCGTTCATACTGTAACCCATTGACAACATGGCGTGCGCGCGAGACGGGCTCCCCAACGCGCAGATACACAGTCTGGAAACAAACGGCGGGCGCGGCGCCACACCCGCATCGACACGCCGATCCGCCAGCCCATGTACTCCACCAGTCTTTTTAGCCCCGTCCCAAAAAGACTGGTTACAATTACGTGCAGCATACAAACACCGGGAGGGATCGTGGCAAATAAGCCTCAGCACGCTCAGAACAACCAGCGCAGTCAGCAGGGCAAACAGGGCCAGCAGCAAAAGCGCGGCAGCAAGGCGCAGGGTGGGCACACCACTCATGCTCCAGCAGCGCCCTCACGCCCCTGGCGCCCGGGCCGCGATAAGTTTCTCCCCGTCAGCCGGGCCGACATGGATGCGCGCGGTTGGGACCAGTGCGACTTTGTCTACATCTGCGGCGACGCCTACGTGGACCATCCCAGCTTTGGCATGGCTATCATCAGCCGCGTCCTCGACGCGCACGGCTACAAGGTGGGCATCATCTGCCAGCCCGACTGGACCGACCCCGCCAGCATCACCGTGCTCGGCGAGCCACGCCTGGGCTTTCTCGTCAGCGCCGGCAACATGGACTCCATGGTCAACCACTATTCGGTGACCAAGCACCGCCGCCACACCGACGCCTACACCCCCGGTGGCGAGGAAGGGCGCCGTCCCAACCGAGCCGTCACGGTCTACGGCAACCTCATCCGTCAGACGTTCAAGGACGCTCCCATCATCATCGGCGGCATCGAGGCGAGCCTGCGCCGCCTGGCCCACTACGACTACTGGCAGGACAAGCTCAAGCGTTCGGTACTGCTCGACTCGGGCGCCGACATCCTCATCTACGGCATGGGCGAGCACGCGATTGTCGAAATCGCCGACGCGCTCGACGCGGGGCTACCCGTCGATCAAATCACCTATATCAACGGTACCGTCTACCGTACCAACTCGCTCGACGAGGTCTACGACTACGACCTGCTACCCAGCTGGGACGACCTTGCTGCCGACAAGCTCAACTACGCACGCAGCTTTAACGTACAGCAGCAGAATATGGACCCCATCACCGGACATCGCCTGGTAGAGCCCTACCCCAACAGCGTCTATGTGGTGCAGAACCCGCCGTCGGCGACGCTCACCACCGACGAGATGGACGAGGTGGCCGAACTCCCCTACGCGCGCGACTGGCATCCCGACTACGATGCCGCAGGTGGCGTGCCGGCCTTTGCCGAGATCAAGTTTTCCATTAGCTCCAACCGCGGCTGCTTTGGTGAGTGCTCGTTTTGCGCGCTCACCTTCCACCAGGGCCGCGTACTGCAGATGCGCAGCCACGACTCAATCATGCGCGAGGCCGAGCTGCTCACGCGCGATCCCGAGTTTAAGGGCTACATCAACGACGTGGGCGGGCCGACGGCAAACTTTAGCCGTCCGGCCTGCGACAAGCAGCTCAAGCACGGCGTGTGCAAGAACAAGCGCTGCCTGTGGCCGAGCGTGTGCAAGAACATGGTGGTCGACGAGAGCGGCTACACGCAGCTGCTGCGCGACCTGCGCCAGCTGCCGGGCGTCAAGAAGGTCTTCGTGCGCAGCGGCATCCGCTTTGACTACACCATGGCAGATGCCTCGGACGAGTTTTTGCGCGAGCTGCTGGAGCACCATGTCTCGGGCCAACTACGCGTGGCACCCGAGCACGTGAGCGATGCCGTGCTGTCTGTGATGGGCAAGCCGAGCCGAGCCGTCTACGATGCGTTCTGCCGTAAATTTGAACGCTTGAACCGCGAATACGGACTCAAACAGTACGTGGTGCCGTACCTAATCTCGAGCCACCCCGGCTCGACCATGAAGGAAGCTGTGGACCTTGCCGAGGCCGTGCGCGACATGGGCTACATGCCCGAGCAGGTGCAGGACTTCTACCCCACGCCGTCCACCATGTCGACCTGCATGTACTACACCGGCGTGGACCCACGCACCATGCAGCCTATCTACGTGGCACGCGACCCACACGAGAAGGCCATGCAGCGTGCGCTCATCCAATATCGCAAGCCCGAGAACTACAAGCTCGTGCGCGAAGCACTGGAAAAGGCCGGGCGTCGTGACCTGATCGGCTATACAAAGCATTGTCTGATTCGCCCCGTGCCGCCACGCCCGGGCGAGACGTCTGCTGGCGGTGGGCATGGCACCGGCAAGAAGGGCGGCAAGCCGCACGGTGGCGCCGCCGGCAAGGGGCCCAAGGGCAGCAAGGGCCACGGCGGCATGTCGCGCGCACAGAACACCGCGGGCCGCAACCGTGCGGCGCAGGGACGACAGGGCGCCAACGGCGGCGGTCGCCGCAACTAGGGCAGCGGTGCTGTCGCTATGCCCGTCTCGCATGCGTGGCGCAGTGAGCGCATCGTCTCCACGAGGATTATGCCGGCTATGGTGACCGTGATTATCACGTCGAGCGGTGTGTTCACAAACCACAACAGGCCCATCAGGTACGACCCGGCGTTAAAGGCAAAGTGCAGCAGGATCGTGTAGCGGAGCTTTCCGGTGGTAACGAGCACCCAACCAAAGATGAGGCCGGCGGCACCTGCATAGCAGCCCTGCACCCAGTTCATGTGCATAAAACCGAAGATCGCCGCCTGCAGCACAATCGCCGCGGCGATACCCCACGTGCTTGGTGCCGCCCAGGGCACCATGGCGCCGTCCTGCGCGCTCACACGACGCCGGCACTTCCAAAGTGGGCGGCACTGCGGATTAAACGCTCGGAGCGAAAACTCAAAAATAATGCCGCGCACCAGCAGCTCTTCACAAAATGGGGCGCCAAGCACCGTGGTCAGGACGGCAAGAAGGTTGGTATCGCCCAAGCCTGTTTCCTCGACGAGCTCGCTATAGTCCGCCGCAACCTCGGGCAGCAGCGATAGCACGCCGTCGCATAGGTAGCTAATGACCACCTGCATGGATAGGCCGATCACGACAACGTATGCGATGCGCTTCCATGCAGCATTTGCTCCCCCGCCGAGCGGGCGTTCACCTTGCCGGCGCGCCATGAAGGAGCGGGGCCACAGATAGCGCCACCACAGCAGCGCCATCAAAAACGACGCCGTCTGAGCGGCGGCCTGAAACCATTGAATATCGAGATTGTCGATCGGGAAACCCGTCAGTGCCGACACGATGTCCAGCGCGGAGAACAAAACAATGCTCAGGGCAATATCGGCAGCGACGACACCAAAACAGGCAAGCGCCCAAACCAGCGCATTGAGCATGCCAACCTCCTCAAAACCCGGCACTTGGGGACGTTCCTTAACTGCCGGCAGAAAAGGAACGTCCCTAAGTGCCGGCAGTTTGGGACAGTCATTGTTGATGAGAATCGGGCGAAATGCCAAAGGCCCCGTTGGGCGAGATGTCGAACGGGAAGGTGCCGCAGCGATTGAACGCAGCGATAAACATGCGGATGGCGTTGGACGGCGTGGTTCCCACGAGCTGGGTTGCCGCCGCGAAGGCCGCCTTTTCCTCGGGCAAGACCTTCGCGACAACCGGGGTCATGTGTTCTGCCATGGCGCTTCCTTTTTGAAACGACGGTGGTGCGGATAGATGCGGGCCACGCGGCTGGGCGACGGGCCGTGAAGGCAACCCGATTGGCCCGCATCTGGAGTTTGTTTCTACGGCGTTGGTATTACTTGGTATTCCTAAGTATTACCCCGCAGATAGAATAGCACACCTGATCCCTTGGGGACGGAGGAAAACGGATCATTTTGTTGCTGAATAAGTATTTAGAGTGTGATGATGTCCGAGATATTGAGGGCCCGAGCGTCGACGGCATCGTGCGTGGCAAGCAACAGCATGCGACCGTCGAGCAAGTCGAGCACGACTTCGGCGCATGCGTCGCGCGCAGCGGTATCTAGACCGGTAAAGGGCTCGTCCAGAATCACCGCGTCGCCTGGGCACAGCAGGGCTCGGGCAATCTCGACGCGACGGCGCTGCCCGCCCGAGAGCTCGGCCACACGTGCATGTACATCGACCCCCGGCACCAGCAGGCGCAACAGGGCTGCGGCACTCGAGGCGTCCACGCGCGCGTCGGCGCACACCAGCACGTTATCCAGAGCAGAAGCGTCCTCTACCAGGCGCACATCCTGAAACACCATCGAGCACGGTGCGCACTCCCCCGCCGCTAGCGCGAGCAACGTCGACTTGCCCACCCCCGAGGCGCCCATCACGCAGGTACGTCCGCCGGTGGGCACACGAAGCACCAGACCGTCCAGCGCCGGCGCCCAGGGCGCGCGATCGCCCACGGCAAGCGCAAGCTCCGCCGAAGCGCCATCGCTCGCGGCCCCCGCACGCCCGCGCAGTCCATGTCCATGCGTCCGCACGGCAACACGCCATGCCACGGAACCCGAAGCCCGCAGCAGCCACATCAGCACGCGCTCGCATGCCCACGATGCCGCCACGACCAACACGGTCCACGCCAGCAGGTCAGCCGTCTCAATGAGCAGCTTCGCCTGATAGATGCGCTCGCCCACGGTACCAGCCGCCATGCCAATCAACTCCGCCGCCACGCCGGCCTTCCAGCTCATGCCGATCACGGCGCGGGCGCACGAAAGCACAAACGGCAGGACTTCGCGCCAGGTATGGGCGAAGAACAGTCGCCAACCCCGCACACCATGCAGACGAAACATCTGCTCCAGCGGCTTATCCACTTGTGCCAAACCCTCGACCAGCGAAAAATACACGCCCGGCAGTGCCATCAAAAAGACCGCCGCGATGCTCACACGTGCCGACCCCAGCCAAATGAGCAGCAGGACCACCACGCAGGCAACCGGCGTCGCCTTCACAAACGAAAGTGCCGGCGCCGCCAAGCGGGCAAACGCCCGCGACCGTACAGAAATCCCGGCCAACAAACCGCCGCATACCGCGGCAAGAGCCAGCCCGCCCAGAATCCGTACGCCCGAGCCCGCCAAAATCGCCCAGGTACCGACAGCGCATACCAGCCGCAACAACGCCGCCACGACAGCACCCGGCCCCGGCAAGATCAGCGGCTGCGCCACCAGCGCCGCCACCAGCATCCACGCGGCAAGCCAAAAGGCGGCGACGGCACCTGCTGCCGCCGCCGCCTTCATACGCTCTGTCATTTGTCGAGCAAACGCGCGCACGGGCTACTCCATGTAGTAGAAATCGTCAGCCGGAAGTTTACCACCCACGGCACTCGCGTCCGCGTCGGACAGCACCTGCAGATACCCGCTAAGTGCCGCCTTCATATCCTTGCCCGTCTGGCAGACAAGCATGCACCCGGGAATCGCCTTCTCGGCGATCTTGGCGTTATCCACGATGCCGGCATCGACCACGGCCTGCGCCCAGTCTGCTGGCACCGCATTGACAGCCTTAACGCTCGCCGCATGGCAGCTCAAGAACTCCGCCACGGCCTCGGGATGTTCCTCGGCAAACGCGCGGCGCACCACGGTCACACCCGTCAGCAAGCGCGAGCCCGTGTCTCCTGCCAGCTCGTCCCACACATCGGTCAGGCTTACCGGAGCCGACAGCTTGCCCTCGCTCTTTGCGATGGCAGCTGTCTTGAACGGCTCCGGCAGCACGCCCACGGCGGACGGGTCGGCAAGCAGGGCCGACAGCACCTCGGTGGGCTCGCTCTTAAACTCGAGCGTCACCTGTCTGGTCAGGCCCGCGCGCTCCAGCAGGTAGTTCATGACGTACTCCGGCGTGGTGCCTTTGCCCGTCATGTAGACGGTACGACCCGCCAGATCACCAAACGAAGTAACGTCCGCGTTACCCGTCACCACGTTCAGCACGCCCAGCGTGTTGATGTCGATGACCTGCACCGCGCCCTCGGTCTTGTTGTAGAGCACGCTCGCCACGTTGGCGGGCACCAGGGCAATGTCGACATCGCCCTGAATGACCTTGGGCACGATCTCGTCGGCCGCGGCGCTGATCGCAAAATCGAACTCGTTATCCGTCTCGCCACTCGCCGCCTGGTCCATAAACTGCACCAGGCCAATCGAGGTCGGCCCCTTGAGCGAGGCGACGCGCACCTCGACCGGCCCTGCAGCAGCACCGGCGCCGTCCGTGGCAGCCGAGCCCGCGGCGGACCCGGCACCGACAGCCCCGCCGCCACAGCCCGCGAGCGCAAGCGACAGCGCGCCCGCGGCAAGCGCCGAGGCAAACCCTCGGCGCGAAAGCTCAAATTCAAACGCGCGCATCGTTAGCACATCCCTTCGTTGGGCATCGTCCACGCGTGATGATCGGTATGCAGCAACTCCTCGGCCAGCGGCGAGAGCGGCGCGCCCAAAAACTCGCGGTAGCACGCCTGAACATCAGGGTTCTCGTGCGAGAAGCGAATGTCCGCAGCGGCATCCAGGCCCCACAGCACCTGGCCGCGCTCGGCCGCCAGCTCGCAGCCGTCGTGAATGGGCTGACCGCCGCCACCGACGCAGCCGCCCGGGCACGCCATGACCTCGACGAAGTCATAGCTCGCACGGCCGTCGCGAATCGCATCGAGCAGGCGGGCAGCGTTGCCCAGCCCGTGCGCCACGGCGACGCGCACCTTGGTACCATCGATATCGGCGACGGCTTCCTTCCAGCCGTCCAGGCCGCGCACATCGGTAAAGAAGTCGGCGTCGGGGTTCTTGCCCGTCACCAGGTAATAGGCCGAGCGCACGGCGGCCTCCATCACGCCGCCCGTGGCGCCAAAGATCACACCCGCGCCCGTGCCAAAGCCCAGCGGCGTATCGAGCGGCTCCTCAACCAGCGTATCCACGCTCACGTGGCTCGCGCGGATCATGCGCACCATCTCGCGCACCGTCAGCGCAACGTCCACATCGGGCGTGCCGTCCTCGCCCACCATGCTCGGCAGCGCGCACTCGGCCTTCTTGGCCGTGCACGGCATCACGGACACCACAAACAGACGCTCGGGCTCCACGCCCAGCACTTTGGCATAGTAGGTCTTGGCGATGGCGCCGAACATCTGCTGCGGCGACTTGGACGTAGACAGGCTGTCGACAAACTCCGGATAGCGGGCCTTCACAAAGCGTACCCAGCCCGGGCAGCAGCTCGTAAACATGGGCAAGCCGCGGCTGTCACCCTCGCCCTTGGCGGCGGCGCCCAGGCGCTCGAGCAGCTCGGAGCCCTCCTCCATAATGGTGAGGTCGGCCGAGAAATCGGTGTCGAACACGTACTCAAAGCCCACGCGGCGCAGCGCGCAGGCCAGGCGCTCAACGGTGGCCTCCTCGCGAGATATGCCGAGTTCCTCGCCCCAGGCGCTGCGCACGGCCGGCGCGATCTGCACCAGCACGATCTTGTCGGGATTAGCGAGCGCGTCAAACACGGTCTCGGTATCGTCGCGCTCGCGCAGGGCGCCCGTCGGACAATGTGTAATGCACTGGCCGCACGCGACGCAATCGGTCTTGCCGATCGGTGCGCGCCCGCGGGTACCCACGGCGGTATGCGTGGCGCGGTTGGTCAGGTCCCAAATCCCTAGGCCCTGCACGCTCTCGCACACCTTGATGCAGCGCATGCATTTAATGCACTTGTCGTTTTCGCGGATGATGGGAAAATCGAAATCCCAGCCCTCGCCCGCCAAATGCCTTTGATACGGCAGATAGAAAATGCCCAGATCGTTGGCGATGGTCTGAAAGTTGCAGTTGCCGCTGCGCACGCAGCTCGTGCACTGCGAATCGTGCTGGGACAGCAGCAGCTGCACGTTGGTGCGACGCGCCTCGCGGGCCTTGGGGCTGTTGGTGTGGACCACCATGCCGTCGAGCACGTAGTTGTTGCAGGCGGCAACCAGCTGGTCGCAGCCCTCAACCTCGACCACGCATACGCGGCAGCCGCCGATCTCGTTTAGATCGCGCAGGTAGCACAGGGTGGGAATCTGGATGCTGACGGACCTGGCCGCATCCAGGATCGTGGTGTGCTCGGGAACCACGACCTCGCAATTATCGATAGTGAGCTTGACCATGTTATGCGCTCCGTTTTCGGTGTTGTCGCTGACGGTGGTGTTGTTGGGCTCTACCATTCCAGGTTCCTCCCTCCGCGGAACGCGCCAAAGCCAAAGTGATCGCAACGCAGGCAGCGGCTCGCCTCCTGGCGCGCCTCCTGCTCGGTGAGACCCTGCTCGACCAGATCCCAATCGTGAATACGCTCGCCGGCCTCGCGCTCGCCCAGCTCGCAGCGGCCGCACTCATGCTTGCCCTTAAACTGGACGGTCGGCAGCTCGACCTCGAGCTTGATCTTGTGGTCAAAGCCCAGGTAGCGGTCGATATTTGCCGAAGCCACGCGGCCGGCGTTGATGGCACGGATGACGGTGGCGGGACCGGTCTGGCAGTCACCGCCGCTAAAGAGGCCATCGAAGTTGGGCACGGCGCCATCCGAATCGGTGACCACGCAGCCCCACTTACAAGCGATGCCCATGTCCTCAAACGGCTTGGAATCGATGTCCTGGCCAATGGCCACAAACACGCGCTCGCAGGGAATGACGCGCTCGGGCGTGGCGGCGGCACGCGGGGCCGGACGCCCACGACGGGGCTCGCCGATAATCTGCGGCTGCACGCGCAGGCCACTCACGCGACCTTCCTCGCCCGTCTCGATAGCGAGCGGGGCGGTCAACTCCAGCACCTCGCAGCCCTCGGCCTGGGCGCCGGCGATCTCGGCGTCCTGGGCCGTCATGTCGCAGATGCGACGGCGGTAGACGATGCTCACCTTTTCGGCACCGCAGCGCACGGCGGAGCGCGCCACGTCCATGGCCACGTTACCGCCGCCGATGACGCACACGCGCTGGCCGCTCAGGTCGGGCAGCTCGTCATCGCCGATGGCGCGCAGCATCTTGACGGCCGACTCCACGCCGGGAGCCTCTTCGCCCGGAAGGCCGAGCTTCTTATCGCTGTGGGCGCCAATGGCCAGGTAGACGGCATCGACCTCGTCGCGCAGACGGGCAAGCTCCTCGCCGTTGACGGAGTGGTCGAGCTCCACGTCGATGCCGGCGCTCAAGATCCAGTCGATCTCGGCCTGCAGGCGCTCGCGCGGCAGACGATAGCTGGGGATGCCGTAGCGCAGCATGCCGCCCAGGTGGTGGCGCTGCTCCAAGATGGTCACCTTGTGGCCCATCACGGCCAGGTAGTAAGCGCAAGAAAGACCGGCCGGGCCGCCGCCGATCACGGCGACGCGCTTCCCGGTGTTGTCCACCACATTCGGCTTGTGGTCGTTGAGGTCGCTATGCTCAACGGCAAAACGCTTGAGGGCGAGGATGTTCATGGGGTCGTCGACCATGCCACGGCGGCAGTGCATCTCGCAGGGATGCTCGCACACCAGGCCGCAGACGAGCGGCAGCGGATTGTTCTTGCGGATGACCTTGACGGCGTCGGCATAGCGGCCGGCCTCGACCAGCGAAATGTACCCGGGAATGTCGACGTGCGCCGGGCAGCCCGAAACGCACGGGACGCGGGCCTCGCGGTCAAAGCCGCAGGAGTGCTCGCGAATGTGGTGCTCAAAATCGTCGCGGAAGCCGCGAATGGCCGTGAGTGCCATGGCGCCAGCTTCGTAGCCGATGGCGCAGTCGCTCGAAAGGTAGATGGTGCGGGCGGTGCGCTCAATCAAGTTGAGCGTGGACTCGTCGGCGCGGCCCTCGAGCACATCGGCGAGCAGGTCGCTCAGCGCGCTCAGGCCCACGCGGCAGGGCGTGCACTTGCCGCAGCTCTGGGTGGAGCACAGATTGACGAGCGCTGCCGTAAACTCAACGGGGCACGGGGCGAGCGAACTCACCGCCAGACGACGTCCGAGCGCATCGTGCAGGTCGTCCATGACGGCCTGAGCGTGGCTGCGTTCCATTACGTGCAGTCGAGCCATAAGATCCCCTCTCACATGGCAGCCCGGAGGCGAGGCCGGGCGAAGTTGCTACACGCACAACACTGACCTAAAAAGTTGTTAGGTCTCCACGCAGTTCGGCAGGCGGTATGAAATGTCACCCTCGGCGGTGAAATAGAACATTAACGCAGATAAATGCCATATTTGGTAAAACGCGTTACCAAATGACAATGCCCCGCCCACGCAATCACGTGGACGGGGCATTGCTCCAGGTATGCGGCCAGCGACCCTGTTGCTTTTACTTAAGCTCGGGCCAGTAACCCTTGTTGGCCTCGATCATGTCGTCGAGAACTTCCTTGGCGACCTTCATCGAAGGCACGGTCTTGTTGAGCGTAAAGGCCTTGAGCGCCTTCTCGTACGAACCCTCGATCGTGGCCTCGACCACGAGCTTCTCGGAGTTCAGCTGCTGCATCATAAGACCCTGCTGGAACAGAGGAATGTTGTCACGGCTGATGACCTCGGGGCCGTTCTTGCCAATGTAGGCAGGCAGCTCGACCATGGCGTCGTAGGGCATGTTGGGGATAGCGCCCTTGTTCTCGCAAATGACCAGGAAGCGCTGCTTGGTATCGTTCTTCAGAGCGATGGCCAGGTCGGCAATCCAGTCGCCGTGGCTGCCCGCATAGAACGTACTCTCGTCGATCTCGCCGGTCTTCTCGTAGTGGTCGATGCCGTCGAAGAGGTTCTTCTCGCGCGTCTCCTCAACCTCGTTAGCACGGGTGCGCTCGGGGTTGGAATGCTCGACGAACTCCTTCTGCTGCAGGTAGTAGTTCAGATACGTGTTAGGCAGGTACTCCGGGAAGCACTCCATGATCTCGTACTCGCCCTTCCAGACGTAGTACCAGCTGCCCTTGGTGTGGCGGTTCTGCTCGGGGTGCTCGTCAGTGGCCTCCTCGGGCTTCTTTGCCATGAGCGAGCCCATGCCCTTGAGGTAGGAGTCGGGCAGCAGAATCTCGTGCTCCTTGATGTACTCGCGCAGCTGCGGGAGCACCTCCTCGCCCTTGTGGCGGATCGAGGTGAACCAACCAAAGTGGTTGAGGCCAAAGTAATCGTACTCGACATCCTTCTTGTCGATATCGAGTGCGGCGCAAACCACGTCGATGATCGCGATCGGCATGTCGCAGATGTTGATGATGCGAGCGTTGGGACGCAGCACGCGGCAGCCCTCGGACACGATGGCAGCAGGGTTGGAGTAGTTGAGAATCCAGTAGTCCTTCTTGGCGTACTTCTCAACGTCATCGATCAGCTCGACCATGGGGAAGATGGTGCGCATGCCGTAGGCAAGGCCGCCGCAACCGCAGGTCTCCTGGCCCACGCAGCCGTGACGCAGCGGAATCTTCTCGTCCTGCTCGCGCATGGCATAGCCGCCCACGCGCATCTGGGCAAACACGAAGCTCGCGTCCGTAAAGGCAGTCTCCTTGTCGGTGGTCACCGTGAGCTTGATGTCCAGGCCAAGGTCCTCGTGCAAAATCCAGTCCACGAGCACGCCGATCTTGCGCTGGCGCTCCTCGTTGATGTCGTACAGACGAATCTCGTCAACGTCGAGCTCGTCCTTGCGCAGAGCGATGGACTTGACGATGCCGGGGGTAAAGGTGGATCCGCCACCACACAGAGTAATGATCATTGTTTACTGCTCCTTCTCAATTGCGTTTTCGACCTTGTCGCGCATCTCGGCGACCTTCATGCCAAAGATGATCTGGATATTATTGCCGTTGCGGTTGATGCCGCTGTTGGGCACGTGGTTGATGAGGTCCTCATTGATGAGGTCCGGGTTCTTAACGTTCACGCGGAGACGCGTAAAGCAGTTCTCGAGCTCCTCGATGTTGTCCTTGCCACCAAGACCTGCGACCAGGTCGGCAATACCTGCATCGACGCCCTCTGCGGGGGCCGCGGCAACAGCGCCCTGCTTCACCGCGACAGACGCGGCGGCCTCGCCCTCGGCAACGGACTCAGCAAGCTCGGACTCTTCCTCGCGACCAGGCGTGTGGAGGTTGAGCTTCTTAATAAGGAAGGTGAAGAGGAAGAAGTACAGAGCGGCGTTGACGACTCCAAGCACCAGCATAACCGGCCAGTTGGTCTTGTCGACACCGAGGACCAGGTTGGAAACCACGATGTTGATGATGCCGCCTGCAGTCGAAGCGGGCACGGAGAGGACCTTGAGCAGAACCAGGAAGATGCCGGAAAGAATCGAGTGAACGACAAAGAGCACGGGAGCGGCAAAGACAAAGAGGAAGTCCATGGGCTCGGTCACGCAGGAGAGCACGGCGGTGATGATCAGCGGGATGATAACGGCCTTGGTCTTATCCTTGTTCCCCTTGTAAGCGGTGAAGATAAAGGCGAGACCGATACCGATGTAGGGCCACAGGTTGTTGAAGGTGTAGCTGTTGAAGTAGGTGCTATCGGAGAAGGGCTGGCCCGTCATCGCCATCTCGGCAACACGGATGGGATAGGCGCCGGCGATAACCTGATCACCCAGCGTAAGGGTGCCGCCCACATCGGAGAACTGGAACGGGGTGTAGATGAGGTGGTGCAGGCCGGTGGGAACGAGCAGCTTGTTGAGCATGCCGTAGATAAACAGACCGATGTTGCCCGACTCCTTAATGATGCCGGCAACGGAGGAGATGGCGCCCTGAACCGGAGGCCAAACGATGCAGAAGCCAGCGCCCATGATCCAGGAGATGATGATCATGATCAGGAACGGGAAGCGAACGCCCGAGAACATCGAAAGGGCAATGGGGAACTGCTTGTTCGAGTACTTGTTGAACACGGCACCGGTGATGCAACCAAGAATGATGCCGCCAAACACGCCGGTATCGAGCACCTGAATGCCCATAACGGTGCTCTGGCCGGTTCCGGTAAGACCGAGCATGCCGCTCGCTTCGGCAAGAGAGCCGGTGGCGTTGAGCACGATGTTGTTAGCCTGCAGGAACAGGAAGAACGACATCAGGGCAATCAGCGAAGCATGGCCCTTGTTCTTCTTTGCCATGGCGCCGGCGATGCCCACGCAGAACAGAATCGAGAGGTTGTTGATGATAAACATCAGCGACTGATAGACAACGGTGCCCACAAGCTGGAACGGACCGGAGCCCAGCACAGGGATCACGGCGCAGATGGTCTTGTTGGTCAGAATAATGCCCACGATGAGCAGAATGCCGGCAACCGAGAGATACATCATCGGCTGAACGATTGACTTCGCGAACACCTCCAACGGCGCTTTGAAATTGAACTTCTTTTTTGCGGTCATAGCGGTACTCCCCTTCCTTTTCCGCAAATTAAGACAGATGTGCCCTGGACAAGACCGTGAGCCTTGCCTTATATCAATCGATGTGTGGGCACGTTATGCCTAGAGACCAGGTTCTCCAAGCAGGTTAACAATGTGATATGCGAGATAACTCTTCTCGGCATCGGTAACGACAACGTTATAGGTAGACGCTAAGTGGTCGGCAATTGACTCCGCACACGAGAACGCCCTCGGATACGCCGTTTCATCGATACGGAACAGCGCGTCGCCATTGATCTGCCCGGCCGCGGGGTCAAGCGCCCGCTGTGCGAAAAACTGCAGGTGGCGGACGAAACGCTCATAGGGCAGCGAGGTGTCATCGAGGGTCGTAGCATAGCGCTCGGAAACAATCGCAAGCACGTCGCGAACAAGCTGGACCGAGATGATGAGACGGTCGGAGCGTTGCGGCATGGTGGCGTTGACGATATGCAGCGTAATAAAACCCTGCTCTTCTTCGCTCATCTGGATGCCCATATACTCCTTGACAATCTGCAGCGCACGGCCCGCAAGCGCATACTCCTTGCGATAGAACTGCTGGATCTCGAGCAGCAACGGATTCTCGCAGGGGACGCCCTTGCGCTCGCGCTCCAAAGCAAGGCTGATATGGTCTGCGAGAGCAATGAGAATCTTGTCGTTGATATCAACATTGAGCTCTCGACGAAGCATCTGAACGATGTCCTCGGAAATCACGAGGTTGACGGTGGGGATGGACTCTAAAAGATGTGCCAAGCGGTCAATCGTACGCGAATCCTGAGAAGTTCCCTCCTGCAACGCGTAGGTCTTTTCGACCGATGCTTCATCGATAGCATCGCCGGCATGACGGCCAAAGCAGAGGCCTCGACCGATGACGATGAGCTCAGAGCCATCGTCCGAAGTGACCATTGCGACGTTGTTGTTGAAAACTCGCTTGATAACCACGGTACCCACCACAAGAATTTACTCGGAAAGCCAGACGACAGGCTCTTTAACAGCAACAGGGCCGGAAGCGTGCTCACGAAGAGTCGAGTTCTCCGAACGCTCGCACACGATAACGAAGACCGTGGGATCGAAGCCGGCGGCGCGGACCGCGTCGAAATCGACCTCGACGAGGGGCTGGCCCGCGTCGACATGGTCACCCTGGGCAACAAGCGCATGGAAGCCCTTGCCCTCAAGTTTAACAGTGTCGATTCCGATATGCAGCATCACCTGAGCAGAGCTGTCGTCGGACATGATGCCCAGTGCATGCTCGGTCGGGAACAGCGCCGCGACGGTGCCGGAAACAGGAGCGCACACCGTTCCCTCTTGGGGAACCACGGCAACGCCATCGCCCACGGCACGGCTGCTAAAAGCGGGGTCATTGGTATTTTCTAGATGAACAAGCTCGCCGGAAACGGGAGCGAGGATTTCGAACTCGGAAGCTGCAGTCTTCTGCTCATCCGAACCGCCCATCAGGCGAGAAAAGAAACCCATGGTGGCATGTCCCTTCATAAATATAGCCCAACCAAAATCAAGCGAATGCATCCATAGAGACACACCCGTTCAAAGACTTTGGTTAGGCCCACGTCCGAGGGACTCGGTAACCTTCCGCATTTCTTTTTACGGGAGTTATTGTAGACAAGCCCAAAGCCAGAACAATCATTATGACCGGTGAGCGGTATTTTTTCTTCGATAAACGGTATTTAGGCGGCACTTAGGGACGTTCCTTTTCTGCCGGCACCCAGGGGCACTCCTCACTCTGGTGCGTTGGGGACAGGTTTGTTTGCACCAGGTTGGTGCAGATTAGCCTGTCCCCAATGCACCAATTTCGTATGCACTAGATGAAGAGCTCGCATTCCTTCCGCACGACGCAAGCCTTGCTCAGCATCTGGGAAACAGCGGATAGCTTGTTGGGATCAAGCTTGCGAGCGCCTCGCGGACATACGGCAATGCAGCGCATGCAGGAGATGCACGCCTCGCCAGCTGCTCGCTTGGGGTCGCCCTTGTCGATAGCACAAACGGGGCACGCCGCGGCGCATGCACCGCAGGAGACGCAATCCTCTGTTGCCTCGGGTGCCATGCGGTGACCTCCGGCTTGTTTATAAGGACGATTGCCAGGAATAGAGGGCTCGGATGCATCCTCAGTCAACAGCTTTTGCTGAATTTGCTGCGCAAACTCTGCGAGCTGCGCCGCATCCTGCGCATCCGGTCGCCCAGCAGCAAACTGACGAGCAACGGAATGCTCAGCAATAGCAGAAACCGCTGCAACCACCCTAAATCCGGCGCGCTTCGCAACGTCCTCCAGCTCTACGAGCGTGTCCTCAAACGCGCGGTTTCCGTATACACAAACCAAAACAGCCCGAGCCCCGTTGCCGCGCACCATGCCCAACCGGTCAGCCACCAAAGCCGGGATTCTACCGGCATACGCCGGCACAGAGATTACGGCCACATCGTCCTCAGTCATCGAGACAGCGCTGAAATCTAGCCCGCTATCGGTCAGATCGACGGTAACGGTATTTTTGTCCAGCGCCCCGGCCACAAGGCCAGACACCTTCCGCGTTCCACCCGTCGGACTAAACACAATTTCGAATACGTCCATCGAGGCACCCTCCCCCTACGCCTGGCAACGCGTCAAGCCGTTTTCACATCCAGCCAGAGTATACGGTACGTGGGATCCCCGTTTTGGTGCACCAAACACCCCAATGCACCCACCCTACGCTGTCTGCCTCTTCGTTTTGTATTAATTACGGTACAGATTGTATATATTTACGGGATACCGCCGTGTTCTCCTGAGGTACCCCATCCTGGCCCGTGCAAAAAACGGAGTATTCTGCAACGTGACCGCGCCAGCACCGCCGCGGGTGGGCAAAACTGTAGGGCGCCGTATCATTCTAAGTCCCGACATGGCGAGAATGACGCGCCCCTGCTCCGGAAAACGGCGAAATCTGACTCGGAACGCTCGCTAGGGATATCCGAAGGCCACCGTTGGCGACGTCGAATCATATGCAGACAACTCGAACTGCAGAATACTCCAAAAAATGCACGGCGCACCCCATAGGACCCATTGCTGCATGGCGGAAAATAGGTCCTCAGCATCCCCCAGATGCATTCCCGAGAAAATCACATTTGAACTAGCGATCGGATACGGCAAACAAAAAGGGCCCCGAGCGTAGTTGCTCAGGGCCCTTGGTTCACCTCGCTCTAGTGGGCGATGCGCATCTTACTTGCGCTTGCCGCCGCCGTCACCGGGGCGACGGGAGCTGCCGCCGCGCTTGCCACCACGGCTGTTGCCATAGCTGCCACGGTTATCGCGACCGCCGGCACGGCCGCCACGGGAGCCGGTCTGGTTGCCGCCACGCCCGCCACGATAGCCGCCACGACGCTCCTCGCGGGTATCGTCGTAGTTGCGCCAGTCATCGCGACGATCGCGGCTGGCACGCGGGTCACGACGATCGCACGACTCACCCGAGCGACCAGCGCTGCCGCGACCACCGTTGCCACGGCCACCCTCGCGACGCTCGCCGCCGCGGCTACCGCGCTCTTCAAAGCGCTTGCCGCCACGGGACTCGCCGCCGCGGGTGCTACGCTCACCACGGCCCTCGCCGCCGCGGCGCTCGTCACGGCCACCGCGCTCGTCATCACGACCGGAACGACGGTGGTCGCCCGCACCGCGCTTGCCACCGCGCGAACCGCGGCCCTCGTCCTCGCGCTCGACACGACGACGGCCACCGCGATCCCCATCCTCGCGACGGCGGCGATGCGCCTCGCCCTGGAACTGCTTGGCACGACGCTCGGCACGGTTACCGCGCGGGGCCTGCTCGACGGCAGCGGCACCGCCGCGCTCCTCGGCAGCTACCTCGCGGGCCACGCTCTCAACAGCCTCGTCTACGCGAGCCTGAACGCCCTCGCGCACGCGGGTCTTGCCGCCGCGCTTGGGACGGCTCGGACGCTCGCCGTCGCCGCGGCGCTCGTCGCGACCGCGGTTGGAACGACCGGCAACATCGCCGTAATCGTCGCCGTTGCGCTTGCCGTCGCGACGCGCCTGCTCAAGCTTCTTCTTGCTCTTGGACTTGCCGCGCTTGGTCTTCTTCTTCGCCTTAAAGGCCGCAGGGTCGCGCTCGGGATCAACCGCGGGCGGGTTGGGACCCACGTGCAGGTCGCCGGCCTCGTAGATGTCGGCGGTCTTGTCCATGAGCTTCTCGATCTCGTAGAACTCGTCCACGTCCTGCTCGGTCACAAACGTGATGGCCCAGCCCAGCTCGCCGGCGCGGCCCGTACGGCCAATGCGGTGGATATAGTCGGTCGGCTCGGCCGGCACGTCGAAGTTCACGACGTAGCGCACGTCGCTAATGTCGATGCCGCGGGCGAGAACATCGGTTGCCACCAGCACGTCGACGGTGCCGTCGCGGAAGGCAGAAAGCGCGCGCTCGCGCTGGGCCTGGCTGCGGTTGCCGTGAATCGCGGCGGCCTTGATGCCTTTGCGCTCAAGGCGACGGCAGCAGCTGTCGGCGCGGTGCTTGGTGCGCATAAAGACGATGGTGCGCTCCGGGCCCTCCTTTTTGAGGAACTCAGGCAGCAGGTTGTTCTTTGCCTCGATGGACACCGGGAACACAAACTGGTCGACGGTGTCGGCGGTCGACGTGGCCGGCGCGATCTCCACGCGGGCCGGGTCGCTCACCAGGTCGGTGATCTCGCCCACGGCCTCCTCGTCGAGGGTCGCCGAGAACAGCAGCGTCTGGCGCTCGGCCGGCGTCTCGCGCACAATGCGGCGGACGGCGGGCAAAAAGCCCATGTCGAGCATGCGGTCGGCCTCGTCGAGCACCAGGACCTTGACCTCGTCCAGGTGGCAAGCGCCCTGCTCGATCAGATCGACCAGACGGCCCGGCGTGGCAACCAGGATATCGCAGCCGTACTTGAGTGCCGCGGTCTGCGGCTTGTAGCTCACGCCGCCCACGACAGTCACGGCAACGTGGCCCGTGACGTCGGCGATTTTGCTCGCGACCTCGTCGATCTGCTGGGCAAGCTCGCGCGTAGGGGTGATGACGAGCATCACGGGGCCACGGCCGTTGCCCTCGGGCTTCTTGGCACCGCGACGGCGGTTGCGGCCGCCGCGCTCACGCACGGGTTTGGGCGGAGCGATGTGCTCCAGATTGTTCATGGTCGGCAGCAAAAAGGCGGCCGTCTTGCCGGTGCCGGTCTGAGCGGCGGCAAGCAGGTCGCGGCCTTCGAGCACCACAGGGATCGAGCCGGCCTGCACGGGCGTCGGCGCCGTGTAGCCCAGGTTCTCGATGGCACGAAGCATCTCGTCGGAAAGGCCCAGCTCGTCAAAGGCGGGCAGGCTCTCGGTAGCGGACTCGACGGCCTGGGCAGCATTGGCCTCATCGGCGGCATCGAAGGCAGCCTGGGTCATGGCCTCACGGGTCTCGTCCAGGATCTCGGCGTCGGTGACGTCGGATACAGAATTACGCATATGTTGTTGTTCCTTATCTGCACGCGCAATGGGCACGGCATGCGGCCGCGCGGGCGTGCTTGGTAGTGCGCTAATACATACAAAAACGGGTGCGCACAGAGAGGACGTTGCTCAGCACGCTGGCGATCGCTTTGGCAGCCCTATCACGCGCCGTCCAGACGCAGCAGCTCTAAGCGATGGAGCAGATTCGCCGCGGGTTAGTATACCCGTGCTTCGCATGCCCCCACGTAAACCACAGATGACGAGGCGGGCTCGAGGTGGGCCCGGCCGATTGTCTCAATCTGTAACATCTACAGGGCAAATCTTCCTCTGCGTGTTACAGGTCGAGACAAACGGTCGACACGGTTCACAAACGTCTCAATCTGTAACAGTTACCGAGTAAAATCGGCCCTAAATGTTACAGAACAAGACAGAGGGGGATTTCCGTCCAGTCCAAACCAAATCTCTCAGTCTTCCTGCAATTTCGAACATGTGGCCTATAATGTTGCTTTGGTTACGCTATTTATTGCGCAGCCATTTAATACGTCGCCCACCGGGGGCCATTAATTCCTATCGCCATATTGGCTAGGAAGCAGTCAAAGGAGGTATCCGTGGCAGCAGAGACGCCTTGCTCGGTCCTCTATAACGATATTCGCTCGTTCGGCGGTCTTAAACATCTCGAGATCGCCCGAATGCTCATCAATGGAAACTCTTATCTCGGCAGTACCCTGCTCGAGAAATGCTCTTCCAACCGCTCGTATCTCACCCGTTACATCGTCCATCGCGAGCCTGACCAGTGCGCGCCCGCCATCTACAGCGACTTTGCCATCACCACGCTCAATCTTTCCGCGGCAATCTGCAGCAAGCTCGGCAGCGGCGAGTCCGCCTATCAGGCAATCGCCGAGCACTATCGCGGCCCGGCCGCCAACGAAATGATGTCGGCTCTCGCCAGCTACAAGTTGGACAGCCGCCTATATGCAAATGCCCTCAATCGCATCGACAACTTTGACGGCAATGCCGTGCGCGAGAAGAGTACGCTTTACCTTATGCTCTTTGTGGCAACGGGGGCGCTCGCTGACCCCATCCAAGGCGTGGCCACCGTCGAGCGCTTTTGCGACAGCAAGACAGGCGGGCACTTTGGCACCACCGAAACTACCGTCGGACGTGGCTTTATGAGCAGCCTGGAGCAGCCGCGCACTGTCGCCCCCAACCTCGGTCTGCTCAGAACCCATGCCGACAACTGCGCCGACATGCAAATCCATCCCCTCACACGCGATCCGCGCGGCACGGTAATTGGTTCTTTGCCCAAAACCTCGCCCAGCATCACCGATGTGGGCGCCGACGCATCGCGCGAGCATCTTCGCATTTGGCTTGAGGGTGAGCACTGGTACGCCCAGGGCCTTGGATCGACCAACGGCACAGTGCTCGAATCGGGCGCGGGCGACGGCGATATTGTGATTGAGCCGCCGCGCGACCAACGCGAGCCCGGCAAGATCTATCCCCCGGTGGAAATCGAAAACAGCGACAGGCTCCATCTGGGTCTCTACACGACATTCCTTGTCATTGTGGATTAGCGCGGGCGGTGATCGAAAGACGGTCACCGCCCGTCTTTTGTCTTCTACCTTCTGCGTCGTAAACGACAATACCCAGCGGTATACGTGGGCAGTGCGGCTATCATAGTACTTTACCGATATCCGCACTGCCCACGTATACGCGCGGCAACCCATGCCAGACAAAGGAACGCCATGGATACTACCGATAGCGCCTATGGCGACAAACTCATCCGTCTCGATACGTTCGATACCGCCGTGGCAGTCGACCCCAGTGCCGAGGACGACGCCAAACGCCGGTTTATGACGCTTATTCTTCAGACGGCATACCGCGACAGCGGCAATATCGGACATGTGCTTCGCGCGACCAACACAAGCGGCGAGGTTTTTGCCGTCAAGCTACTCAAGGACAACGCCATCCTTTCCGGCCAAGCCCCCGACCGCTCCGCCGAGCAATCGGCCGCGCACCTGGCCAACACCGCCGCACTGTTCGAGGAGTACCGTCATCTGTGTACCGTCTCGCACCTGCGCGGATTTCCGCGCGTCTATGGCTACGGATCGTGCGAGGACGACCCGCTTATCCTCATGGAGTGGGTCGAGGGCACCTCGCTCAAACAGGCGCTGCCCTTGCTTCCGCACGACGCCTCGGGCGGGCTGACCACCCAGATGGTCGCCGCCGTCGGAAACGCCGTGCTTCGCGCGCTCTTGATGACCCAAGGCCTTGTGAATCCGGTCGTCCATCGCGACCTGTCGCCTGCCAATATCATGTTCCGCACCACCAGCCGAACGCTCGAGCAGCAGATTGCCGATTGCTCCTTTGACCCCTGTCTCATCGACATGGGCTCCGCGACCATGGCCCTCGGCGACGACACGATCACCCGGCGCGCCGACATCTGGCGCTTTGCCACGCCCGCATACGCCGCGCCCGAAATGCTCACGCAGGATATCGAAGGCATCGCGGCCCTTCGCCGCTCGCCCGCGATCGACGTCTATGCGCTTTCGAGCATTCTGTACCAGCTCTACAGCGGTCGCAAACCGTTCGATGTCGAGTCGACGGGTGCCGCGGCGACCGGCTCGTTCTACCTCATAAAGACCAAGACCAAACCGGCGCCGCTCGAGCCGCGCTGCGAGGGCGACAAAGCGCTTGTCCAGATCATCATGAAAGGCATCTCGGTCGAACAGGGCGATCGCCCTACCGAGCAGCAGATGCTCGAGGTGCTCTCGACATACCTCCCCGCTGCAGAATCTGAGGACCGCGAGGGTGCAAGAGACGAGGCCGCAATTGATATCGATTCTGGCACGCACCTTAAGGTCGACGTCGCCGGCGAGCGCGCGCGAGAGATCTTGGAGCAGGCCCGGCACGACGCCATGACCCGCCGTCGCTTTATTATCGGCGGCGTCGTTGCGGTCGTTGCGGGGCTCGGCGTCGTTGGCGCGGCAACCCATGGCTTTGGCATCCCCGACTACCTGGACGGCATCCGCGGTTCGCTTGACGACTACACTTGGGACCAGCTGCAGGAGATTTCGCTCAAGATTAAGGCCGCCGAGACCCGTAGCGAGGCACGCGAGATTGCCAAGCGCTACCACCTGCTCGACGCTGATGGGCATATCCCCTATCCGTGCACCAAGCGTGTCACGCTCACCAACGGACTGCAGGTCGGCGCGCAGCTTGTGGGCATCCGCCACGATGAGCTTCTGGACGGGACGGGCAAGGCCGGGCTGACGTTTATGTTCGACGCGGGTATTGCTGAGCGCAACGCTACGGCTGAACCGCCGAGCGCCGGCTGGGCAGATTGCGAGCTGCGGGGATGGCTCAACGGCGACGGCCTTAAGCTGCTACCCAACGAGTTGCGCGCGCTCATCAAGTCTGTCAAGAAGACCTCGAATAACGTTGGCGCCGCCAACAGTACATCGTGTCTGAGCGAGTTGCCTGCAACCCTTTGGCTGCCCGCCATGGTCGAGCTGTGCGGTACGCAACCGCCCGATTCGTTTGCCGAGGACTATCACTACCTGGCAGACATCTACAACGGCGAGGGCGAGGAGTATCAGCTCTTCCGCGAGCTCAAGGTGAGCCCGTATTCCACGAACGAGACGATGGTCCGCCAGTGGAAGGGCAAGGACACCTGTTGGTGGGAGCGCACGGTGAGCCCTGACACATCGGAGAGT
Organism: uncultured Collinsella sp.; assembly: GCA_902493145.1. Taxonomy (GTDB): domain Bacteria; phylum Actinomycetota; class Coriobacteriia; order Coriobacteriales; family Coriobacteriaceae; genus Collinsella. The sequence continues at coordinate 20,087 of CABUOA010000007.1, read as the reverse complement.
GGAGGCACACTCTATTTGAATCGCGTGGGGCACGACGGCGACGTCTTTACGTACGCAACGCCTGCGGAAAAGCCAAACAAGCTAACCTGTGTGATCCCCGGGTTCTGCATCTAGGCGGCGGGCGTCTTGCCGTGACGGAACCCCTCCCCGGCAATTGTCTCGATCTGTAACACTAGCTCGGCAGATACAGGTCTAGATGTTACAGATCGAGACAAACCCCCGCCCCGCGAGACAACATCTCAATCTGTAACAGTAAGGGGTTAAAAACCTCTCTAGATGTTACAGATCAAGACATTTGAGTTGACCGCGGACAGTCTGTCTCGATCTGTAACAGTTAGAACCCAAAAAACCAGTCTAGATGTTACAGATTAAGACATTGAGTTTCCTGTCAACTGTTTGTCTTGATCTGTAACAAATACTCGGTAAAACGGGGTCTAGTTGTTACAGATCGAGACGTTAGTTTTCGGTTGAAATGTTTGTCTAAATCTGTAACAGCTATGGTTCAAAAACCGGTCCAGACGTTACAGATTGAGATGTTTGGCAGAGACGGCCACCGATTGAGCAGCCACCCTCATCTGTAATGAAAAGTCATACATTCCAACTATTACTGGACACCCCCAGGGGGTATGGGTGTATAGTATCGGCAGGTTAACAATTCCAATACCGAGCCACAGAAAGGAGAAGCCATGGCTCAAGATAAATTCGATGTGGGTGGCATGACATGCGCCGCCTGTCAGGCGCACGTGGACCGTGCCGTGAGCAAGCTCGACGGCGTCGAGAGCGTCGCGGTCAATCTGCTCGCCGGCTCTATGCTGGTGGACTACGACCCCGCGCAGGTCTCCCCCGACGATATCTGCACCGCCGTCGACCGCGCGGGCTACTCGGCCTCGCCCGTCGATGTGAGCACCGGTGCCGCCGGCTCAAACGGCAGCACGCAAGCCAGGTCCGGCGCCGCCCATATGGAGTCGCCCACCAAAAAACTGGAGGCCGCCGCCTCTGCCATGCGCACTCGTCTCATCGTCTCAATCGTATTCCTCATCCCGCTGTTCTACATAGGCATGGGGCACATGCTTGGCTGGCCGCTGCCCGGCGTCTTCACCGACCATACCCACAGCATGACGCTCGCCCTCACCGAGCTCGTCCTGCTCATCCCCATCGTCTATGTCAACGACGCGTACTTTATCAACGGGTTTAAATCGCTCGCGCACGGCGCGCCCACCATGGACGCCCTCATCGCCGTGGGCGCCACCGCCTCCATCGCCTGGTCGCTCTACGCCATGTTCATCATGGCCGACCAGTTAGCCGCGGGTCAGGTCCACGAGGCCATGATGACGGGCATGGACAATCTGTATTTTGAGAGCGCAGGCACGATCCTGTCGCTCGTCACCGTGGGCAAATACCTCGAGACGCGCAGCAAGTCCAAAACCGGCGGCGCTATCGAGGCGCTGATCGACCTGGCGCCCAAGACCGCGACCGTCGTGGCAGAGGACGGCAGCGAGACCACCGTCGACGTCGACAGCATCCTTCCCGGCCAGATCCTGCGCGTACGCCCCGGCGAGTCCATCCCCGTCGATGGCGTGGTGCTCGAGGGCAGCTCGGCCGTGGACGAGAGCGCGCTGACCGGCGAGTCCATCCCCGTGGAAAAGACCGCCGGTGACACCGTCAACGCCGCCACCGTCAACCGCACCGGCTCGTTTACCTTCCGCGCCACGCGTGTGGGTGCCGAGACATCGCTCGCCAAGATCATCAAGCTTGTCGAGGACGCCAACGCCACCAAGGCGCCCATCGCCCGCATGGCCGACAAGGTCGCCGGCGTGTTCGTGCCCGTGGTGTTCGTGATCTCGGCCGTGACCTTCTTGGCGTGGATGACACTGACCGGAAGCGTCAACGAAGCGCTCACCTCCGCCGTCGCTGTGCTGGTGATCAGCTGTCCGTGTGCACTCGGCCTAGCCACGCCCGTCGCCATTATGGTGGGCACCGGCAAGGGCGCCGAGATGGGCATTCTGTTTAAGAGCGCCGAAGCGCTGGAGAATCTGCGCAGCGTGGGCACGGTGGTGCTCGATAAGACGGGCACGGTCACCCGCGGCAAGCCTGCCGTGACCGATATCGTGGTAGCCACGCGTGCTGACGGCTCGCGCGCCATGAGCGAAAAGGCGCTGCTCAAGCTGGCCGCCGCGTTGGAGCGCTCAAGCGAGCACCCGCTGGCCGAGGCGATTATGGCCGAGTGCGAGGCGCGCGGAATTGTCGCGCGCATGGTCGAGGACTTTGCCGCCGTGCCCGGTCGTGGCGTTACGGCGCGCGAGGGACAAAATGTCATCGCAGCCGGCAACGTGCGTCTGATGGACGAGCTGGGCGTTACCGTGCCCGCGGGCCTTGCCGAACAGCTCGCCGCCGAAGGCAAGACACCGCTGTTCTTTGCCAAGAACAGCGAGCTTGTCGGTACCATCGCCGTGGCTGACGAGGTCAAAGAGACGAGCGCCGAGGCCATCGCCGCGCTGCGTTCGCTCGGCGTCGACGTGCGCATGCTCACCGGCGATAACCGTGTGACGGCCGAGGCTATCGCCCGCCGCGTGGGACTCACCAGCGAACAGGTCATCGCCGACGTCCTCCCCGCCGACAAGGAACGCCACGTGCGCGAACTGCAGGATGCGGGCGGCAAGGTCGCCATGGTGGGCGACGGCATCAACGACTCCCCCGCCCTGGCGCGCGCCGACGTGGGCCTTGCGATCGGCACCGGCGCCGACATCGCCAAGGAGGGCGCCGACGTGGTACTCATGCGCAGCGACCTCATGGATGTTGCGCGCGCCATCGAGCTTTCGCGCGCCACGATCCGCAACATCAAGCAGGACCTGTTCTGGGCGCTGTTCTACAACGGCATCGGCATTCCGCTGGCGGCAGGCGTGTTCTTCCCCCTCACCGGTTGGCAGCTCTCGCCGATGTTCGGCGCCGCGGCCATGAGCCTGTCGAGCGTATGCGTCGTAAGCAATGCGCTGCGCCTACGAACCTTTAAGCCTAAAGTGGCAAAATAGGTTCACCCTTAAGTCCATTTAGAACGGGTTTTCCAGGTGCCCGAGATTGACCTGAAAGAGGAGCGACGCGTACTTTGGTACGCGAGCGACGGCTTGAAGGCCAAGGTCGGGTGCCTGGGAAAGCCGACACAACAGAGAGGAATACCGATGCGATACACAATCAAGACTTCCGGCCTCATGTGCGGCCACTGCGACGCCACCGTCGAGACGGCGTTGCTCAACGTTGCCGGCGTGACCGACGCCGACGCCGATCACGAGACCCAGACCGTCCAGGTTGAGTGCGCCGACACCGTGACCGCCGAGCAGCTCGCTGCCGCCGTCGAGGGCGCCGGCGAGAAGTTCCACGCCCTGTCCGTGACCGCCGCGTAGCAGCTACCAGAAGCATTCGACCCCATCGACCAGAAACGAGGACCCGCCATGATGGCAGACCACAAATCGGTGACCCGCATGCTCAAGACGGCACGCGGCCAGATCGACGGCATCTTGCGGATGGTCGATGAGGACCGCTACTGCGTCGATATTTCCACGCAGCTCATGGCAACGCAGGCGCTCATTGCGCGCATCAACGCCGACGTGCTCAAGGCGCATATCGAGGGCTGCGTGACTTCGGCAATCGAATCGGGCGACGAAGACCTCAAGGCCGCCAAGCTCGCCGAGATCGAACGCGTCGTCGACAAGCTCTCCAAGTAATTGGGGCATTGGGGACGGACTGCTTTGCACCTTCTTGGTGCATCGGGGACAGGTATGTTTGCACCACCTTGGTGCAGATTGACCTGTCCCCCTTGCTCTAAATCGGGTATAAAGGCGTGCAGCATATCGAACGAAAGGCAATTTGCATGAATGACTTTATTAAGGGCCGCAATGGCGCCGATGAGCTCACCATCGTTATGGGCTTTGTCGGCATCGTCATCGCGATGATCGGATCGATAGCCCATATCCAGTGGCTCAGCTGGATTGCCATCGCCGTAATCGTGATTGGCGTGCTGCGCGGCCTGTCCAAAAACATCGATGCACGTCGCAAGGAAAACGCGGCCTTTGTCGCCGCGACCGCTAACGTCCCCGGCCTGGGCAAGTTCGTAGCGAGCTTGGGTAGCGGCACCGCGGCTGCCAACGCCTCGCGCACGGCCGGTACCAGCAAGGAAGACTTTGAGCGTGCCAAGCGCACGGCCAAGAAGATGTGGAAGGGTCGCAAGACCACAGCATACCTCAAGTGCCCCAACTGCGGCCAGATGCTCTCCGTCCCCAAGGGCAAAGGCAAGATCCGCGTCACCTGCCCCAAGTGCCACGCCAAGATGGAAACCCGCTCCTAGCGCCCGCACGCGGGACAAATTAATCAGGTTTGTTTGTCCCAAATCTTAAGTATTTGTTCGATAAAAAAGCCGAGGCCTCGTGTTGAGACCTCGGCTTTTTGCATGCGGCAACGGAGCTGCCCCTTTGTCACATCTACGCCACACCGTCGCGGGCGAGCTCCTCAGTCAGCGCTTCGGCAGGCATGGCCATAATCGCGTCGAGCTCGGCGTCCACCTCGGGAATACGCTTCACCTTGAGCTTGCGTACCAGATCACCGCGACACATCACATGCATCGGCTCACGCAGAGCGCACAGGTCATCGAGCGGATTCTTGCGCGTCACCAGGATATCGGCGGCCTTGCCGCACTCGATCGTACCGGTCTCGCCGCCCAGCCCCAGCAGCTCGGCGTTGACTTGCGTAGCCGTATGCAGCGCGAAGGCGTTGCTCACACCCACGTACTTGGCAAAATAGGCAACCTCACGCCACATGTCGTACTGCGTCACGAACGGGCAGCTTGAGTCCGTGCCCAGGCCCACCTTAATGCCAGCTTCCAGTGCGGCACGGGCGCTCTCGATGATGCCCGAGCACACGATGTCGCCGTTCTTCTTTTGTGTATCGGTCGAATGGGTCTTTTCCGGGTCGAGCAACACAAACGGCAGCGCCGGGCTGATCGTGCAGGTCACGCTCGGCGCGCGTCCCTCGAGCTGTGTGCCCGCGGCGCCGCGATACAGCTCCAGGATCTCGGGCGTCATCGGGGCACCGTGCTCGATCGTGTCGACCCCGGCCTCAAGCGCGGCCTTCACGCCCTCGGTGCTCTCGACATGAGCCATAACCGGCAGGCCCACCTCGTGCGCCGCCTTGCACGCCGCCGCGGCAACATCAATCGGCATGCGCAGCACGCCCGGCTCGCCAACTTCGGTCGCGTCGAACACGCCACCCGTCACGAACAACTTGATGACGTCGGCACCACGAGCGTACAAGTCGCGCACCTGTTCGGCCGCCTCGTCGGGCGTATTGGCGACCTGCGCGAACAGCCCCGCGCCGTGGCCACCCGGCACTGTAACGCCCGTTCCCGGCGCTACCAGACGCGGACCCTGATACTTGCCGGCATCGATAGCATCGCGCACGGCGATGTCGGCAAACAGCGGGTCACCCGCACCGCGCACCGTAGTCACGCCGCTTGCCAGCTGCTGTTGGGCGCTGCCTTTGAGGATGTGGCGAACGATGGCGCGGCCCACGGGATTGTCGAGCTTCTTCATCAGCGCGCCCGCATCACCCGCCGAGACCGGCTTGCCCGAACCGCACAGATGCACGTGCATATTGATGAGGCCCGGCATGAGATACGCCCCTGCCAGGTCGATGACCTCGGCCCCCGCTGGAGCTTGGGCCACAGCGCTCGGTCCCATCCAGGTGATGATGCCACGCTCGACGACCACGGCCATATCGGGCTGCGGCTCCATATGCTCCGAACCATCCAGAACGGTCGCATTGATAAACAATGTGGGACGATCGGCAGATGCCATATCGAGCTCCTCCCTCACGATTAACTTGAACATTTGTCCATTATCACCTAGTCCCGCTGGATTGCTGCAGACGCATCGGTTAACGGAAGGAAGAGGGGATGTGGGGAGACGGAACACGTTGCAGTCCCACCCCAGCGACACCAGGGAAATATCTCGATCTGTAACAGCTACAGGGTTATTAGGCCCCTTGATGTTACAGATCGAGACATTCGGTCGACGTTTCACCGGCTTGTCTCGATCTGTAACAATTACGAGCTCAAACAGCCTCTAAACGTTACAGATCGAGACAAAACCTCTCAGCGCCCATACCACTGGCATCTCCACTCCTCAGCCAATTCAACCTGCCGAGGAATACCCGCCAGCCTCATTTTCTCGATCAGCTTCCCCGGATTCTTGAGCTCATCAAACGTAAACCGAAGCACCTTATGCCCGAGCATTGTCAGATGAGATTCCCGCTGACGCTCTGCCACGAATGGGTCAGCCGACTCCCGACCCTCGCCGCTCTGCAAGGTGTACTTCCCCTTTCCGTCGAGCTCGCCGATGACACACGTCCCGTCCTCGAGCCGCCAAAAATAGTCGACGCGAAACACCTGGCTCGGATCGAGCGGGTCGCGAAACTCCACCTGCAGCTCCGGAACCGGAAAGCCGTACGCAATAAAGAATGCTCGGAACCGAGACTCGCCGCCGTTTTCAGACAGCCCGTCCGCATACGACGCAATCACCTGTGCCCTGCGATACCCTCGCCTGCCCTCGCAATCGGCGCGGAGGCGCTCGCACAAATCCCCACGTGATACGCCTTTCGCCCGCAGTGCAGAATCGGCAATCGCCAACCCGTAGGAGAACGGTGCACGCAGTAGGCAATCCTCCACCGTGCGCCAAAACGACGTCACCTGCACGCCGTCGACTTGTTCAAGTGCGCCCGCCGCCTGCGGACGCAACAGCCGACATCCTGCACTCAGCGGCACCGAGCAACCTGTCTTAACAAGATATCGTGGCCCAAGCAGATCATTCGGCACCTCCAGACCCCACAAAAGTGCCGCGTCATAGCCCCAAAACGCCCAATCGGGATGAAACTCCGCAAGCCCTTTGATGGCCCGCAGCGCTCGCTCCGTCGGCGTCAGCGCATCCCAATCATGTTGAAAGCAGAACAAATACGGCTCGGGTTCCGCGATATCGTCGGTTCCAACATGACGCCGCAGCCACATGAGCTCGGCATTGTCATGCGTTGCGAGCAGCGCACCTTGCTCGGTCGCCTCCGTGAGTCGCGCGAGCATCCTATTCCGCGCCAACGTGTTGCGAGTCGTATGCTTGTGCTTGAAAACGGTATTAGACACTTCCATCACCACCACATCGGACAAATGGACCATCGTCACCGTTGCCTCCACCGACAAACGTCTTGATCTGTAACAAGAAGAACGATTTTTGGACTGTAGATGTTACAGATTGAGACATTCCCCCCAGCCAGGTGCCAAACGTCTCGATCTGTAACAGTTAGACGTTCTCCAGGCCCCTAAACGTTACAGATTTAGACAAACCAGCGGCGCCCAAGCATTCGTCTCGATCTGTAACAGGTAGACCGGTGTTTTGCCCCCAAACGTTACAGATCGAGACAAAAAGGCAAAAGGCAAGGCAGGCGACAACTACCCATCCCCTACTCCCACTCCTGCTCGTAGATGTTGAGCGACTTTACGTACCGCCCCTGGGTGCCCATGATGTCGCGGACCAGACGCAAGAAGAAGCAGATGCACGAGGTGTCAAAGCCGTCCTGCAGGTCCTCCGGATGCACCGCACCCGGCCCATCGACCGCCGTATCGCTCAGCCGCGCGATGTCATACAGGTAGAGCTGTCCCGCCGTAAGCCAGACATCGTCGACGCAGGCGAGGCGCACCGCAATCGCGCCGTCACTCCAGTGCTCCTTCTGCATGATATGCGAATCGTAGACATCAAAGCGATGATCGGTGCGCGTGTCCTTCAGCACGACCATGCCGGACGCAGGATTCTTGTCCAAAATGCCAAAGCGCGAGAAATACTGCGTGTCGCGTACCTGCTCGAGCCGCTTGAGCGAGGCAGGCGAAAGCGATGCCGGCGGCTCGTCAACATATAGCTCGAGCAGCGTTTTGCCATGGCGATAGGGGCGCTCAAACAGCAGCCAATCGGTAAACGCCATGTTGTAGGCCATGATTTCGTTTTGCGAAGGCTCGGCGCAATAGCTGAGCCACGGGTCGACAATGATCTCGAACTGTTCGCGCGCCGGCTCCAGGAATTGAAACTTCCGCAGCATCCAAAAGTGAGCCATGTCGGCAATATCGTTGCCGACGGCTTCAGCCAGCTCTGCTCGGTCAAAAGCGTGGTCAGTCATGGCATCCTCCTCAAACTGATGGACCTCAATTTGAGCTTACGAGGAGGGCGAGCAACCGAGGCAAGCGCGGGCAAAATAGGCCTTCGGCTGCAAACCAGATGCTAACCAAACACTTGACGGGGCACTTGACCGAATGAGCGTACCGCAAAGAAACCGCAGGTAGACATAGACAGCCAACCCGCCCTTTTGAGCCAGATGCCCGCAGCCACCACAGAAACAACAGGTGACCACAGCCCAAGAAGTCGCCAAATGAACACCCGTACGTCGACAAACGAGTAAATCGCTCGCAAAGAGTGCCCCCAACGACTAGACAAAAAATGACTAGTCATTGGGGACGTTCTTAAATGACTACTTTACAGCTCCAGCGCGTCGGCGACTTCGGCTGCGCAGGCCAGGGCATCGGCCATGGCGTTCACCACGAGCGAGCTGCCGTTGCGGGCATCACCCGCCACATACACCGGCGCGGCATCCGCGGCGACGCCCTCCGTGCGAGCCGCGAGATGCGAACCCTCGGCAGCCATCACCGGCAGCGGACGACCAGCGGTGGCAACAGGCACGCTCACCGCATCGAACACACCGTACTCCGGACCCGTAAAGCCGCAGGCGATGAGCACCAGCTGCGCTGGCACCTCGTGCTCGGAGCCCGCGATGCGCTCGGGCTTTCCCGCCGACCAGTCCAGATCGACCACGCGCAGACCCGCAGCCGCACCCTTCTTGTCCAGCAGCACCTCGAGTGTATCCACGGCCCAGGCACGCATCTCGCCACCCATCGCAGCGATAGCCTCCTGCTGGCCGTAATCGGTCTTCTTAACGTTGGGCCACTGCGGCCAGGGGTTGCCTACCGCGCGCTTATCGGGCGCAGCCGGCAAGAACTCAAACTGGCGCACGCTGCGCGCGCCCTGACGCACCGCGGTACCCACGCAGTCGTTGCCGGTATCGCCACCGCCAATGACCACGACGTCCAGGCCGCGTGCGTCAATAGCAGGCTCACCGCCATCGAGCACCGAGACGGTCGAAGCCGTCAGGTAGTCCACCGCGTACACCACGCCCGGAGCATCCACGTTCGCAGCCGAAAGACCGCGGGGCGCACGAGCGCCGGCAGCCACCACGACGGCGTCAAAGCCATTGAGCTCGGCCGTCACCGCAGAGTTCGTAACGTCGGCGCCCAGCTCGAACACAATACCCAGCTCGCGCATGAGCGCCACGCGACGCTCGACCACAGACTTCTCGAGCTTCATGTTGGGAATGCCGTACATGAGCAGGCCGCCGGGGCGGTCGTCGCGCTCAAACACCGTCACGCGGGCGCCGCGACGCGCGAGCTCCCATGCAGCCACCAGACCAGCCGGTCCAGAACCAACCACGGCGACCGTGGGCGCATCCTCCCCTGCCGGCTCAAAGCGGCGCGGGCCGCCGTTTGCCCACTCATGGTCGCTGATCGCGCGTTCGTTATCGTGAATCGTCGTAGGCTGGCCGTCGACCGAGCCCAGGTTGCACGCGGCCTCGCACAGCGCCGGGCACACGCGGCTCGTGAACTCAGGCATGGGCGAGGTGAGCGACAGGCGCTCGGCAGCCTCATCCCAGCGGCCGCGGTACACCAGCTCGTTCCACTCGGGAATCAGGTTATGCAGCGGGCAGCCGCTCGGACGTGCCTTGCCAAAGCTCACGCCCATCTGGCAAAACGCCACGCCGCACATCATGCAGCGGCTCGCCTGGGCACGGCGTGCATCGTCGTCGAGTTCAACGTACAGCGGATCGAAATCACGGCTGCGCTCCTCCACGGGGCGAAGCTCGTGGGTCACACGATCGATATCAAGAAAAGCACCGGGCTTACCCATGGCACTTACGCCTCCTTCTTGGTCGAAGCAACAGAGCTGGCAGCCACAGACGCAGCGCCAGCAGCACCGCCCGCAATATCGAAGCGAGCGACATCCGCGGCGCTCGCGCGACCGGTCACAATGTCAAACGCCAGCTCCTCGGCCTGCGCACGCGTCTTGCCGACGGCCTCGGCGGCGGCGACAATCGCCAGCACACGCTCGTACTCGGTCGGAATGACCTTCACAAAGTGCTTGCTCATCGTCTCAAAGCTGTAGAGCAGCTTGATGCCGCGCGGGCTCTGTGTCGCGTCCACGTGCTCCTGGATGAGCGCACGGACCTGCTCCAGCTCGCCGGCAGTCGGGGCCTTGAGCTCAACGCTCTCGTGGTTCACGCGGGCATCGAGCGTGCCGTACTGGTCAAAGACATAAGCCACGCCGCCCGTCATGCCAGCAGCGAAGTTCTGTCCGACCTCGCCCAAGATGAGCGCCAGACCGCCCGTCATGTACTCGCAGCCATGGTTGCCGCAGCCCTCGACCACCACGGTGGCACCGGAGTTGCGTACGCCAAAGCGCTGGCCCGCCAAACCGTTAATGAAGCCGCGGCCGCTCGTAGCGCCAAAGAACGCAACGTTGCCCACGATGATGTTTTCGTCGAACTTGTAGGTCGCATGCGGGTTGGGGCGCACCGACACCTCGCCACCCGAAAGGCCCTTGCCAAAGTAATCGTTGGCGTCGCCGCTCACGTTGAGCGTAATGCCGCGCGGCAGGAAGGCGCCAAAGCTCTGACCGGCCGAACCATCGCAATCGATGGTGATGGAGCCGGCGGGCAAGCCCTCGGGATGCGCCTTGGTCACCGCGTTGCCCAGGATGGTGCCCACGCAACGGTTGACGTTGGCGATATCGGCGCGGAAGCGAATCGGACGCAGATGTGCGCGGGCGTCGGCCGTGTAGGGCACAAACAGCGTGGAGTCGAGCGTCTTGTCGAGCTCGCTGTCCGCGGCCATCTGGGGCAGGAAGTGACGGCCGTCGGCACCCGGGATGTGGGCACCGAACTCGCAGGTCGCGCTTGCCAGCACGGGCGTCAGATCGAGCAGGTTAGCCTTGCGGTTGCCCGGGACCTCGATCTGGCGCAAGCACTCGGGATGGCCGACCATCTCGTCGACGGTGCGGAAGCCCAGGCTCGCCATGACCTCGCGCAGTTGCTCGGCAACAAAGAGCATAAAGTGCTCGACGTGCTCGGGCTTGCCGCGGAAGCCGCGACGCAAGCGGCAGTTTTGCGTGGCGATGCCGGCGGGGCAGGTATCCTGCTGGCAGTCGCGCTGCATGAGGCAGCCCATCGAGATGAGCGGCATGGTCGCAAAGCCAAACTCCTCGGCGCCCAGCAGGCAGGCGACGGCAACATCGGTGCCGTCCATGAGCTTGCCGTCGGCCTCGAGCACCACGCGCGAGCGCAGGCCGTTTTGCAGCAGCGTCTGCTGGGCCTCGGCAAGGCCAAGCTCCAGCGGCAGACCGGCGTGCCAGATCGAATCGCGAGCAGCGGCACCCGAGCCGCCATTGTGGCCGCTGATCAAGATCTTGTCGGCAGCGCCCTTGGCCACACCGGTGGCGATGGTGCCGACGCCGGCCTCGCTGACCAGCTTGACCGACACGCGTGCGCCGGGGTTGGCGTTCTTAAGGTCAAAGATGAGCTCGGCCAGGTCTTCGATGGAGTAGATGTCGTGATGCGGCGGAGGCGAGATCAGGCCGATGCCGGGCGTGGACTGACGGACCTCGGCAATCCAGGGGTAGACCTTCTTGCCGGGCAGGTGGCCACCCTCGCCGGGCTTGGCGCCCTGGGCCATCTTGATCTGAATCTCGAAGGCGCTGCACAGGTAGCGGCTCGTCACGCCAAAGCGCGCACTTGCCACCTGCTTGATCGCGGAGTTCTTGGAATCGCCGTTAGCCAGCGGGGTCTCGCGACGCGGATCCTCACCGCCCTCGCCGGAGTTGGAACGGCCGTGCAGGCGGTTCATGGCGATGGCCATGCACTCGTGTGCTTCCTTGCTGATGGAGCCGTACGACATGGCGCCGGTGTTAAAGCGGCGGACGATGTTGAGCGTGGGCTCGACCTCGTCGAGCGAAACCGGCGTGCGGCCGCTGGCATCAAAGTCGAGCAAGTCGCGCAGACGCACGGCACGGCCGGTGCGGTGCAGGCGGGCGCTGTACTCCTTAAAGGTGTCGTAGCTGTCCTCACGGCAGGCGGTCTGCAGCAGGTAGACGGCCTGGGGGTCGATGAGGTGTTCCTCGCCGCCGAGCGGGCGCCACTTGGTCAGGCCCAGCGTGGGCAGCTGATCGGGAGCCGGGCTTTTAAGGATGGCGAGCGCAGCGTCATAGCGCTCGTTTTGCTCGCACTCAACGTCCTCGACACCCATACCGCCCACACGGCTCACCGTGCCGGCGAAGTACGCGTTGACGAACTCCGGAGTAAAGCCGACGGCCTCGAAAATCTGCGCGGAGTGATAGCTCCGCACCGTGGAGATACCCATCTTGGACATGATGGAGACGATACCCGCCGTCGCGGCCTTGTTGTAGTTGTCGATGCCCTGCTCGGCCGTCACGTCCAGGTCGCCGCGTGCTGCCAAGTCGCGGATGCACGCATGCGCATTGTACGGATAGATGCCGCTTGCGGAGTAGCCCACCAGCGCCGCAAAGTCGTGCGGGGACACGGCGTCGCCGCACTCCACCACGATGTCGGCAAAGGTACGCACGCCGGCGCGGATCAGGTGATTGTGCACGCAGCCCACGGCGAGCAGCGACGGCACGGGCACCTCGCCCGCAGCGGCACGATCGCTCAACACCACAATATTCACGCCGTCGCGGACCGCAGCCTCAACGTCCTCTGCAAGCTGCTTGAGCGCAGCCTGCAGCGCGCCCTCGCCGGCGTCGCGGCGGTAGACGGCACGGAAACGGCGGGTCTTAAAGCCCACGCGGTCGATGGCGCAGATGCGGTCGAGCTCCTCCTCGCTCAACAGCGGACGCTCCAGGCGCACCAGCTGGCAGGCCGTACGGGAGTCCTCGAGCAGGTTGCCGTGGTTGCCCAGGTAGAGCGTGGTCGAAGTCACCATATGCTCGCGCAGGGCATCGATCGGAGGATTCGTGACCTGAGCGAACAGCTGATAGAAGTAGTCAAAGAACGAGCGCGTCTTCTTGGACAGGCAGGCCAGCGGTGCGTCGATGCCCATCGAGGCGAGTGGGGCCTTGCCCTGCTGGGCCATGGGACGCACGACCTCGTCGACGTCATCCCAGTGGTAGCCGAGCTTGGCCATACGCACGGCGGCGGGCACCTCGGCGTCCTCGGCGGGCGCGGGCGCGGCGGACTCATCGAGCGCGTCGACGGCCAGCGTCTCCTCGGCAATCCAGTCGTGGTAGGGCTTCTCCTTGGCATAGCGGGCGCGCAGCTCGTCGTTGTAGATCACGCGGCCGCGGGCAAAATCGACCTCGAGCATCTGGCCCGGTCCCAGGCAGCCGCTCGTCAGGATGTTCTCGGGGCGCACCTCGATGGTGCCCACTTCGCTTGCCAGCATAAAGCGGCCATCGCGCGTCACGTAGTAGCGGGCGGGGCGCAAGCCGTTGCGGTCGAGGGCGGCGCCCAGCGTGCGACCGTCGGTAAAGGCGATGGCCGCCGGGCCGTCCCAGGGCTCCATGAGCATGGACTGGTAGGCGTCGTAGGCGCGGCGCTCCTCGCTCAGACTGTCGTTGTGGTCCCACGGCTCAGGCAGCAGCATGGACGCAGCGCGCGTAAGCGGGCGACCGTTCATAACCAAAAACTCGAGCACGTTGTCCAAAATCGCCGAGTCGGAACCCTCGCGGTTGATGATGGGCATCACGCGCTCAAGATCGTGCTGCAGCACGGGGCTGTACAGGTTGGGCTCGCGGGCGCGAATCCAGTTGACGTTGCCCTTGAGGGTGTTGATCTCGCCGTTGTGGATGATAAAACGGTTGGGGTGCGCACGCTCCCAGCTGGGCGTGGTGTTGGTGGAGTAGCGCGAGTGGACGAGCGCAACGGCCGTCTTGACAGCGGCGTCGTTGAGATCGATGAAGAAGCGGCGCATCTGCGTGGCGACGAGCATGCCCTTGTACACGATAGTGCGCGAGCTCATGGAGCAGACGTAGAAGATCTTGTCGCGCAGGGCAAACTCGGCATCGGCCTTCTTCTCGATAGTGCGACGGCACACGTACAGGCGGCGCTCGAAGGCGTCACCCGCCGGCGTATCGTCGGGGCGGCCCAGAAAGGCTTGCAGAATGGTGGGCATGCAGGCGCGTGCCGTCTCGCCCAGGTCGTGCGGGTCGACGGGCACCTCGCGCCAAAAGAGCAGCGGCACGCCGGCCTCGGCGCAGCCCTCCTCAAACACGCGACGGGCATCCTCTACGCCCTTGTCGTCCTGCGGAAAGAACAGCATGGCCACGCCATAGTCGCCCTCTGCCGGCAGAATCTGGCCGCACTTTTGAGCCTCTTTGCGAAAAAAGTGATGCGGAACCTGGAACAGGATACCGGCACCGTCGCCGGTGTTCTTCTCGAGTCCCGTGCCGCCGCGGTGCTCCAAGTTGACCAGAATGGACAGCGCGTCGTCCAGAATCTGGTGATGGCGCTCACCGTTGATATCGGCAAGTGCGCCGATGCCACATGCATCGTGGTCGAATTCGGGGCGATAAAGGCCCTGCTGTTGAGCGGAATCTGCCTGCATCGCGATCCTCCCCTAGATATTTAGACAGTCAGTTGAATAGGCATAGTAGGAGCATCAGGGCATCGTTGTGTTTCCCGCCCGTTTCGAAACAATCGCGTAACGCACACCTTACGAGTGGGCACCGCCGACCTCAAGGGCGGCAACAAGGCGCCCAAGTTCGGCTTGTAAGCTCACCGCTTCAAACATCTCAATCTGTAACAGGAGGAACCGATTTTGGCGCCTAGATGTTACAGATTGAGATTTTCTGCGGGACGGTTTTGGTTTGTCTCGATCTGTAACACGAAGGGTCGGTTTTGGCGGCAAACTGTTACAGATCGAGACATTTCGGCAGCCCCCTTTCACCATCCCATTCAAATACAACAATTTTGTTAGTCTTGGTTAACTTTTAAGCTTAAAACGGGTATCCTTTGCGGCGTCAAGCAAACGGCACGCACACCGTGCCAGATCAAGGAGGCCCCTATGGCGCACCAAGCAGACCAGCAGACGATGCAACTCGTCCTCATCCGTCACGGAGAGTCCGAGTGGAACAAGCTCAACCTGTTCACCGGCTGGACCGATGTTGAGCTCACCGACACGGGCCGCGAAGAAGCCGCAGCAGGCGGTCGAGCCCTCAAAGAAGCCGGTTTCGACTTTGACGTCTGCTACACTTCGCGCCTCAAGCGCGCGATCCACACCCTCAACATCGTGCTCGGCCAAATGGATCGCGAGTGGCTGCCCGTCATCAAATCCTGGAAGCTCAACGAGCGCCACTACGGAGCGTTGCAGGGTCTCAACAAGGCCGATGCCGCGGCGGAGCACGGCGACGAGCAGGTGCTCATCTGGCGCCGCTCCTTCGATATCTGCCCGCCGGCACTCGAGCCGGACGACGCGCGCGATCCCCACACCCAGGAGCAATACCGTGATGTCGCGCCCGATCAGCTGCCCTATACCGAATGCCTCAAGGACACGATCGCCCGCGCCTGGCCCTATTTCGAAGACGAGATTCGCCCCCAGATGCTCGCCGGCAAGCGCGTACTCATCGCCGCACACGGCAACTCCCTGCGCTCACTCGTCATGAAGCTCGAGCACCTCACGCCCGAGGAGATCCTCAAGGTCAACATCCCCACCGGCGTGCCGCTCGTCTACACCTTCGATACCGATTTCAATGTCCTCGACAAGCGCTACATCGGCGACCCGGCGACCATCGCCGCCAAGATCGACGCCGTGGCCAATCAGGGCAAAGCGCACAAGTAGCCCCAACCCAAATCCGACGCGTGGCGCCGCACGACCCAGATGCGACGTCACGCCGCCCATACGCAGGAGCGCACCATGCTCAACCATCTCAAACAACACTTTGGCTCCCGACGCACCGGTGGTCACGGAGGCCTAGACATTGCGCGGCATATCGGCCCCGGGCTGCTCGTGACCGTCGGCTTTATCGACCCGGGCAACTGGGCCTCCAATATGGCCGCGGGCTCGCAGTTTGGCTACGCGCTGCTGTGGATCGTCACGCTGTCCACGATTATGCTCATCGTGCTGCAGCACAACGCGGCGCACTTGGGCATCGCCACGGGCGCCTGCCTTGCCGAGGCCACGACCCGCTTTCTCCCCCGCATCGTGGGACGCGCGGTGCTCGGCAGCGCCTATCTCGCGACCATCGCCACCGCCATGGCCGAAGTCCTGGGCGGCGCGATTGCCCTTCAAATGCTCTTTGGGCTGCCCGTGCGTGCGGGCTGCGTCATCGTGGCGGCAGTATCGATGGCGATGCTCATGACGAACTCCTACAAGCGAGCCGAACGCTGGATCATCGCCTTCGTAGGCGTGGTAGGACTCTCGTTTTTGGCCGAGCTTGCACTAGTCAAGGTCGACTGGCCGCAAGCCGCCGCAAGCTGGATCACGCCCAGTATGCCCACTGGCTCTGCCGCGATTATCGTGAGTGTCCTGGGTGCGGTCGTTATGCCACACAACCTTTTTCTGCACTCCGAGGTCATCCAATCCATGCACTTCGAAGGCCAAGGCGAGCAGGTTATCGAAGAGCGTCTGCGCTACGAGCTCTTCGACACGCTCATTTCGATGGGCGTGGGCTGGGCAATCAACTCGGCCATGGTCATCCTGGCCGCAACGACCTTCTTTGCGCACGGCATGGTCGTAGACGACCTCGCCGTCGCAGCGGCCACGCTCTCCCCCATTCTGGGCCCGGCGAGCTCGACCATCTTTGCGGTAGCGCTGCTGTTCGCGGGACTATCGAGCAGCGTGACAGCGGGCATGGCGGCGGGGACCATCACTGCGGGCATGTTCGACGAGGAATACGATATCCACGACCGACATTCCTCGATCGGGGTGGCGGCCTGTTTCGTCGGCGCAGTGACGGCGTGCCTGGTCGTCCCAAATCCTTTTGAAGGTCTCATCTGGAGTCAGGCACTGCTGTCGCTTCAGCTACCGATTACGGTCTTTGTGCTCATACGGCTCACCAGTTCACCCCGCGTCATGGGCAAATACGCCAATTCGCGTCCACTCAACGCGCTGCTCGTAGGGATCGGTGCCATCGTGACGATTCTCGATGTCGTGTTGTTGACAGGGATGTAATGGGGCGGGGCACCTACTCAGGCAAACGTCTCGATCTGTAACATCTAGACCCGCTTTCGATGTCTAGATGTTACAGATTGAGATCTTCTGCCGGACGGTTTTGGTTTGTCTCGATATGTAACAAGTGGGCCCAATTTCCACCGTTAGATGTTACAGATTGAGACAAAAGGTCGGTCGGACTCACAACAGACAGGATCGGTCAACAGCAACCGTGATCCCTTGGGGGCGGAGGAAAAGGGCCCCGGCCGAGAATTCGACCGAGGCCCTTGGACAGAGCTATGTTCGGCTTTCGCCGTGTGTCTGCGAGCTACTCCTCGACGAGCTCAAACTGATCGGGACCGACGCCGCACACCGGGCACACATAATCCTCGGGCAGCTCGGGCGTATCGACCTCAACCTCGTAACCGCAAACGACGCACACGAACTTATACGTCTTCTTCTCCTCAGCCATGATGTTCTCCTCTCAAACGCGACTGGTGATGTACTTCATTTATCAGTATAGATTCTCAATAATATAATGCAAGTATTTGTAAAACATTTCTAGCCTTGATACGAGGACGCCTTCGGAGGCGTCTTGCCCTTCAGGACCTTATGGTAGTAATCGTAGGTGAGCGGCGTCTCGTCACTCAAGCGCTCGGCATCCTCGACCTCGCCGATAAACAGTAGATGCGTGCCAACATCCACAGTGTCGATCAAATGGCAGCTAAACAGGGCCGCCGCGTGCTCGGGCACATAGGGCATGCCCAGAGCCGTCTCGCGGGTCTCGTATTTGGCAAACTTGTCATAATCGCTGCTGGTGCGGAACCCAAAGTTACCGATGTAGAGCATATCGGCGGTCTGATCGATCACGGTCAGCGCGAACGCTTTGGCCGAAGCGATGACGCCCGAGGTGACGTTGTCCTTGTTCACGGCAACCGAAATGCGCGGCGGCATGGACGTCACCTGCACCGCAGTGTTGATGACGCAGCCGGCGCGCAGCCCGTCTGCCGCGGCGCTCACCACGTACAGACCGCTCGGCATGGTAAAGAACGCAGTTTTGTCCATAACAATCACTCCCCTAACCCGGGTTGGAACCTCATGGATGTATGTACCCACAAAAAAGGCGGCGCCCACAACGGACACCACCTTTGAGACATATGTGTCAAAACAGTATAAGCAAGATGAGACGCCCGCAGTTGCGGTGAAATAAGGACTGAATAGCCCCTCAAACAGGCAAAACAGTCCGTATTCCACCGTAACTTATACAGAACGCCTAGCGATTGCGCTCCTTGAGGGCGCGGTCGATCTCGCGCTGGACATCGCGCTTGGCCATATCCTCGCGCTTGTCGTAAAGCTTCTTGCCGCGGCCTAGGCCCAGCAGCAGCTTTACGCGGCCGTCGGTATTAAAGTAGAGCTCCAGCGGCACCAGCGCATAGCCGCGGTTGCGAAGTTTGCCGTCAAGAAAGTCGATCTCCTTGCGGTGCAGCAGCAGACGGCGCCGACGGTCGGGATCGCGATTCCACACGCCACCATGGCTATAAGGGTGGATATGCAGGCCGACGAGCCAGCACTCCCCACCACGAATCAGTGCGAAGGTATCGGTAATCTGGCACGCGCGCTCGCGAATCGACTTGACCTCGGTACCGCTCAGCTCAATACCGCACTCAAACGTCTCATCGATAAAGTACTCGTGATGTGCCGAGCGATTCTTGGAAATGAGCTTGCGCTCGCGCTTACTGGGCATCGCCGGCCTCCTTGGCGCCATCGGCGTTTGAACCCGCAGCCTCGCGCTTTGCCCTGCGCTCGGCATTAAGCTCGGCATCGCTCTCGCGCACCAGCTTGATAATCGCCGCGCATGCCTCCTCGCCCACCAGGTCGCGGGCACGGACCGTCAGACGCGTAGCCTCCTGCTTGTCGCCGTCGCTTGCAGCATCGGTCGCGCACATGATCAGGCAGATGGCGATCTCGGCCGAAGGCGAGGTCGGCACGCCCTGCAGGGCGAGCTCACCCATCACATGGTCGTCACTCTCGTCCGCGGCATCCGGATAGGTGGTATGGATCTTGTTGAGCAGGCGCGTCGTATGCGCATCATTGGGCGCCAGGCGCAGCGCCAGACGCGCGCAGCCCACGGCTGCCGAAATGTTCTCGGTCTCGGGCTCCAAGAAGTACTGACCCAAGTTGGTGTAGGCACGTGCGGCGCACTTACCGTCGCTCGCGCGCTCCAGCACCGAGAACGAGAGCGATGCCCACTCCTGCTTGTCCTCGAGCGCGCGGAACAGCTCGGCCAAGTCCAAGCGATAGTTGCAGTTCATGGGATCCCAACGCACGGCCTGCATCAGGGCATTCCGAGCACTCACATAATCCTGCTGGCGAATGTAGGCAAACGCCATGTCGGAGTACAGGCGGTCAAAGGGAACCTCGACCTGCACCAGCTCGCGCGGATCCTTCTCCACGCGGCGATAGGCCAGGCGCTCAAACTTGCTGTCGAAGCTAAAGTACTGGCGCTTCTCCTCCGTCTTGCACTCAGCGTCGATATACTCCTCGGCGAGCTCCACCAGACGCTCAAGCAGCGGCGTCGCCGTAGCCAGGTCGCCCTGCGCCAGATAGTTCTCGGCATACGTGATGTCTTCCAAGCTGATAGGCAGGTCCATGACAACTCCTCGGTCCGGGCGGCAGACTCAACGCGCGCCTTAAATATCGGTCAATACACAAAACCCGGGTCTCTTACGAGGCCCGGGCGTTCAATTTTGGTAGCCCGTACCAGATTCGAACTGGTGATCTCCGCCTTGAGAGGGCGGCGTCC
>CABUOA010000006.1 GCA_902493145.1 uncultured Collinsella sp. | reverse complement strand
TCAATTGGTGCGGCGTATAGGATTCGAACCTATGACGTTCTGATTCGTAGTCAGACCCTCTATCCAGCTGAGGTAACGCCGCAGCGCAAGACATATAAAACCACTTTAGCTTATTGGAGTCAAGCACAATCTCAAACTTTTTTGTGGAACGCAGTTTTGTCATGCTGCTCCGCATATACCGACGTTCCCCGTACGATCGATTGGCTTTTCGATCACGTCAAACTTAGCGTCAAGTTCCCTCAGGAGCGATCTCACCCGCTGGGCACAATCATAATCGGCAAACGAGATGCTCAGCATGCGCGCGACCTGGTTGGAAGTCCCAACTCCATAGAAGTGCTCCAGCGCCACAAGTCCCTCGTGCGTCACAAAGGTCTCGACCACATGCGGCGACTCCTCAAAGCACCATTGTGTCAACGGACCCTCACTCGTCTGCCGAACCACCAGGCCGCCCATGCCAGACGGCTCACACGTTACAAGCAGGTACTCCCCGCCCTCGTCGCTCTCAAACAAAACCACCCGATCATCAAACAGCTCCATCGCGTCCCCTTTCTCTCGCTCTTATTTAGCAAAAGCATAGCAGGTAGATGGCTGTATACAGAACAGTTGTTCGTGTGTTTTCTATTGAGCTGTCCGCACGGCATGGTATGGACCTGCGCACGAAATAGGGCGCCCCCGAAGGAGCGCCCTTGCATATCCCCTATGCAGCCAAGTTACGCGACCGGCTCGATCTTCTCGAGACCGCCCATGTAAGGACGCAGAACCTCGGGGATCGTGATGGTGCCGTCGGCGTTCTGGTAGTTCTCCAGAATGGCGGCCATGGTGCGGCCGGCCGGCAGGCCGGAACCGTTGAGAGTGTGCAGGTAGCGCGAACCCTTGAAGTTCTCGGGGTCGCGATACTTGATGTTGGCGCGGCGAGCCTGGAAGTCACCGCAGTTGGAGCAGGAGCTGATCTCCTTGTAGG
The DNA here is from genome assembly GCA_902493145.1 of uncultured Collinsella sp. Lineage (GTDB taxonomy): Bacteria > Actinomycetota > Coriobacteriia > Coriobacteriales > Coriobacteriaceae > Collinsella. The sequence goes on along the minus strand of CABUOA010000006.1, from coordinate 78,848 downwards.
CGTTGTAGCTCGGCAGCCAGACCTCGACGTCGTAGGTCTGACGGGCAGAGAAGCCCAAGTCGCCGGTGCACAGGCTAATCACGCGATACGGAAGGCCCAGCTGCTGCAGCAGGTACTCGGCCTCGGCGGTCATGCTCTCGAGCTCCTCGTCGGACTCCTCCGGCTTAGCGAACTTGACCATCTCGACCTTGTCGAACTCGTGCTGACGGATGATGCCGCGGGTGTCGCGACCGGCGGAACCGGCCTCCTCGCGGAAGCAGGGGGTGAAGGCGGTGTAGCGGCGCGGCAGGGTATCGGCGTCGAGGACCTCACCGGCGTGCAGGTTGGTGAGCACGACCTCGGCGGTGGGGATCAGGAAGTTGTCGCCCGAGACGTGATAGGCGTCGTCCTCGAACTTGGGCAGCTGGCCCGTGCCGAACATGGTCTGACGCTTGACGACGATGGGCGGCCACCACTCCTTAAAACCACGGCTGGTGTGCGTATCGAGGAAGAAGTTGATGAGGGCGCGCTCAAGACGGGCGCCGGCGCCACCGAGAACGGTGAAGCGGCTGCCGGAGAGCTTGTTGCCGCGCTCGAAGTCAAGGATGTCGAGGTCGGTGCCCAGATCCCAGTGCGGCTTAAAGTCGAAGTCGAACTCGCGCGGGGTGCCCCAACGACGGCGCTCGATGTTCTCGTCCTCGTCCTTGCCGTACGGGGTAGCCTCGCACGGAATGTTGGGCAAGTGAGCCATGAAGTCGTACTGCTCCTGCTCGAGGGCGGTACGGCGCTCGGCCAGACCGTCAATCTTCTCGTTGACGGCACGCACGGCTTCCTTGGCGGCCTCGGCCTCGTCCTTCTTGCCCTCCTTCATCAGGGCGCCGATCTTCTTGGACTCGGCATTACGCGTGGCCTGGAGCTCCTCGACCTCGGTGATGACGGCACGACGCTCATCGTCGAGCTCAAAGAACTTCTCGCGATCCCAAGACGTCTGGCGATTAGCCATGGCGGTATCGATGGCATCGGGGTTCTCGCGAACAAACTTGATATCAAGCATTAGATCCTCCGGCGATATACATTCCATTTAGGTTGCAACCTTGTACATGTATGGGCAAGTATATACTTATGAGCGTTTACGACCCAACTCAACTACGCAAGAAGGCACCCAATGGACGCAGTTTTTTCCTTTTTGTTTGGCACCCGCACCGGTTTTGCCATCCTTTTCGCCGGCGGCATCCTGCTGTTTGCGATTCTTGCCTTTGTAATGGAGAAGCGCACCCATAAGATGTATGTCGACCGCGGCCCCAAATCCGAGGACGAAGAAGACAGCTTCTGGGACTAACCCGCCAAAAAGGGACAGGTTTATTTTAGTCGGTTTTATCCGGGCAAACGCAAGCGCCCCGCAACTGAAATTGAGCCAGTTGCGGGGCGCTTTTCGCTAAAAGGACAAAACCGCAGGAAAAACCTGCCAACATAAACCTGTCCCTAAATAGCAGGTTTTACTGGAGGGTTGCGTCGATTGCCTTGACCAGGGCGCTGCGCATGCCGGCGTCCTCGAGCGCGACGACGCCCTTGATGGTGGCACCGCCGGGCGAGCACACGGCATCCTTCATCGCTGCGGGATGCTGACCGGTTGCGAGCTGCAGCTTTGCCGTACCCAGCACCATCTGGCTCACAATGCGATAGGCATCAGCACGCGGGATACCGTGCTTGACCGCTGCATCGCCCAGGGCCTCGATTGCCATAGCGACAAATGCCGGAGCGCAACCACCCACCGTGCCGCCCACGAACAGCAGGCTCGTATCGAGCTCGACCACCGCACCGAGCTTGCCAAGCAGATCAAGCACCACTGCGCTCTGCTCATCACTAAGCGTGGAAGCCTTCTCGCAAGCGATGACGCCCTCGCCCACCGAAACCGGCGTGTTGGGCACCGTCGAGATATGCGCGACGCCCGGCAGGACCTGCTCCCACTTGGCACTGTCCCAGGTCCAGGCAACCGACAGAACGACCTTTTTGGCAAGAGCATCCTTGAGCGGGGCGAATACCTTCTCGATCATGTACGGCTTGACCGCAGCGACCACGATATCGGATGCGGCGACAACCTCGGCGGCATCGTGGCAGGCGACCATGCCGCGCGCCTCGCAGCGCTCAACCAGTGCGTCGTAGCGACCCGCGCAGGCGCACATGTCGCTCGCAGCTACACCGGCAGCGATCCAGCCATCGGCCATAGCGCTCGCCATATTGCCAAAACCGACAAATCCAATCTTCATATCGCATAGTCCTTTCAGACACATTCCTCAAAACGAAAGGTATTGTCCCACGCCATTGTTTCGTATTGCCGACCTATTTGTGATACGGCTCGCCACGACTGATCTTGCAGGCACGGTAAATCTGCTCCAGCAGCACCACACGCGCCAGGTTATGCGGCAAGGTAATGCGTCCAAAGCTGAGCATCTCGTCGGCTCGTGCGCGCACGTCATCACTCACGCCGTCCGATCCGCCGATCACAAAGGCAATGTCGCTGCTGCCTCGCAGCATAAGATCGTCGAGCCTCGCCGAAAACTCCTCGCTCGAGCGCTCCTTGCCCTCGATAGCCAGCAGGATCACATGCGCTCGAGATGGCAAGGCGGCAAGAATCGCCGCCCCCTCCTTGTCGCGCGCGGCATCCACGCCGCCCGCCTTAGCCGGGTCGATATCGGCCACCTCGCGGATATCCACCTTGGCATAGGCACCCAGGCGCTTGGTGTACTCAGCGCACGCGTCCTTCCAAAAGCGCTCCTTGAGCTTACCGACGCAAACGACGGTGTATTTCACGCGCGTCTACTCCTTCGAATCGTTTTGAACTTTGCCGGCGGCCAGCATCTGCTCGAACATCGAGGCCGACTGCGAAAAGTCGCTCGGCAGCACGACCGTCGAGGTTTTACCCGTGCGAGCGAACTCCGTCATCATCTCGGACCACTGCGTAAACATGAACAGTTGGTTGGCCTCGTCATTGCCGACACCCGTCTCCTGGATGATCTCGAGCGAATCTTTGATACCCAGCGCGATGGCCTTGCGCTGGTTGGCGATGCCCTCGCCCGCCTTTTCCATAGCCTCGGCCTCGGCGGTCGCCTCGGTGACGCGCTTGATGCGGTCGGCCTCGGCGAGCTCCTGCGCGGCAGCGCGCTTGCGCTGGGCAGCGTTGATGTCGTTCATGGAGTTCTCAACCTCGGTCGGCAGTGCGATTTTGGTGATGAGCGTCGACACGAGGGTGAAGCCGTAGGCGGCCATCTGCTCGGAAACGGTAGCGTTGACATCCTTGGCGATGTCATCCTTCTTGGCAAAGACCTCATCGAGTGTGTAGACAGGAATCGAAGAGCGCAGGGCGTCGGTGATGAAGTCACGCATCTGGTCGACGGGCTCCTGCAGCATGTAGTAGCTCTTGTAGATGCCCGAATCTGCCGGGCCGGCGCCCATGTCATAGCTCACGTGGTACTGAGCGGAGACCTCAAGGCCAATGGTCACGTTGTCCTGGGTCTTAACGTCGATGCCAAAACCATTTTTCATGGTGCGCAGACTCACCGTGGCGGCCTTGCGGTCAATCACGGGCACCTTCACGTGGAAGCCCGCGTTGACGATACGATTGAACTTACCCAAGCGCTCGATGATCACAGCGTGCTGCTGTTCAACGACGTAGCAGGCGTTGGGGAGCAGCAACAACAGGATGATGATGGGAATCAAAAGGCTGGTAAGGGCGGCGATGATACCGGAAAACAGCATGGTCTCTCCTCTGATAGGCACACGTTGGCATTAGGATACCCGTCCAAGGAGATCGTGCACAACAAAAAAGCTCCCATTGCTGGGAGCTCTTTCATTTAATGGTGCGGGCGAAAGGACGTCCGCGTATTCGCTTCGCGGATCCGCACCGGCATCGGCCGCCTGCCGGCGTCCTCGCCAGCTCGCTAAAAACGCTCCGCGTTTTCTTTACGCTCGCTCCTTCGCAGGTTCAAGTCCCCGCGGTGGGCCCATAACAAAAAAGCCCCCATTGCTGGGAGCTCTTTCAATCAATGGTGCGGGCGAAAGGACTTGAACCTTCATGGGGTTGCCCCCATACGGACCTGAACCGTACGCGTCTGCCAATTCCGCCACGCCCGCGTGCAGGAATTAGAATAACGGAGCGCCACCGCGAACGCAAGAACTATTTTTGAAAAAGTTTGCAGGCATTTTCCCAAGCGGCATGCGCGATTGTTTCGGCGTCCTCACCAGTGCGATCGACACGGTCGTTAACCAGCGCGTTTGCCGTAATGGAGATCATTGCGGGCTCGCATTCAAGACCGCGGATGGGCTCCGGAGCCATATACGGGCAATCCGTCTCGAACAAAATTCGATCGAGTGGGGTTGCCGCAAATGCCTCGCGCACGTCGTCGTTGCGCTTAAAGGTGGCCGCACCACCATAGGCGATATAGCAGCCCAGCTCCACAAAGCGCTCCATCGTGGCGCGGTCCTCGCCAAAACAGTGCAGCACACAACCGGCCTGGGGCACGCCCACCTCACGAAGCACGTTGTAGGCGTCCACGTGCGAGGTACGCTCCTGGTCCATGTCCTCGTGACGCAGATGCAGCTCCACCGGCACGTTACGACGCACGGCAAGCTCGAGCTGGCGCGCCATGCAGTCAATCTGCACGTTATGGGGTGCCGGCGCGATATCGTCGTCATAGTCCATGTGGTAGTCCAGACCGATTTCGCCAATACCGGCGCACAAAGGGTCATCAAGCGCAGCAACAACCTGCGCGTGAATGTCGTCGGTATAGTCCGGCGCGCCATACGGATGCACGCCGGCAAGATACTTGATCTGCGGGATATCCTGCATCGGCAGAATTTCGCGCACGAGCCAGTCGCTATAGTCCGTCACGCTGCGCTTGTCGGCGATGGGGTCGAAGACCGTCACCAACAGGTCGATGCCTGCCGCCTTGGCACGCACGAGTGTCTCGGGCACATCCTTGCCCCAGAACGAAAGCAGATGCGCATGTGTGTCGGCAAGCGGTGCCAAGGGCACGGGACAAGCAACCGTCTTCTTTTTTTTGGTAAACGTCACGCGTTCGGCATTAAGCGTCATGGGAAAGCTCCCGGGCCAGACGGACAAAGTCGGCAACATCGAGCGTCTCGGCGCGCGTGGTGGGTGCGATACCGCAAGCCTCAAAGGCGGCATCGAGCACGTCCTTGGCAAAGCCGTTGGCGCTCATGGAATTGCGGATGGTCTTGCGACGCTGAGCAAATGCAGCATCAATCACGCGGGCCACAAATTCGCGATCGAGTCCTTCGGGCACCACACCGTCAACACGGTCGATACGCACGACGGCCGAGTCCACGTGTGGCGCCGGCATAAAGCAACGCGGCGGCACCTCAAAGCGACCCGTTACCTGCGCATACAGGCCAAGCTTTGCCGTATAGCCGCCATAGGTCTTGTTGCCCGGCACTGCGGCAATGCGATCGGCAACCTCCTTTTGCACCATGACGACGGCGCGTTTGAGCGCCGGCATCGTCTGGAAAAATTGCAAAATGATCGTCGCCGCCACGTTATAGGGCAAGTTCGCGACAAATACCGTCGGCTCACCGCCCGCAGCCTGCTCAATCTGCTCCGGGCCCACCTTAAGCGCGTCGCCCATGATAAAGCGGAAGTTGGCATAGTCGGCGGCGTGGGCGTCGAGCACCGGCTCGAGCTCGGGATCTGCCTCGATCGACGTGACGCACGCCGCCTCCTGCAGCAACGCAAGTGTCAACGTACCGCAACCCGGACCCACCTCGAGTACGCGCTCGTCACCTGCAAGCTCAGCGAGCTCACAGATGCGTTCGATCACATGGTTGTCGATCAGGAAGTTTTGGCCCAGGCGGTGCTTGGTCGCAAGGCCAAACTCCTCCAGCAGCTCCCTTGTTGCCGTGGGGTTTGCCAAAGGCGAAGTTGTCATAGTTGCCTCCTTAGCATGATGGCGGCGTCTTGAAACGAAAGGGCATGGACCGTTGCGGCCATGCCCTTACATCTAAACATCAAATTGCCGATATGGCGCTCGCGCGGTCTCTACGCCAGACGCGGGAACAGCGGATCGCCCTTCTCGACGGGCTGACCACCAGCAAGCAGGCCCCAAGTGCAAATGCCCTTGAGGTCGTCGCTCGCGGCCTCGCCCTCACAGGACAGGCGGCGCAGAGCCTCGGCAGAAGTCTGGGGCATGAGCGGCATCAGCAGGTGGGCGGCGATGCGGATGGCCTCGAGCAGGTTGTAGATCACAAATGCCAGCTCGTCAGCCTTGGCCTCGTCCTTGGCAAGCGCCCAGGGCTCGGAGTCCTCGATGTAGTGGTTGGCGGCGTGGATGAGCTCCATGACCTCATCCTTGGCTCCGCCGTAATCGAGCACGTCCATCTTGGCCATGTAGCGGTCGACCAGGCCATCGGCAATCTTTGCCAGCGGGTTATCGAACGCATCGGCAGACGCCGGTTTAGCCGGGGCGCAGCCGTCAAAGTACTTTGCGCTCATGTTGAGCGAGCGCGAAATGAGGTTGCCCCAGCTGTTGGCCAGATCGGCGTTGTAGACCTGCTCCATGCGATCGAAACTGATGGCGCCGTCGGTGCCGGGGACCACGTCGGTCATAAAGTAATAGCGGTAGCCCTCGACGCCCAGCATGTCGATAACATCCTGCGGAGCGATGGCGTTGCCGCGGCTCTTGGACATCTTCTCGGCCTTGCCGGTCTCGGCATTGCGCACGGTCAGGAAGCCGTGGGCAAAGACGTGCTCGGGCAGGGCCTCGCCGATGGCCATGAGCATGGCGGGCCAAATGACGCAGTGGAAGCGAATGATGTCCTTACCCACAATATGGAACTGCGCGGGCCAGCGATAGGCCAGCTCGGCACGGGCCTCGTCGGTGTCGACACCGTAGCCGACGGCAGTCATATAGTTGAGCAGCGCATCGAACCACACGTAGGTCACGTGACCCTCGTCAAACGGGACCTGAATGCCCCAGTCAAAGCTCGTACGGCTCACGGAAAGGTCGTTAAGGCCGCCCTCGACAAAGCTACGTACCTCGTTCATGCGGAACGCAGGCTCGACAAAGTCGGGGTGCTCGTCATAGAGCTTGAGAAGCTTGTCCTGGAAGGCGGAAAGCTTAAAGAAGTAGGACTCCTCCTGCACGCGCTCAAGCGGACGGTGGCAGTCGGGGCATAGATGCTGGCCGACGCTGCCGTACTCCTCGTCGCCCTTCTGGACCTGCGTATCGGTGAAGTAGGTCTCGTCAGGCACGCAATACCAACCGTCGTAGCTGCCCTTATACAGGTAACCGGACTCCTTCATGCGCTCCCACAGATACTGCACGGCATGATGCTGGCGCGGCTCGGTGGTGCGGATGAAGTCGTCGTTGGAAATCTCGAGCTTGCTCCAAAGCTCCTTGAAGTGCGGGGCCTGGCTATCGGTCCACTCCTGCGGCGTCATGCCATGCTTGGCTGCGGCCTCGGCGACCTTCTCGCCGTGCTCGTCCATGCCGGTCAGGAACTTGACGTTATAGCCGGCGGAGCGGCGATAGCGAGCCTGAACGTCGGCGATGATGGTGGAATAAGCCGTGCCCAGGTGCGGATCGGCGTTGACGTAGTAGATGGGCGTCGTGATAAAGAACGAAGGCTTGCTTTGATCCATGGGGTTTGTCCTCCAGAAAAACGTTGCATACAGGGGATGATTCTAGCGCAAGGGCTGGATATCCTCCATCTATTGCATATCGAGCACCATGGCATAGACATCGCGCTTGCGGCGCGAATACTTCTGAGACAGGCGCTTGGCCACCGCAGAGGCGGGCTCCCCCTCCTCGAGCGCGGTGCGGATATCCTCGCGCAGGGCCTCGTCGGGATCCGCTACCGCAGCGCCAACCGGCGCGATGCCGGCCTCCTCGTCCTCGCTCGGCGGCGCGATGACCAGCGCAATCTCGCCCTTTACCTCGCCGCGAGCACGCAGCTCCTCGGCAAGCTGGTCAGCGGGCCCGCGCAAGACCTCCTCGTGCAGCTTGGTGAGTTCGCGGCAGACGGCGACCTCACGCTGGGGAAAGACCTCCGCCACGGCCTCGAGCGTCGCCACGATACGATGTGGAGACTCGTAGAAGATGAGTGCGCCAGGCACCACGGCAAGGCGCTGCAAACGGCGCACACGGTCGCCGTGCTTTCGGCCCAAAAAGCCCTCGAAGAAAAAATGCTCGCAGGGAATGCCGGACGAAACGAGCGCCGTGACGCAAGCAGAGGGCCCGGGAATAACTTCGACGGGCACATCGGCCTCACGCGCCGCCTCGACCAGCGCCTGGCCGGGATCGGACACGCTCGGCATGCCGGCGTCCGAGGCAAAGGCGAGGGTCTCCCCCGCCAGCAGACGGTCGACCAGGCCGGCAGCGCGGCTAGCGATCACATTCTCGTCGCAACGGACAAGCGGCTTGGAAATGCCCAGGTGCATCAGCAGCTTTGACGTCACACGCGTGTCTTCGCAGCAAATGGCATCGGCGGCGGCAAAAGCCTCGCCAACGCGCGGGGACAGGTCGCCTAGGTTGCCGATGGGCGTACCGACCACATAGAGTTTGCCCGTATGGGCGCTGTTTTGCGTCATATCAACCTATTCAATCATGCCGCGCTCGAGCGTACCAAGCGCCGCGCGGGCGTCCCATGCTGCAATGCGCTTCTCGGTCTTCCACGTTTGGAAGAACCAACCGGCAGCCGGCGCAAACGAAGCCAGCTGGTTGGCGATAAACACGCGCTCGTAGGCATTGCGGCCCTCGGGCGTAACCGACGAGTTGGCAAAGATCGCCGCACCCGACCATTCGCCCACCAGCACGGGGAACCCAGTCGAAATCGCCTCTTTGAGCTCGCGCTTGTTGCGCGAAATCGCCGTCGTCAGCCCGCGGGGGCTCGTGATGTCGAGCGCATATTCGTCACGGTAATGGTACAGGTGAAGGTCCATGTAGACGTTCTTGTACTTGGCGCCGCGCATAAAATGCTTCCACTCGCTGGGATGCCCCGACGACGAGAAGACGACGATCTTATCCTCGGGCATATGCGAACGAACGAGCTCGTAGGCATCGCGATAGAAATTGCGCAGGTAGTGGGCCGGAATGCCATCCGTCATGGTGAAGAGGCTCTTGCGAACGCTCATCTGCGGCGTGTCCAGCAGCTCAATGCCCAGCAGGCTCTCGGCCTCGCCATAGCGATCGGCCAAGCGCTCGAGCACGTCGAGCGCGACATGACGGCCGTTGGTGGACGAATGCCACTCGGCGACAGCCTCCGGCGTGGTGGGCGAATCGTTGGAATCGCCCTGGCCACCGGGCACGGTTGCCAGATCGAGCAGCACGCGGATGTCGTACTTGGCAGCCCACTCAATTGCACGGTCAATGTAGTCGACAACCGAGATGTAGGACGCATCGGACCCCTGTGAGCCAAAGGCATACCAGGGCACCGGCAGACGCACGGCATTGAGACCAATCTGCGCCATGCGGCGAAAATCGTCCTCGCTCACAAACGTCTCGTAATGGCGGCGCATGCGCTCGTTATAGGCGGCGGTACCCATGGCCTCCTGTAGCTCGGCCGCGTTGGATGCACCGGTCGCCGCGTACAGCGACGGGGTCACCCAAGGCTCGGGAATAAACCAGCCAGAGAGATTAACGCCGAGTATCCTCTCCATCACTGCCCCCTTCGGATCATGCAGGTCGAACCCGCATCGTATTGCGTAGGATAAGTATCGTTTTGAGTATACCCGCGTGTGCGGACAGGCGACCGAACGGTCTGCAAAGTGACGCGAAAGTGGGAGGAATGTCTGGGAGCAGACGGACTCGGAATGGTGCGACGAGGTGTGTACGCGCGCCGGAGGCAGGCACCGGAAAGTGTGTCCCGTTCTGAGCCCTTATTCTGGGACGCAGTTTCCGCAGAACCCTACATAAAAGAAAAGGACCCCTTTGCAGAGGTCCTAGTCAATTCAAGGTGGCGGGGAAGGGAATCGCGTCCGCGCGCTGCGCGGACGGACCGCTGCGGCGCTTACGCGCCTTGCGAGCTGCGCTGGCAAACGCTTACGCGTTTACTCAGCTCCGCGCCCTCACGGGGTTCGATTCCGTGCGAGGGCTACATAAAAGAAAAGGACCCCTTTGCAGAGGTCCTAGTCAATTCAAGGTGGCGGGGAAGGGAATCGAACCCCTGACACGAGGATTTTCAGTCCTCTGCTCTACCAACTGAGCTACCCAGCCATTTAAGGTGTGCCTTGTTTCAAGGCTTGATTAGTATAACCAAGGACGCGTTCCGGTCAACCGAGAATTTTAAAAAAGTTTTTGAGCACAGCCTCGGTTCTATAAATCGGCACGTCAGAGGCATCAGCCGGCAGCAAGAAGTTTTTCGCTCAGAGCCGCACGGGCAAACTCACTTGGCGTCATCCCCTCGGCAGCCGCCCGTCGACGAATGGCCTCCTTCATTCCCAGAGGAATCTTGACCGACAGCGTTGCCGTCCCCTCACCTGAGAGTGGGGGCCGTCCATGCACGATCCCACCAACGGTGTGTTCGCCATCCGGAAACTCTCCGCGCTCGTACGACTCGCACCACGCGTCAATCATTTCATCCGTTACAACCTGACCATTAGCGGCCGTATACGTCTTGCCCATCATCGACCCCTTTGCCGAGCCCGTTCAATCTCCTGCCAAAATTTCTTCTGGACTGGAGACAAGGCATGAATGATAAGCCCCCACGGACAAGCTCGACCGCGACAAGCTCCACGCTTCGTCCGTCTGGGAGCCATCCAATCGCAAGCCATCTCGGCGGCTCGTCCTTCGGCTCGCGACGAATGCACTCAGTAACCGCAAGCCAAGCGCTAAGCACCTGCTTTTCCGTCAGGTGCTTTTTAGCGTTGGGATGGATCTCAACATCCATGCATCTTCTCCTCCATCTTACCCAATTTCGTATGACGAAAGTCCGCTGTCGCCAATTCTTAAGCCGGCACGCGTTGGAGAGCAGGGGTCGAAACAATGATTGAAGGACGCTCTAGTACGGCCCAGGCGCCGGGGCAGGAGCACATACGCCAGGGACGTACGTTTTCGTAGCATACGAGGACATAGCCACGTGCATCGATAAAGGCGATATCGATGGGATAGGCCATAAAACACGTATGGACCGAAGAGCAGCGTGGAAATGCCATGACGAGCGGCAGACCGTTGGCGGCAACCGGACACCGTCCCAGCATGCCGCGCAGGCGCACGGCAAACGACTCCGCCACCGCAAACTCGGCCGGCGTCCAGCCCAGCCTATTGAGTGCCCGCGCGTAGGCGATGTAGGACGAGACCGCGGTCACATGACCACCCCCGGACGCCATGGATCGACCGTCACCGCGCGCTCGTGCGACAACGTTGTCGGCGCCCCCAGCGGAACGCCAGCGATGCTGAGAGAAGTCGGCCACGGCTCATAGTGCATGGTGCAGGTGTAGGTCCTAAACGTACCGGATAGGGAGAGCAGGCCACCATCCGATGCCTCCGCGCCTTGCTCGCTCGACACTTCGATCTGCAAGTCATAGCCTTCCATGGCATTCAGAATTTGAGTCCGGACCGTCGCCGAGGCATCGACAGAGCTTTCGTCGCCCTCCCCGCTCGGCGCCACGGCGTGCGCCAACACGATGTCGGGCACCACGCGGTCGAAGCGCGCGACAGCGCTGGCATAGATCATGACGTTGTATACGATGAGTGCCAGCACCAGCAAAACGGGCGTAACCACTGCTATCTCCACCGTCGCTTGGGCGCGCTCCTCGCGCAGACGCATGCGGATACTCATTACGACCCACCGCCCAGAGCGCCAACCAGCGTGGCGACATCGACGGTGAGCGGGATGGAGCCGCCGCCGGGCAGAGGAATCTCCGCAAGCGTGAACACCGTACCGCTGATGGTGCGTTCGACTTGATATTCCAACGCCTCGCAAAGCGCCTTGGGATCGGTCACGCCCAACGGAATACTTCGCAGTTTGTCTTGCGCTTGAGAGAGACCAGCAATGTCAGACCCCGGGCTCTTAATGACGTTGGCGGAATCAGTCAGCACCGGCTTTCGCAGGCGCAAGTCGCACGGTTCCAAACCCAGCGCCGCCACGGACGCCGAAACGGTATCGCCGAGCCACGATGCGATGGAGCCCAACGCGCCGCTGCCCCCTCCTAGGCCTTTAATCATCTCGTCCATAAGTTCGTCGGCCGAACCTTGGATGTCTCCGTATCCCACAAGCAGCCGTCCCCAGACATCCATGACGCCATCGAGTACGCCGGCAACGCCACCCGAGCGTTCCTTCAATGTCGAGAAAAATCGCGAAAGCACGTTGTTTTGCGCCGTCGCCCCATCGGGCGCCAGCACCGCGGCAGAGATGGCACCGCGATCGCCAAGCCTGACTGCCGTGTTAAACGAAGAGTTGAGCTCATCGGGGCTCGAGATGGCACCCGAAACCGCAAAGGCAACCACGCCGTTGCGACCGGGCGGAGCGATACGCGGACGCTCGCCCGAAAGCGCTTTAATGGCCTGGTCAAACGCATTGCTCGCACGGTCGGCCTCATCCTCGGTCTGACGCATGAGCTCAAGCTCTTTGTTCCGACATTTGACGTATTCCTCCAAGGCCTTTTTGAACTCGTCGAAGTGATATTCGAAGCCGTTTTCGATAGAGGTTGAAGGCGCCGCAACAGCACCAAGCGACAAAACGCCAAAATGGCATTTGCTGCATTTATCCTGTCCATCGTAATCGGCAACCGAAGCAAATCCGCTCGGCGTCCCTTTCTTATAGTTAGGGCAGGTCGTCCCGTAATGCAGATACGCCTTGTCATCGTTTACGCTAGTCGGCCACACCGCATCGGTATAGAGTTCCGTCGCCCGAACCTCATCAGAGTTGCGCGGCAGCAGCGGAATATAGGAGGAAACCCTGTCTCCGTTCTCGGTTATATATGCCCGATCGACCTCCGCGTTCGCATAGGTATAAAACGCCTTACGCGCCGCAGACTCTGCCTTCATCTCGACACTCGAGCCCTGGGGCTTCTCATTTGTCAGACGCCAATGGTAGTAGTCCTTCGCGCGATCAAGGGCAACTTGAGGCTCCCACGTAACGCTCGATGAGTAATGCGGATTTTGAACACCGGAAAGATCCGTTAGGCTTTTTGCGCGCTCCCACATACAAGAACAGCTGCCGACCGAGCCCTTGTCAGACCCACCACAATCCGCCAGCCAAGCGCGCTCCTTTGCCTTCGCCGTCTCCTCCGAGGCCTTCCGCAGCTCCTCGGCCGCACGCTCTAAATCATCTGATGTGTCTTTAATGGTATCGGTCGAGATCTCTGACCCTTTGAGCGCAGCAAAGTCCGACTCGGATGTCCTGGGTACGGCAAGCGCCGTACCGGTATAGGTCACACTATCGGTATCCTGCGCCGACACCGCCTGCGTGGCACGCGCGGCGATCAGATACGGCAGAGCCGTCTCGATTTTCTGTAAGCCTTCCGATGCGCTTTTGGCAAACTTGTTGCGCGTTTTAATGATCTCGATCCCGGTGTCGACCATATTGCCGGCAACCGGCTCGGCACCCGGGATGAGGATGGCGACCAGGCCCGTCCCGATCGTGGCAAACCCCGCCAGCCCCAGACTCAAGATACTCGCATCAACCACCGTGGCAGCCGTGTGATAGGACGACACTACGTTGGCACCCGCCAGCGCGCCGCTATCGGCCGCCACCTGGGTGTCCCCGGCACGCGACATGCTCCATATCGCCGCGGTCGACGAAAACAACAATGTGAGCACCACTAGGATGACCACGGCAGAAGAAAGCGTGGTATAGGCGCCGTCTTCGATAAACAGATCGACACCGGCTCGACCCATAAAGCCGCCTCGCTTGCAATGGCAGCTCGGACGGCGCGTCAAAACGCGTCTAGACCAGAAACGCTTAATCCCATGTAGCAATCCACGAATCATAATCTCCCTCCAGCCATTCGGGACGCGATTGATACGAGACATCGACCTTGAACTCAACGTAGCCGCCCTCGGCGGTACCACCCATAGCCTGCGCAAACGCACCGATCACAGGCAACGGCTTGACCTCGCCGGAAACGGACACGGACGAGACGCCACCCGCACCGGCCCGGCCAAGCTCGATATCCCACGACAACGGCCCGCCGGCATGAAAGATCGAAACGTTGGGCACTGCGGCAAGTCGGCGGCGGGTGAACTCCTTAAGATCGTCGTCCTCCGCCGTCGTCGTGGTCATGAGCCGCGCGGTCTCGGCGGCGGCAGACTCCATGACCGCGCGCGTATAGAGTAGGCACACCGGTTGCAGCGCGAGAAGGATGAGTGTCAGAAACGTCGGCAGCAAAAAAGCGGCCTCGACCGTAGACTGCGCCCAGTCCTCGCGCGCGGCATCAATACAACGCGATGTCCTTAGCGGCCGCAGCGGCGTCGATAACCGACGTCGAGGCAACGCCATGGGATGCCGCCCGCTCAACCAGCGCCGCCAAGCGCCCATCGGTGCCGGCACGCCAAAGTCCCGCGATCGCCAGCACGATCGATAACAGCGCCACCGTGACGATGGCGTATTCGACCGTCGCCTGGGCAGATTCCTCACGCAGGACATCATGCATTTCACGATCCCTCCTTTGAGTCCGTTGCCTGCGGGCTCAGGCGCACGGCGCGCAGACGACACGAAGCATCGCCAGCATCCGCGGCAATTGTCACCATATCGACCCAGCCGCGTCCGTCGCGCACGATGGCGCCCCACACGTTTCCCTTGATGTCGAGATAGCCGCTCAGAGCAAGTTGCGCCGTGGGTACCTCGCGATAGGCACGCAGCATATCCGCCGCCGCTTCGGTCATCGGTCGGTCCTCGGACCATGCAAGCCGGACCGCAATCGCGTTGCCCTCAGGCGAATCCGTCGCAGTGCCAGACCGCTTGTCGAGCGTCCGCAGAAAGGTTTGCGCCGTGACAGCGACATCCGAATCGTCCGCATCTCGCATCTCATCTTTTTGAGACGCCACCGCCGAATCTGAGCCCAAATCGGAGGCGGTCCCAGGACGCTGCTGCCGCGCGGCGTTAAGCCCCCAAAGCACCGCCGCTATCGCCACGGTCAGGCAAGCAAACACCAGCAGCACCCCGATGGGACGCTCGCCCTCTACAGGCTGTTGATGCCCTCGCTGATAGCGTTCCATAGATCTTGGACCTTGCCCTTAAATGCGACGATGGCGATAATCGCGATCACCACGAGCACGCCGACCAAGATGGCATACTCGGTGGTACCCTGTGCACTCTCCTCCTGCAATAGTTCCTTGGCGCGCTGACGAACATGTGCCGCCCGGCAAAACGCCCAGCCCTGGACCTTGCCAGCAGCGTCAGTCATCGTGTTCATGTATTCCTCCCTACATCATCCCGCCTGCTCCCAGCAGCGGGCCCAATATGGACAGAAGCAACGCCGGCAAGATGAGCGTGCCGGTGGGAATCAGCAGCTTGACGGGCGCACGCTCGATCTCGCGCTCGACCGCGGCGCGATGAGCCGCACGGATCTCGCGACTTTGAGCGGCCAGCGTCTCGGCAAGTGGGGCACCCAGGGCGAGCGCCTGCCCCACCGTGATGGCAAAGGTCTCGAGCGCTCGCACGTCCAGGTCGCGCGCGGCGGCCAACAACTCGTCCTCACGCGTGCCCACGCCCACCTGCCACGCCATGCAGGCGCGCTCAAGGCGAAGAGCCAGCACTGACCGGCGGTTGGCGCAGAAAATCTCAAGCGCCGCATCAAACGAAAGACCGGCCGAAAGACCCAAGCGCACAACATCGATCATCTCGGACACTTCGCCGAGCGACACTCGCGCCGGGCCGCCCGCTCCAACCGCGCCCTTCACTCGCGCGGTCAGAGCATCGACCACCGAGCGACCCGCGGCAGCGACCAGCACCGCCTCGCGCTTGCAGGCCCCTGCGACCTTGCGTGCATCCGCCCGATCCAACCCCGTCGCGACAAATACGCTCAGGGCGCACAGGCAAGCCGCAACTGCAACCGGGGCGCTCATAGCTCCACCCGCATAATGCGCCGGATAACCACCAGGGCAACGGCGTTGAGGGCAAGACCCAGCACCACAGCGCCCGCGCCGGCAGGCGTCGCAAGACCGCGACGAAAATCTGCCGAAAGCAGCGCCAACACCGCGCACATGCCCGCCGGCATCGCCGCGACCATGTGTGCCGACATACGCGCCTGTGACGTCTTAACATCCAGGCGGCGTTTGAGCTCAATGCGCCCCCCTACCATGCTCGACGCCTCGGACAGTAAGTCGGCAAGCGGAGCTCCGGTGCGCTGAGACACCTTAAGCGCCAAGGTCACAAGCGAAAGACCGGGGGCGTCGATGCGCACGAGCAAGTCATCGAGCGCGTCGGTCGCCGAGATGCCGCAATCGATCGCCGCCGCCACCCGCAAAAACTCGGTATGCACTGGCTCTTGCGCATGAGCGCCCACAAAGCGCATGCCCTGGGCCAGCGAATGTCCCGAGGCAAGCGACATGGAAAGTGCGGTAAACGCCTCGGGCATTGCCTCTTCTGCATCGCGTTGCTCGCGCCGGCTCTCAAAGCCATCCCGAGCGGCGCCAACGGCAAACGGAACAACAAGTCCCAAGGCAAATCCGAGGGGTGATAACGACACCATCGTTAGTAAAACGCAGCAGACACCGCTCGATAGCAGCAGAAACGCCAAACGCCCCGAAGCATCTTCGATCACGAGGCCAAGGCGATGCGCCGGAACCAGCGATGCCCACGAACGGGCGATCTTTTTCAGCAGATCGTTTTCCACCAGCTCACGCGGCAGCTTCTCTGCCACCGTCTCGAGCGCCTGACGTGCCAGCTCCGCCGGCGGTACCTGCGGCACACGAGGTTCCGCCCCGCACGCCGTCGCGACAGAAAGCCCTGCCAAGCCCCCTACGACGAGGGGCACAGTGATCTCCATTCGTCCACCTCCTCTTGTGTGAGCGTCCCCGACCGCAGGCCTTCTGCGATAAACGGCGGCTCGCGGTCAAGCGTCCAGGTGCGCTCGGCGGCATCGAACGTCACATAGCGCTCGAGCTCTACGCCGCCCGATGCGGCGCGTCGCACCCCCGAATACGAGGAGACGAAGCGCCTGCCATCGGCGTGGCGCTCGGACATCACGATACCGTCGAGCGCCATGGCAATCTGCTCCTCGATGAGCTCACTCGGCAGGTCGATGCCATAACGTGCAAGCAACGTCAGACGCACCACGGTCTCCTGTTCTGAACCCGCATGAAGTGTGGTGAGCGACCCGTCGTGGCCCGTGTTCATGGCCTGCAACATGTCGCAGCACTCGGCACCGCGCACCTCGCCCACCACGATGCGGTCGGGGCGCATGCGCAGGGCATTAGTTACCAGGTCGCGGATCGTCACCGCGCCTTCACCCTCAATTGAAGCCTCGCGCGCCTCTAGGCGCACCACGTGCGGATGATGCGCAAACTTGAGCTCGGCAGAGTCCTCGATCGTCACGATGCGCTCGCCGGTGGAAATCTCACATGACAACGCGTTGAGCAGGGTGGTCTTACCAGATCCCGTGCCTCCCGCAACCGCCAGGTCCTGTCGCAGCGACACCGCGCACGACAGCAGCTGCGCATACCAAAGCGGCAGCGACCCCAGCCCCACAAGCTCGTCCAGCGAGCAGATACGGTCCGAGAACTTTCGGATGGTGAGAATCGGTCCGTCAATCGCCACAGGCGGAATCACCGCGTTGACGCGATAGCCCGTTTTGAGGCGGGCGTTGACGATGGGGCTGCGCTCGTCGATACGGCGGCCAAGTGGCGAGATGATGCGGTCGATAAGCACACGGATCTGTTCATCATCCTCAAACGCATGCTCGATGGGGTACAAGACGCCGCCGCGTTCAAAGAAAGCCGAGCGGCAGCCGTTGATCATGATCTCGGTAACGGTGTCGTCCTCGATGAGCGGCTGCAACGGCCCCAAGCCCACCACGTCATCCAAAATCTCGTCGATGATGGTTTCGCGCTCGGGCGTCGCGAGATCGGTCGGCTCCTCAACATTGAGCGCCGCCTCCACCGCAGGACGCAATTCCGAGCGGGCAAGTGCCGGGTCGATATAGGCGCTGATACGCGCCACTTCGTCGTAACCCATGCGGTCCATCACGGCGCGCTTGGTGCGTCGTTTCACCGCGCGGCGACGCCCCGCATCTACAGGCGCTGCCGCCGCTGCAGCGCCGGCAGCCTTAATCCTCGTTTGCAGGCTCATCGCTGATCACCCTCGCGCAACCAGGGAAGGCGGATACGCGGGCGTTCGGTACGCGTTGCACGGTCGGCGACCATATCGCCCCAAGGGCCGACGGCGCACCCCAGTTCCACGAGCATCTCGCGCGTGGCCTCGCGCATGCTAGTCGCAAAAGCACTGGTCTGCCCCACCGCCTCGTCAGCGCGCCCAAACGCCATGAGCGCGGCGAGATCCTGCCCGCCATCGGCGATACGAATCTTGGAGCTCAACGCACAGGCAATCTCAAAGCGCATGGCGACGTCCTCGTCTGCCCCGCGCGCACCGAACCGGTTGAACACGGCGCTCATGCGCGTGCGCGGCACACCTACTCGACTTGCCAGTTCGATGACGCGCGACGCCGATGTCGCGGACGACACCGCCGCATCGCCAACGACCAGGCAACGGTCGCTCGCCGCCACCGCAGCCGCCACGGCGTCGCCCCAAAAGACCGAGGTATCGATAAAGACCACGTCGGATTCGCGACGCAGAACATCAAGCAGCAGCTCCACCGGACGCGCCATGAGCTCAGCTTGCTCGGGCGCCGCGACGGGACCCCAGAGCGTAACGCCCGGCGCCACGCGCATCGATGTGGCTACGATATCCGGCTCGGTGAGCGTGCCCGCCGCCGACGGCTCGATAAGTGCCGCCATATCGCGCGGAGCATCGACGCCTAACAAGTCGTAAAGGTTTCCAAACATCAGGTCCAGGTCGAGCACGGCGGCACGCAAGCCCAACAGCGACGATGTGTGTGCCATGGTGGCAACGATCGTCGACTTGCCGCAACCGCCCGAACCCGAAATAGCGCAGATGACCGGAGCTCGATGCGGCGGAGCGGCAGCGTCTGCCGGCGGCATCGGAGGCGGCGGGGTGGGCGTCGGTGGCAGCGCCCCCGTCTCCCCCGCCGCAACCACACGCTGCGTCCAAGCCGGCATGGCAGCTTGTTCGGTCTGCGAGGCAGGCTCGTTCTGCGCAATCTGCTCATGCTGCATTAGCGACAACTCGCCGCACCCGGCAAAGCCCTCAACTTCGTCGAGTTCATCCACCAGATTCACGCCGTGCACGTATCCCATATCTACAGCCGGGGAGTCGCCAGCATGCTGCGCCGGCCCTCCAGCGTCATCGCATACAAGGGGGTTCCGGGGGCGCCGACCATGCTCGGCTTCCGCTTTTCCATAATCATCAACACGCGGGCCTCTTGTAGCGCGAGGCACCCCGGGTTCCCTATCAACAAAAGCATCGGGCTCAATCGTCATGCGCCGATCGGAATCAACCGCTCCCTCGCCCGCACGCCCGTTGCCGCATATACTGTGCGCAGCGATGACCTCGGTCGCCCCCGCGCGAAACAGCCCCTCGATATCCGACGGATCGAGCGCTTCTATCAACACGACCACGCGACTCACGCGGCCTTCGGCCGTCAGGCGCGCAACAGTCTTGCGCACATCTTCGGTATCAAACAGAGACGCCGCGATGATGGCAGCCCCGCGGCGCGACGGAAACGCCCGCGCCATGGAAACTAGCCCGTCCAGGTCACCCACGCGAAGCACCTGTGCACCCACATCACGGCCCTCGACTTCCCGCTGCAACAGCCCGTAATCGCCGCACGCGCAGCACGCAAGCCAGATCGCCTTCATCACTCGTCGCCTCCGCTCTTTTTGCCGCGCGCCGTGGCGGGAATCGTCAAGCTGACCGTTCCCTTGCCCGAGGCTCCCAGCAGTTCCTTGACGTCTTCGGGGTCAGCCGCCAGCGTCACCCATTCGATCTTGCCCTCGCGCGTGGAACCGGAATCCTCACTGGTATCGATCACGTACGCGCCGCACAGCCGATCGGTTACGCCGTCTTTTTGCACGTACACGTCCACGTAGCTGCCCACGCCCGCAGCACCGCCGACCGAGTGCTCGGCATCGACCGCCACCGAAACGGCGACCTTGCCCTTAGGTACCTCGAGCATGTGGCTCTCGGCCTTGGTGTAGACATTGCAGATCACGGCGTTTTTGGGAATACGCGAAGTCGTCACGTCACCGCGCACCTGGCGTAGCTCGGTCGCCGCGTCACGCGGCAGCAGACTCGTCAGCCACTCCTGGGTTATGACATTGGTCTCATCGAGGGTCTCACCCACATCGATATCGCGCGCCGCGACGCATACCTCGACGCGATCGCCACCGTACTTGGCCAAGGTCTCAGCCTGGACCTGTTCGGCTTGCGAGCGGATCGACGAGCCGTAAACCATGCAGAGCAGAGCAGCGAGCACGCCCGCGACCAGACTGATGGCGATGCGCTTGCTCTTGTTCACGGCCGCTCCTCTCATGGCAGTGCCGGGCGAATGCCCGTACCACCATTGTCTGGGCGGCCAGAGTGCAAAGCGGCGCAATCGCGATCTTGGTTTTCGATGTCAAACCAATCGCTGACCAAAAGCTGACCAGCCCGTCAAGCTCGTGGCAAGGTTTTGGTCAGCACGTCAGCAAACTGCATGTTTCGAGGCTTTTCCGCAGCAAAAAAGCCGTCTCCCGAACAGTTGGGAGACGGCTGTCATAGGAAAAATCAATTACAGATGGACATCGGGATCGAGCATTTGAGCGCTCACGCGCATGGATGACGCCAGATTTTGGAAAGTTTCCAGACGCAGGCTGTCGATCTGCCCGGCGTCCTCGGCCTCGCGAACGGCGCAACCCGGTTCGTGGGTATGCGTGCAGTCGCCAAACCGGCACGCACGCGATGCCTCGACAATCTCGGGGAAGGCGCGTGCCAGACCCCGCTCGTGACCCACGAGCGGCAAACTGCGCAGACCCGGGGCATCGGCGATCACGCCGGCGTCGCCCGGCAGCGCCACCATCACGCGCGCGACGGTAGTGTGACGGCCCTGGTCGTCGCGTTCGCGCACACCGCCGGTCGCCAACGTATCGTGGCCCAGCAGTGCATTGAGCAGCGTCGACTTGCCGGCACCCGACTCGCCCAGAATCATGGCGCAGCTCCCGGCAGGCACGCAGGCACGGACCTCGTCCAGACCGCGGCCCTCGGCAGAAGACGTCACGATCACGCGCACGTCCGGACCCACCAGACGGCGCACGCGGTCCAGATCGCGCTCGAGCTCATCGGCCTCGCAGCGGTCAGCCTTGGTGAGCACCACCACCGGCTCGGCATCGCAGTCGAGCGCCAACACCAGCGAGCGCGCCACACGGTCGAGCAGCACCTCGCCGGCACCGAGCGCCTGCACGATTAGCACGCTACCCACGTTGGAGCAGAGCACCTGGCGCTCTCCGCGGGCACGGCCGCGCCAACGCTCAAAGCTCGTACGGCGCGGCAGTACGCATTCAATCACGCCCATATCGTGCCCGGGAGCGCGGCGCACCGCCACACGATCGCCCACGGCAGGCAGCAGGACCTCGTCCCCACCGCGCGACTTGGCAAATCCCACGGCATGCTCGGCGCGGAAGGTATCGTCGGCAGTCGCCACCAGCGGAAACCCACGATCCAAGCGCACCACGGCGCCAAGCTGCATCTGCTCGGGCTCCTCGGCCTGTGCGCAAAAGTCGTCAAATGCAGCCTGCTGAGCCGCATCGACCGGCAGGTCATCGAACGCCGGAACATCCTGCAGCGCGTCAAGCCCCGGTACACTCGCCAGCAACTCCTCAGCAGATGCAGGGGCTTCGGTCGCAAGCTTCCGACGACGATCGCGCTTAGCCCGCGCCCCCGTCGTCTTTTTCTTCGCCTTAGCCTTAGCCTTGCCCACAAATGCCTCCCAGCACCAAAAATCAAAACTGAGCAGGTATTTTAAATCAAAAAGAGCTGGCCGGGCAAAGCCCGACCAGCTCACAAACTTTCCCTCAGCCCTTTTCATCCGCACGGGAGAAAAGCCAGCAAGGATACCGCAGGGCCCGCCCGCCGGGAGGGGTTTCCTAAGGGCACATCCCGCAGCCGCAAAGCGGCGAGGACGTGCCTGTGGAAACCCCGCAGGCGGTCGGGCCCGGACAGGAACGTTACTCTTTTTCGACCGCGCGCATGATCGCCTTGTAGATCTCCATCAGCGGGATGATCAGGAAGGCCAGGCCCAGGGCAGCGACAACGCCCTTGAGCTCAAGCGTCACGGGGCCAAAGAACATCTCGGCAAGCGTCGGCTGCACGGTTACGATCACCGTCAGCACCAGCGCCAGCGCGGCGGAAGCCCACAGCCACTTGTTCTGCTTCTTCATGGTGAACAGCGACGCACGACGGCTGCGCATATTGAAGCAGTGGAAAATCTCGACCATGTTGAGCGTGATGAACGCCATCATCACGCCTTCCTCGTCGGCATTGCCGGCGATCATATCGGCGATGTGGATGTAGCCCATGTCAAAGTACACGCCCACAAAGAAGCTCGCCAGCACCAGCACGGTGATGATAAGGCCCTGGACCACACAGTCCAGGCCCATATGTCCGGCAAAGACACCGTCCTTGGCGTTGCGCGGCTTGCGCTTCATGATGTCGCCCTCGGCGTCCTCCATGCCCAACGCGAGCGCGGGGAAGCAGTCGGTGACCAGGTTCACCCACAGCAGCTGCACCGGCTGGAAGATGGTAAAGCCGATGAGCGTGGCGATAAACACCGAGAAGACCTCGGCAAGGTTAGCCGAAAGCAGGAACTGGATGACCTTGCGGATGTTGTCGTAGATGCGACGACCTTCTTCGCAGGCGCCGATGATGGTAGCGAAGTTGTCATCGGCAAGTACCATGTCGGCGACGTTCTTGGTGACGTCGGTACCGGTGATGCCCATGCCAACGCCAATGTCGGCGCGCTTGATGGACGGGGCGTCGTTGACGCCATCGCCCGTCATGGCCACGATCTGGTCGCGCGACTTCCAAGCCTCGACGATGCGTGTCTTGTGCTCGGGCTGGACGCGGGCGTACACGCCGTAGTCCTCGATGTGCGCGTCGAGTTCCTCGTCGCTCATGCGATCGAGGTCGGCACCGGTGATGGCATGGCTGCGATCGGTGACGATGCCCAGCTGCTTGGCGATGGCCACGGCGGTGTCGATGTGGTCGCCCGTGATCATGACGGTGCGAATGCCAGCGTCGTGGGCCTCGCGGATGGCTTCGGCCACCTCGGGACGAACCGGGTCAATCATGCCGGACAGGCCGCAGAAGACCAGGTCGTGCTCGAGCGCAGCGGGGCTGCAGTCGCTCGGGACCTCGGTGTAGGTGCGGCTTGCCAGCGCCAGCACGCGCAGAGCCTCGTCGGCCATGGCCTTGTTGGCGGCCACGAGCTCGGCGCGACGCTCCTCGGTCAGCGGGACGACCCTGTCGCCGTCGTAGATATGGGTGCACAGGCCGATCACCACGTCGGGCGCGCCCTTGGTGTACTGCTCGTACTCGCCATCCAAGGTCTCGACGATCACGGACATCATCTTGCGGCCCGAGTCGAACGGGGCCTCGCCCACGCGCGGATGCTCGGCAGTCAGGCCGGTGAGGCCAGCCTTGCCGGCGTCGTTGACGAGCGCGCACTCGGTCGGCTCGCCCACGGCCTCGCCCAGCTCCTCGTCCCACTGGGCATCGGAGCAAAGCGCCATGCCGGCCAGGAACTTCTCCTTGGGCGCAGCGAGCTCGTGCTTGACGACGGTCATCTTGTTCTGGGTAAGGGTACCGGTCTTGTCGGAGCAGATGGTCTGTGTGCAGCCAAGGGTCTCGACAGCAGAGAGCTTGCGGATAATCGCCTGGCGCTTGGCCATCTTGGTCACGCCAAGCGAAAGGACGATGGTCACGACGGCAACAAGGCCCTCGGGGATGGCGGCGACGGCGAGCGAGACGGCAACCATAAAGGTGTCGAGCAGGGCAGTCGGATCGGTAAGGACGTTGCCCACGCCGTGGCGGAGGATGTCAACGCCAAAGATGACGACGCAGATGACGATCACCATGATGGTGAGGATGCGGCTGAGCTCGGCGAGCTTCACCTGCAGCGGCGTGAGCTCTTCCTTGGCCTCGGCCAGGGCGCCGGCGATCTTGCCCATCTCGGTGTTCATGCCGGTGCCGACCACGACGGCGCGACCGCGGCCGTACACGACGGTGGAGCCCATATAGCACATGTTCTTACGGTCGCCGAGCGGCACGTCGTCGGTGCCGGCGGCGAGCTCGATCACGTTGGCATGCTTCTCGACGGGCACGGACTCGCCGGTGAGCGCGGCCTCTTCGATCTTCATCGTGGCGCTCTCGAGCACGCGGCAGTCGGCCGGGACGGAGTCGCCCGCCTCGAGCATGATCACGTCGCCGGGCACGAGCTCGGCGCTCGGCAGGTGCACGAGCTTGCCGTCGCGTAGCACCTTGGACTGCGCCGCACTCATCTCCTGCAGGGCCTCGAGGGCCTCCTCGCTCTTGGCTTCCTGGACCACGCCCAGCACCGAGTTGACGATAACGACGAACATGATGATGGCAACATCGGCAAAGTCGGGCTCGCCCTTGACCATGCCCGTGAGCGCACTGATGACGGCGGCAACGATCAGCATGATGACCATAGGGTCAGCCATCTGTTCAAAGAAACGCTTCCACAGCGGCGTCTTCTCGGCTTCCTCGAGCTTGTTAGGGCCTGTCTTGGCGAGGCGCGAAGACGCCTCGTCGTTGCTCAGGCCGAGGTTCTCATCGACACCTTGGTCGCTGAGCACCTCCGCCGCGGCGGACAGGTATTCCTTTTGCATATAGAGTCCCCTCCTGGGATTCGGGCCACTCAGCAGATTGATGCCCGATCATAATTCCCAGGAGAAGGGCAAGGGCTCATCAAGGCTGCCGTGCTGAGCGGCAGTTGATAGTGGAGCTATGGTACCCCAAAGCGACGCGTCTAGCCAAAACAATCGGTTTGGAAATATGGTCCGCACGCAACGGTGCAGACCGTGTGATGCTCAACATTGGTAAAACGTTTTTTCTTCGGCACATCGCCAAACTGACATATCGCCCAGATAGCAGCGGTTGGAGTGGTTGGTAAAGATTTTTCATATACCGTTTTTCCCGCAAAAAATGAACTTCCATTTCGGCATACGGTCGATTTTTTGGGGTATTCGGTCGGCATTTCGTTATAATCATCTCGGTTTTATTTCTTATGGTTTATCTATCAGCGCAAGACGATGTCAGATGGAGGTCTGAATGTACAAGCGCACTAAGATTGTATGCACCATGGGTCCCGCCTGCGATAGCGACGAGACCATCCGCGAGATGATCAAGGCGGGCATGAACGTCGCCCGTTTTAACTTCTCGCACGGCTCCTACGACGAGCACCACGGTCGCATCGAGCGCGTCCGCCGTATTTCCAAGGAGCTCGGTCTGCCTGTCGGCATCCTGCTCGACACCAAGGGCCCCGAGGTCCGCACCGGCCTTCTGGTCGACGGCAAGAAGGTTGCCGTCAAGACCGGCGATAAGATCGTCGTCACCGCTCAGCCCACGTCCGAGGATTTCCACGGCACCGCTGAGCACATCTCCCTCGACTACCTGGCTCTGCCTTCCGAGGTCGAGAAGGGCTCCCTCATCCTGATCGATGACGGCCTGGTTGCCCTCGAGGTCGAGTCCGTCAGTGGCCAGGACATGACCTGCGTCGTTAAGAACGACGGCCTGATCGGCGAGCGCAAGGGCGTCAACATGCCCAACGTCAACATCTCGCTGCCCGCCATCACCGAGCGCGATCGTCAGGACATCCTCTTTGGCCTGACCGAGAACATCGACTACATCGCCGCTTCCTTCATCCGTGACGGCGAGTCCGTCCGCGGCATCCGCGAGCTTTGCCGCGAGAACGGCGGCGAGCACGTGACGATCTTCCCGAAGATCGAGTGCGCCTTGGGCGTCGAGAACTTCGACGAGATTCTCGAGGCTTCCGACGGCATCATGGTCGCCCGTGGCGACCTGGGCATCGAGATCAAGCCCGAGCTCGTTCCGCACATCCAGAAGGAGATCATCGCCAAGTGCAACGCGGCCTACAAGCCCGTTATCACCGCTACGCAGATGCTCGACTCCATGCAGCAGAACCCGCGCCCGACGCGCGCCGAGGTTGCCGACGTTGCTAACGCCATTTATGACGGCACCGACGCCGTCATGCTGTCCGGCGAGTCCGCTGCCGGTAAGTACCCGGTCGAGGCCGTCAAGATGCAGGCCAGCATTGCTCTCGAGACCGAGAAGTACCTCCCGGCCCACGCTCCGCTCGAGGTTCCGGCCGATGCTCACGGCACCCGCGTCGTCAACAACGTTGTGGGTATGTCCGCTGTGAACATGGCCACCACCGTTGGCGCCAAGTGCATCACCGTGCCGACGACCACCGGTCGTACCGCACGCCTGATCTCGCACTTCCGTCCCAACATGCCGATCTGCGCGTTCTCCCGCCACGAGTGGGCCGTCCAGCAGATGATCATGTACTGGGGCGTTATCCCGCACCAGGCCGAGATTACCCAGGGCACCGTCAACGGCACGATCGTCAAGGCGATCGAGACCGCTAAGGAGCTCGGCTACGTCGAGGCCGGCGATCTGACCGTCGCCACCGCCGGCGATCCCCGCATGAGCGTCCAGCTCGAAGACAAGGTCTCCTCGACCAACGTCGCTTACGTCGCTCAGGTGCGTTAAGTCGTACTTGCAAGCATGTTTGCATTGTAAAGGGCCCGGAAGGCTTCGCCTTCCGGGCCCTTTTTCTGTGTCAATGCCGGCACACGGCAAAACACGCACCCATTTCTTTACCAAAAGCGCGAAATCCACCTTTCGAGGCCCAAAAATAAAGTCCCAAGCGCTAAAAGTGTTCGCCCGATGGCGAAACCACACCTTACCCGACGCTGCTAAATCGTTTTAGCAAGAGCCAGATCGACCGCGTTTTCGGAAGTATGCGGCAAATTCTGAGACCTCCGAGCACACCCCGTTTTTTCGCAACAAAATGCCTGATAAACTGGCCTCAAAAGCCAGGTCTGCTCACAGGGTTCAGATTTTGCCGCATACTTCCGAATTGACGCTGGCATCGCACGGTCCAAAAGCACATTTCGACCAGGAGGATATCATGGACCTGACGCTATGCGGTCAATCCGCTTTTTACTATCACTGTATCCCGCCGCAGGTATTAGGGCTTTACCCCGCCATTAGCCTTGGCAATATGGATCGCAGATGTTGCGGCCTCGGAAGTCATGCAGTTGTAAAAGACCTACTTCACGCACCGCTTCACAGGTTTGTATTCACTCGAGCACAATCCGGGTCGCGAAGCCTGTTTAAATCGCACCTCCTGACCCAAGAGCCGCCTCCCGGGTCGTTTAGGCAAACTGAACATGGATTTGATGTCACGTCGCCCGAGTTTACGCTGCTCAGCCTTGCTACGCAGGTCTCACGCAACCAGCTACTCATGGCTTGCTACGAGATGTGCGGCTCCTTTGCAGTGTTTAAGCCCTGCGAGCGAACGCAACAACAACTTGATGAAGCTATTTCGCTTAAGCTCATTCCACCCAACTGCTGCTGGGAGCGTGTTGTCGACACCAAGGGCAATGACACCAATTTGTGGAAGCGCCCGCCGCTCCTCAGCGCGGCGGATATCGCCGCGTTCGCCAAGCAGGCTGCAGGCCTGCGCGGCGTTAAACAACTGCGCTGGGCGGCCGAGCACATGACGGGGCAGACCGCCTCGCCCTTCGAAGTACAGGCCTCTATGCTTGTCTCGCTCCCCCGCAACGAGGGCGGCATGGGCATCAACATCGCAAACAACGTGCGCATCCCACTCAGCGACGCCGCGCGCTCACTGCATGACAAAACCTGCTGCTACGCCGATATCCTCATCGAGAGCAACAACGACAGCATGGGCGTCATCTTGGAATGCCAAGGCCGCTCCGCCCACGATGGCGAAGCCGCAAGTCTCTCCGATGCTGAGCGCACCACCGCCCTCACAAGCATGGGCTATGACGTTATCCAGATAACCTATGAGCAAATCAAAGACACGAAGAGCTTTAACAACATCGCCGAGCTCATTCATAAAAAGGCTGGGCTCCCCTACATCCCAAAGACCGATCAGGAGCGTACCACCGAAGATGCCCTGCGGCGGGAGCTATTGGTCGATTGGGATGAGCTGTTCGCCGTCAAGCCGGCCGGCTAGCAGCTAGCGATCAGGGGGACTGCGGGAACGTCAGAAGCAGCAACGCGAGCCGCAAATCCCGCCTCGGTCAGCTCGATGACCTCGGTAAACGTTGCATCGAAAAACTCCTCGGTTAGCAGGCGATACGGCGGATGATCGGGCTCGCCGGGGTTTTCGCGTACAATCTCGTGCATAACGCCGATGGTCTTGAGCACATACTCCTTATGGATGGGATACTGACCAAAACGCGTCGCCGCAGTATACAGGCGATTGGTCGCGCGCGGAATGGAAACGATGCCCAGCGTCTTACCAAACCAGTCAAAATCGCCCTGCTTTTTAATGCGGAATTCCTCGCACGGCTTGCCGCCGTGTACTTCCAGATACTGGTTCACACGCGTGTTCCATACCGTGTCGGCCACCAGATGCGACCAGACGCCCAGCGTTAAATCGAGCAGCGACTGCGCCACGTCACCGGGCGCGAGCGAAAGCTCGCTAGCACCGGGACCAGCAACCGGCTCGGCGTCCTTGTAGCGTTGGGGATAATGCACCCGATTGAGTCGCTCGCGCTCCTCGGCGATCGAGGTCGCGGCAGCCGGCGTACCAACAGACGCCCCTTTGAGCAGCGGCGCCACATAGGTATCCCAGAACTCGTGCTCGCGCGGCTTAGGGATAGGCTCGGGGTTTGCAAAGTGCGTAATGCGATACGGAATGGGATCAGCGATACCAGGGACCATATAGCCCACGAAGATATCCGGAACCACGCAGCCAAACAAAAAGGCATTGCGGTCGCGCACGCTATTGGCAAGCGCGCCGGTGCACTCCAGCAAACGCTCCGTCTGAGCGATATGAATGTTCCAGCTTGGCATAGCCACCCCCATAAAAACCTGGATAACTATACCATCACGGCAAAGCCGCGCGGGCCGCTACGCACGCTCTACGCAGCAACTATTCCGCAGCGCCGCTCTCGGTTCCATACGAAGACACCGGCGCCTCGACCACATGGTGATATCGATCGATATAGATGGCGCGGGCACCCAGGCGTCGTACCAAATCCTGATGGTGCGTGCTCATCAAGACCGTCTTACCGGCAGCAACATAGGCCAGTAGAAAGTTGACCACGATGTCGCACGAGTCCTCGTCAAGTCCGTTGGTAGGCTCGTCGAGCACCAGGATATCGGGGTTCATCGACACGACGGCAGCCAGCGCCACGCGCTTCTTTTGCCCGCCCGAAAGCTGATAGGGCGAGGCATCGACCAGATCGGCAACCTGGAACAGCTCCATGGCATCGCGCACGCGGCGCTCGAGCTCGTCTGCCGGCAGCCCCATCTGCGCGGGACCAAAAGCAACTTCCTCGCCCACCGTAGCGCAGAACAGCTGGGCGTCGGCATTTTGAAACACAAAACCTACGCGCTGATGAAAACGCTGAGCGGCCGCGGAATCCTTTAGAAACGCCGCGTCGATCGCGTGCCCGTCAAACAGGTATGCCCCTGCGTCCGCGAGTTCAAGGCCGTTAATAAGGCGCATAATCGTCGTCTTACCGCAGCCGTTGGGACCGAGCAGGGCAACGAGTTCACCACGATCGACCTGCAGCGACACACCATCGACAACCGTATGGCCCGCATAGGAGAACACCACGTCGCGCAGCTCGATGAGCGGCGTGGCCTCGGCGCCGCCCGCACCGTTCGTGCCCGCCGCACTATTCATATCGATCGTCAAAACGTCGCCCTTCCCTAGTTGCATCCCCAGCCGGAACCAGCAGCGCCTACAGCACCGCGCACAACACGGCGAGCAGAACCACGCCGGCCGCATAGACCGCATCGCGCCAGCCAAACCCGGCGCGTGCAGGCGCCGGGTACACGCCGGCAAAGCCGCGGCAAAGCATAGCCTCGTCCATCGCGCGGCTGCACTCCATCGCCTTGATAAACGTCATGCCCATGATACCCGCCAGCGAGTCGGTGCGCGAAAAACCCGCAGGCGCGGAACCGACGCTGCGCAGCATGACCGATTCGCACAGATCGTGCGCTGTGCGTCCCAGCACCTCGATATGCTTGAGCGCCATATCGAAAGTAAAGATGACCTCGTCGGGCAGGTGCAGCATCTTAAGCGCCGCCGACATGCGGCTCCAGGTGAGCGTCCACGAAACACCCAGCACCAGCGACACGTTAATGAACGTCTTGAGTGCAATCTTGAGCATGGCGCCCGAGGCAGAAGCACCCAGCAGCAGGGCAGGCAGCGCCAGAACCACGGCAAACCCCGCGGCAGCCAACGCCGGCACAAAGGTAGCGCGCAGCCCGCGTACGGGGCGCACCGCGACCAGCACCAACGCGATCGCCGCCATCAACATCAGGTACAGCGGGCTTTGCGTCAGACACACGCACAGGACGCAAACGAACATCCCTAACAGGCGCACCGGAGCCGAAACGCAAGAAAGGGCGCGGTCGACCATCGACCCGCCCTTGTTCGCGCCTCCACCCAGGCGAACCCGCTCAAGCAGGCTCGCCAGGTGCAGGACATTCTTTTGCATTACACGATGCCGAGCCCCCGCGGGCTCGTATCGCTCCTCGGCCGCAAGCCAACTAGGCAGCTCGGCTATTGCCATGAGCACCGCTTTCCTTGACCGTCAGCGAGACCAGGCGGAATGCGATGGTGAGCACCGCCACGCCAATCACGCCCGAAAGAATATACATCGCGGCCTGGCCGGCAAAGCCAAGGCCCTGCTCCTCGGAATAGGCCTGCAGATAATCGCCCGTGGGCAGGGCATCGGCAAAGGTCGGAGTGTCGAGACCGACCGAAGCCTGCAGACTGTCGTCACCAGCCTCCTGGACGGCGGTCGCGGCGCCCTCGGCGTCCCACTCGCCCCATGCGTCACCTGTGGCCAACAGGCCCAGCGGCGTGGCCACGACAAGCACGGCGACCAGGATGAGCGTGGGGACCAGCGAGGTCTTCTTGGCGGCAGCGCCCTCGGCAGCAAACTGGCCATCGACGGCCTCGGGCCCGACGATAACGCTCGGCGCCGTCTTCTTAATGAAACCGTAGATGGCGGTCGTCGCCACGCCCTCGACCACGCCAGCAACCAACATATGCGGAATCATCATGGCCGGAATGGCAACGGACAGCGGGAAGGGGCAGTACAGTGGAGCGCCCGAAGCGTTGGTGAAGAGCATCGGCTGAATACCGAACTCGATCGCCGCGCACAGGGCCGCCAGACACAGGCCGACCCAACCGCTCACGATGGCAGAAACCGAGGTGCCCCAGCTCTTGTCGTGCAGACGGCTGTTGAGCGCACGGAACACGATAGCAGCGGTAAACGGCAGCACAAAGGCCATGTTAAAGCAGTTTGCGCCAAAGGACAGAACGCCGCCGTCGCCAAACAGCAGCGCCTGCAGCGCCAGCGCGACCGAAACCGCGATGGCAGCGGCCTCGGGACCCAGCAGCAGTGCGATGAGCGCGCCACCAACGGCGTGACCAGTGGTGCCACCGGGGAGCGGCACGTTGAACATCATGAGCAAGAAGGAAAATGCGGCACAGATGCCCAGGAACGCCATATGCTCGCGATCGAGCGTGGCGCGTACCTTTTTGATGCAATGGACCCAAACGGGCACCATCGCCACCGCCATGACGGCATCGGTCTGCGGGGACAGATAGTTATCGGGAATATGCATGAGCCCTCTCAATCAGAACGTTGCGTGTTACGTTTCCAACAATCCGTAACACCGACTCAGCATACTAACAAAAAGGCGCACCGCCCACAACGCAGCACGCCCTTGCAATACGTACGTTATTAACCCAGGTCCACGCACCGTCCAATAAAGGCCCATGCACTCCCAACTTTCCGGTCACCCGGAAGAAGGTGCGGTCCGCTCGCAACAAGGTTAACGCAGGAACCCGCCCCCGAAAGGGGTTTTCTAAGGCAACATCCCGCAGCCGCGAAGCGGCGAGGACGTTGCCGTGAAAACCCCGCAGGGGGCGGGTTCCGAACGGCAAAGATTACGAGCGGACCTCGCCGTTTACGCCCTTGCACACCTTGGTGACGATCTTCTGGTGCGCCTTCTCGACCTCTTCGCTGGTGAGCGTGTGGTCATCGGAGCGATACGTAAGCGCAAAGGCCATGGACTTTTTGCCCTTGCCGATGCGGACCGGATCGCGATAGACGTCGAACAGACGCACGCCCTCGAGCAGCTTGCCGCCGGCGCTGGTAATACGGCGCTCAAGATCCTCGCAGGTCACGGCATTGTCGACCACAATGGCAAGGTCGTGCTCAACGGCCGGGTACTGCGAGAACTCGCGGTAGTTCTCCTGGTTGCGGGCGCCCTTGATCAGCTTGTCCAGGTCAAGCTCAAAGGCAACGACAACCTCGTCGATGCCGCAGGCCTCGCGCGCCTCGGGGTGGATCTCGCCGACCCAACCCAGCACGGTGCCGCCGGACAGAACCTCGGCCGCACGACCCGGCTGCAAAAAGGCATAGCCCTCGCCCTCGACGGGACGGAAGCGAACCTTCTCGATGCGCAGCTGGGCGAGCAGCTCCTCGACGATACCCTTGCCAAAGAAGAAACGCAGTTTACGGTACTTCATGTTCCAAGACTGCTCGCTCCACTGGCCCGAGAGCACACCCGCGACGGACTTGGTCTCCTTGGGCAGGCTGGCGTTCTCGCGACCGTGGAACAGGCTGCCGACCTCGTACAGGTGCACGTTGGGCGTACCGTGCGCCTCGTTGTAGGCCACGGACTGCAGCAGGCCCGGCAGCAGCGAACGACGCATCTCGGTCTGCTCGGCCACCAGCGGGTTCATGAGCACCACGGGGCAGCCGCGGCCTTCGGTGGACATGCCGATCTTCTCCAGGTCGCCCGGGGCGGCAAAGCCAAAGGTCGTGGTCTCGTTGAGGCCGCAGGCGCGCAGGATCTCGCCGACCTTGCGGGTGAGCTTCTGCTCGCGGGTCAGGCCGCCGATGTGGTTCTTGGCAGCCGGGATGGTCGCCGTCACACGGCCCATGCCCCATAGGCGCAGGACCTCCTCGATCAGGTCAATCTCGCGCGGCAGGTCGGGACGGAAGCTCGGCGGGGTAACCATAAAGTCCTCGCCGTCGCGCTCGACGGTGCAGCCCAGACGGGTAAGCGAACGCTCGATAAAATCGGGCTCGATGTCGGCACCGCAGATGGCATGCACGCGGGCCAGGCGCAGCTTGATGCTGTCGATGGTCTTGGGCGCGGGGAAAACATCGACATAGCCGGGAGCAACCTCGCCGCCGGCGATCTCCTCGATGAGCGCGCAGGTAACGTTGGCGACATCCACGCAGCCAGTCTCGTCAACCTGGCGCTCAAAGCGAATGGAGGCGTCGGAGATCAGCGACAGATCGCGGCTGGTGTGCGAGGTGCGACCGGCGTTGAAGCAAGCGCTCTCGACCATCACGTCGACGGTGTCGTCCTCGATCTCGGAATCCATGCCGCCCATAACGCCGGCCAACGCCACGGGGCGCTCGCCGTCGGTGATAAGGCCCATGCCGGCGTCGAGCACGCGCTCTTCGCCATCGAGCGTCGTGAATTTCTCATCCTGCTGGGCGGCGCGAACCACCACGCGACGGTGGCCATCGCGCTCGGCAAAGGTGTCCAGGTCAAAGGCGTGCAGCGGCTGACCGGTGAGCATCATCACGTAGTTGGTGATGTCGACGATGTTGTTGTGCGGACGCACGCCCAGGGCGTTAAGGCGCTTGACCATCCAGTCGGGCGACGGGCCGACCTTCACGTTGCGCACGATGCGGGCGACATAGCGGTCGCACAGGCCCTCGTCGGCAATCTCGACGGAAAGCTCGTCGTCGGTCGCGCGGCCAGTCTCCGCCTTGATGGCGGGCAGCTCAACGTGGAAATCGCGATCGAAAATGGCGCCGGTCTCGCGGGCCATGCCGATCATGGACAGGCAGTCGGGGCGGTTGGGCGTGATCTCGCAGTCGAGCACAGTATCACTCGAGCCCACATACTCGGCAAACGGCATGCCGCAGGGCGTATCCTCGGGCAGGATCATAATGCCAGAGTGGTCGCCGCCCAGGCCGAGCTCGCGTGCGGAGCAGTTCATGCCCATGGACACGACGCCGCGAAGCTTGCTCTTCTTGATCTTGACGTCGCCGGGCAGAACTGCGCCGATCATGGCCGTGACGATGTGGTCGCCGGCCTCGAAGTTCTGCGCGCCGCAGACGATCTGCAGCGGAGCGGGATTGCCGTCGGCGTCGAGGTTCTTGTCACCCACGTCGACCGAACACACATACATATGGTCGCTATCGGGGTGCGGGGTCTTGGTGAGCACCTTGGCGGTCACCACGTGGTCGAAGGATTCTCCCACGGTGTCAATCGCCTCGACCTCA
Source organism: uncultured Collinsella sp. (assembly GCA_902493145.1). Classification (GTDB taxonomy): domain Bacteria; phylum Actinomycetota; class Coriobacteriia; order Coriobacteriales; family Coriobacteriaceae; genus Collinsella. Next base: position 44,226 of record CABUOA010000006.1, on the reverse strand, counting down.
GTGCCGGTACGGATATATTCGTCCGAAAGGGTCTTGGGATCCTCCGGAATATCGATCATGGTCTTGAGCCAGTCGTAAGAAACGCGCATCTAACTGGTCTCCTTTCATAAATGCGGCTTTGAGCCAAAAAACTGCAACGGAGACGGGTTTTCCAAGTGCCGCAGATTGCCTTGAAAGAGGAGGGCCGCGTACTTAGGTACGCAACCGACGATTGAAAGGCAAGGTGCGGTGCTTGGGAAAGCCGCCGGGCCTAGAACTGATTTAAGAAGCGCATATCGCCCGTCATGAGCGTTCTGAGGTCCGGCAGGTCGTAGCGCAGGGCCGCGACGCGCTCGGCGCCAATACCAAAGGCGAAGCCGGTGTACTTCTCGGGGTCGATGCCGCAGTTGATCAGGACGTTGGGGTCGACCATGCCGCAGCCCAAGATCTCGATCCAGCCGCTGTGCTTGCAGAAGTTGCAGCCCTTGCCGCCGCACACGTGGCAGCTCACGTCCACCTCGCAGCTGGGCTCGGTGAAGGGGAAGAAGTGCGGGCGGTAACGCGTCTTGCGATCCTCGCCAAACATGCACTTAACAAAGTAGTCGAGCGTGCCCTTCAGATCGCCAAAGGTGATGCCCTCGTCGACGACCAGGCCCTCGATCTGGTTGAACTGCGGCAGGTGGCAGGCATCGGCCGTGTCGGGACGGTAGACGGTGCCCGGGCAGATCATGTAGATGGGCGGCTTCTGCGACTCCATGGTGTGGATCTGCACGCCCGAGGTCTGGGTGCGCAGCAGCACGTCGGACTCGCCGTGGGCGTGAGCCTCGGGGTGCGCGACGCTGCCGGGGTTGTTGTCGACCACGTAGAAGGTATCGCGGGCCGAGCGGCTCGGGTGATCCATGGGGGCGTTGAGCGCGGTGAAGTTGTAGTAGGAGGTGTCGACCATGGGGCCGGACTCGACGGTGTAGCCGATGCCGCAGAAGATGTCCTCGGCCTCCTCGATAATCTGCTTGATCAGGTGCTGGTGGCCGATCTGCGGACGGATGCCCGGCAGCGTGATGTCGACGGCGTCGTGCTCCAGTGCGCGCTTGAGGGCGGCGGCCTTCATCTCGGTGTTGCGCTCATCGAGCATGCCCTCAATCAGCTGGCGCATCTCGTTGGCTCGCTTGCCCATCACGGGACGATCCTCGGGGGCGAGCTTGCCCATCATGCGCATCAGGCCGGTGATGCGGCCCTTGCGGCCGAGCAGCTCAACGCGCGCAGCCTCGAGCTTGGCTGCGTCGTCGGCGCCTGCGACGAGCTCCTTGGCCTCTTCCTCGAGTTTGACCAGATCATCAATCAGACTCATGTCTTCCCTTTCGTCTCTCGCGCATCCGCGCTCCGGGACGGCTGACGCCGCCCGATGCTGCGGATGCGCGGCCCGGTTCGGTAACAAAAAACCGTCCTCGGGCATGTGCATTGCCCAAGGACGGTTGAATTCCGCGGTACCACCTTGTTTGACCCAGCGGATGTCTGGCCCGCCGTGCCCACTCTGCACCCCTTATCGCGAGGCTCACGGCTTCCCTACTGGGGCTTCGCCGCCGCTAGCCGCGCGCCCGTTGAGGTCGCTGCTCGGGAGTGAACGCTTGGCCCTTGCCACCGCAGGAAGGCTTGCAGCCCATGACCTTCCCTCTCTTGCCGGCGACGCGGCGGGCAAAACCCTCTCCGTCAACGCATTGGGCTATAGGATAACACATTCTGCGAGCATATCGCCGCGTTCCGTTTTGTTCGCACTGGGTACAAGGCAGGTAGCTGTGCAAACTGGCCGCGCCGCCGCGTGCGACGGGCGACCTGCGAGATCAAGGATATGGTATGGGAAAGAACAAGGATAAGATGGCCAAGCCCGCAGCGGATAAGACGCCCAAAGGCATGAAGGTCGATAAGGCTGTCAAAAAATTCCGTAAGCTCGAGGGCAAGCTGTGGACTCGCGAGTACCTGCTCAAGATTGCCGAGTTTGACGGCGCGACCATTGCTCCCGCCAACGGCGCCGCGGCCCGCGCCGATGCTATGGGCACCCTTGCTGGCGAGCATCACAAGCTGCTGACCAGCAAAAAGTCTATCGAACTTGTGCGCTCGCTGGCACGAGAGACCGTCGCGGGCGGCAAGATCGACGATCCGCAGCTGCTCGACGAGATTCGTGTGCTCGGCCGCGATCAACGTGAGGCCAGTGCCATCCCCACCGAAGAAGCCGAGGCCTGGACCAGGCTCACCTGCGAGGCGGACGCCGTGTGGCACAAGGCCAAGGCAGCCAACGACTGGGCAAGCTTTGAGCCCTATGTGGATAGAATCGTCGCCCAACTTAAGCATCAGGCCGAGCTCATGGACCCCAAGCGCGACCCATACGACGTTTGGCTCGACCAGTACGAGCGCGGCCTTTCCGTCAAGAGCTTCGATGCGTTTTGCGATGAGGTCAAGGCCACGGTCGTGCCGCTCGTGCACGCCATCGGCGAGCGCGGCCAGCAGCCGGCTGCCGACTTTTTGCACGCCCGCGTGCCCGAGGCCGCCCAGCGTGCCATGAGCTTCGACCTGATGAAGCTTGTCGGCCTGAACCTGGACGACACCACGCTTGCCTTTACCGAGCACCCGTTTAGCGAGGGCTTCTCGGTGGGCGACGCGCGCATCGCCACGCACATCTACGAGGACGACTGTATCTCCAACGTCTACAGCATCATCCACGAGGCGGGGCACGCCATGTACGAGCTGGGTGTCAATCCTGCCTATGCGCGCACCTGTCTTGAGGGTGGCACCTCCATGGGCATCCACGAGAGCCAGAGCCGCTTCTTTGAGAACACCGTTGGCCGCAGCCGCGCCTTTATGGGACCGCTGCTCGAAGTGCTGCGCCGTCACGCGCCCGAAGTCTACGGCAACGTGGACGAGGACACGCTCTACCGCGCCGTGAACATTGCGCAGCCGTCGCTGATCCGCACCGAGGCGGACGAGCTCACCTACCCGCTGCATATTATGGTGCGCTACCAGATCGAGCGCATGCTGTTTGCCGGCGAGGCCACGGCCAAGGACATCCCTGCGCTTTGGAACCGCTTAATGGACGAGTACCTGGGCATTCCCGTTCCCGACGACACGCGCGGCTGTCTGCAGGATACGCACTGGAGCGGCGGATCGTTTGGCTACTTCCCCACGTATGCGTTGGGCAGCGCCTACGACGCCATGTTTGTGCCGGCCATGTGCCGCGACGGTGTCGACCTCAACGGCGCCTGTGCGAGCGGCGACTTGGCACCCGTCCGCGCGTGGCTGGGCGAGCACATTTGGCAGTGGGGCCGCGCCAAGGACGCGCCGGAGCTCATCAAGGGCGCATGCGGCATGGCGTTCGATGCCCGCTACTACTGCAGCTACCTGCAGGACAAGTTCACCACGCTGTACGAGCTGTAAGGATTGACCAGCACGCCATCGCCAACGCCAACCATGTTGACGCCGATGTCTTGGCAACGTCAGCGAAAACGGCCCCAAGCGAGCAAGGTGACGTGAAATGAAAGGGCGCTGACCTTCTGGTCGCGCCCTTGAAATTGAACGTCAGATTGCCGCTTAGGGGCGTTTGCAGCGTCGAGCAGTTACGCGGTTTGGTAAAATCGCGTAACTACAGAGCCTCGAGTGCGTTGGCGATGCGCTTCATGGCGGCATCGGCGGATGCTTGGTCGGGCGCCTCGGCCAGCACGCGGATAACCGACTCGGTTCCACTCTTGCGTACGAGCACGCGGCCCTCGCCTGCCAGCGCAGCCTCGGCCTCGGCGATGGCGTTCTGCACGCCCATGTTCTCGAGCGCGGCGTCCTTGTCCGCCACGCGCACGGCCACCTGCGCCTGCGGCAGCAGCTTGCACGGAGCCGTGAGCTGCGAGAGCGTCTCGCGCTCGGCACGAATCACTTCCATCACGCGCAGCGAGGTCATAATGCCGTCGCCCGTGCGCTCGATATCGCCAAAGATCGTATGGCCCGTCTGCTCGCCGCCTAGGCTGTAACCGCCCTCGCGCATCTTGGCATACACGTGACGGTCGCCCACACCGCTGGTCACGGCACTTAGGCCGGCAAGCTCCAACGACTTGATCAGGCCAAAGTTGCTGGCAATCGTCGGAACCACGGTACCGCCCGAAAGGCGACCGTGCTTGTTCAGGTACACGCCGCACACGTACAGGATCTGGTCGCCATCGACCACGCGCCCGCGCTCATCCACGGCCAGGCAGCGGTCGGCATCGCCGTCATAGGCAAAACCCACGTCCAGGCCTTGCTCCACCACGTGGCGCTGCAGGCGCTCCATATGCGTGGAGCCGCAGTCGACGTTGATGTTAAAACCATCGGGCGCGGCATTGATCACGCGCACGTCGGCGCCCAGCGCGTCGAACACCGGCTTGGCCACCGAGGACGCCGAGCCGTTGGCGCAGTCGATGCCGATCTTGACGCCCTGCAGCGAAAAGTTCGCGCTGGCGATGAGCGAGGCAATGTAGCGGTTGCGGCCCTGCATGTAGTCCACCGTGGCGCCGATGTGGTTGCCCGTGGCCAGCGGCACCTCGCTCTTGCCATCGACGTAGTCCTCGATGAGCTCCAGTACGTCCTCGTCCATCTTAAAACCGTCGCTATTGACGAGCTTAATGCCGTTATCGCAAAACGGGTTGTGGCTCGCGCTGATCATGATGCCGCAATCGAAGCAGCCTTCCACGGTCTGATGCGCTACGCCCGGCGTGGGGATCACGTGCAGCATATAGGCGTCCGCACCGCTCGCGACCAGGCCACTCACCAGCGCCGCCTCGAACATATAGCTCGAGCGACGCGTGTCCTTACCCACGATGACGCGCGCCTTGCGCTCGCGGTTGGCGCCGTAATACCAGCCCACAAAACGGCCAATCCTATAAGCGTGCTCTACCGTCAGCCCAACGTTAGCCTCACCGCGAAAGCCGTCGGTGCCAAAGTACTTCATGCGCTCTCCTTACAAAATAGGGGCGAACAGATTGCCTGTCCGCCCCAAAATGGTACTCGATTATCTGCGCTACCAGAAAAACCCTACGCCGACGCGCTGTCGCGAGCCGCCTGGCATGTAGGAGTCTGACGCAGCGTAAGCGGCTTGTCCCCCGCCTCGGCTGACGTGGTCAGCGTATATGTGATCGTCGTCGTCTCGCCAGCATGCAGGTCAACGGTGCCCGAATAGAAGGGGATTCCATGCCACGTAGCGGCGCCAAGACCAAACTGGGTGCCCTCGACGGTCAGGTCAGTAATGTTGCCGCCCGTCGGGGCAAACAACGAGACATTCAGACGCTCGTCGTCGCGCGCGGCATCAGGCGCGCTCGCCGCGACGTAGTCGGGCAGCTTGCCGGCCTCCTCCTGCGTCATGATGTTCGTCAGGGTAACGGTGATGCGATACGAGCATGTGCCGTCACCGTTCTTGATGCCCTGGCCAATCTGCGTATCGGCATTCAGGTACCAGTCGAGCTTGGAGAAGCTCAGGTTGTTAAAGTAGACACCAGCAACGGGATCATCACTCGGGTCATCCGGATCGGGCAGCGAGGCGTCGATGTTCATCTCCTTGATAGCGTTCTGCTCGTCATCGTTTTTCATCCACACGATCAGGCGGCCCTCTTCGGCACCGCGCTCAACGGCGCTGACAAGCTTCGTAACATCGACATCGCCGATACCGCCAAGGATCTTGTCGAAGGCAGCGCTGGCGACGGATGCAAAGATGCCGTCCGACTCCTCGACCGGATAGTTCCAGTACACATCGTGCATGAGGACCTTTGCGGCGTTGGTGCCGTCGACAACCGTTCCGTCGGGCAGCGACACGTTACCGACCAGGCCCAGCAGATACTGCAGGAACACCGGGTCGATACCCACGACGCCGTCAACGTCCTGGCCATATTGAGATTTCCACAGGGCTGCGACACGCTGCGAGTTGCGGGGCCAATCAGGCGAATAGGTATTGCCCGAGTTGTACAGGTTACTGTGGTTGCCGAACAGCGCCTCATCCTCTTCGTCGACGCTCTCGACTGCCTCATCCTCGCTGAGTCCAATGCGGGGGACAAACTCGCCAATCGACATCTGGCCGTCGGTGACCGAAATCAGGCCCTGCGAACCGCCAAAGCCGCCGCAGGCACGAATCTCGACGTTGTTCATGGCGTACACAAGATAGTTGCGCGTCTGGCCGTTGGCGCCGAGCATCTGGGGAAGGACGGGGGCAACCTTCTCCGCCGCGTCAACCGCGCCGTTGAGGGTGGCAAAGCCGTCCTTGGCCTTATCGACCAGCTCGGTCACCTGGGAAATATGAGTATCGCCAATGCCCTGGATCTTCTCGTTGGCGCTCTTGAACACCTTCGAGCTGCTGGAAAGCGAATCGGCGACCGCCTGCAGCGCGGACACGTTAATCATGCCGTCCTGAAACAGCTTGCCGGGCGTGGCCTGCGAAAGGTTATCGGCCATGGGAACCAGCGCATTGGTCGAGACATCGGACAGGGCGTCGATCATGGTGCGGGCCGCATTGATGTCGCTGCCATACACCGGGATAAACGAAGCCACTGTCCACAGCGGGCTCGAGGTCTCCGCCTTCATGCTGTCGCAAAGCTCATCAATCTTCTTCGCGTCGTCAGGCAGCGTCGAAAAATCGCCCGACGTGACCTTGTCCTTAAGGCCACCGACAATCTCGACGGCCTCCTTCGCTTCACTCTTTACGGTCTTTGCCGAGTTAAGCAGCATAAAGCCGCTTGCGCCAAGCGCAACGAGAAGCACCGCGACTGCAGCGGCAATAATGGCGCCAGTGTGACGCTTTTTGCGCTCGCCCTTGCGATGGCGATGACGGACCAGACCGTCAGAGGTCGAACTCGACGAAGCGTCGCTACCGTAGTTCAAGCCAAAATCGTAATAATCTTCCTTGGAACCCGAGCCCGCAAACTCGGCACCGCTATCATCCAGGCGGGCGAATGTGCCAGTCTCGGAGGCGCCGGTGTAAATCGTGCCAAGGTTACCCGTAAGCCCCGCGCCACCGGCAGAGGGAGTATTGTTGGCGGCCTTGCCGGCATTAACGTTGCCGGCGGCATTCGCGGCGTTGGCAGCACCTGCGTTGTTCGCAGGTACCGAAGGAGCCCCGCTCGGCTGCGACGTGGAGGTTGCACCGCCCGCAAAGACACTCCCTCTTGCACGGCCGGTCTTTTTTGCCTTTTGAGACTGCTCGTACAGAGCGGTAAACATCGCCGTCTCGCCCGGGGACACGCGCTTACCGGAGCCGCCCTGTCCAGCGCCGCCCGGCGTGCCGGCCTTACCAGCCCCGTTCGGACGCGGCGGAACTGCAGGACGGCCGCTATCGCTGCCCTTAAAGTGATTACCAGCCATAAAGAAATCCTCGCAATTGAGTCGCAATGAAAAAGTCCATAACGTTACTAGTTTATGGCATTTTGAGCATCGACAGCTAAACTCCAGACACGGACGTCAATTGGCGAAAATGCGGCACAACACCTTTTCTGTCTTGGCGGCGGCGTCAACTACACCGTGAGGAACATCATCACGATGATCATGGCAAAGCCGATAAGGTCGGTCGGCAAAAACACCGTGCCCAGCATAACGGCGCTGGTGATGGTCGCCGAAACCGGCTCCACAGTTCCGATGAGGCTCGCACGCACCGAGCCGATGTCCTTAACGCCCTGCATATAGAGCATGTAAGCAAAAAACGAGCCGATAACCACGAACACCGCGAGCGCCTCGACGCCGGCAGCGTCGAGCGCCGGCATATGCGCCCAGGGCTGCACGAAGACACACGAGACCACGCCCGCCGTGAGCATTGCCGAGCCCGTGACGATGGGGCTGCCGTATTCGGGCAGGATCTTGGCGGGAATCACCGCCATGCATGTAGCGCTGACCGCACACATGAGACCCGCGATCAGACCGAGCGGCGAGATATTCAGGCTGGTGGGGTCGCCACCGGTGGCGATTAAAAAGGTTCCACCCAGAGCCAAGCCAATGCCGATGACTTCGCGAGTACGCGGCATGCGGCGATCGGTCACGCAGGTGTAGCCCATGATGATAACGAGCTGCAGGCACTGGAGCACCGTCGCGGTTCCGGCGTTCGTCAGGCGCACGGCCGATAGATAGCAAAACTGGTTGAACAGCAGGCCAAAGGCGGTAAAGAGCAGCAGCTGCTTGCGATCGGCGGGTGTGGTCCAGAGCTTAACCAGGCGCTCGCGGTCGCGCGTAACAACCACGGCCATAAAGAGTAGACCGGCGAGAATCTGACGCACGCTCATAAGCCACAAGGTGTCGACGTGGTAGGTTTCGAACAGAAAGCTCGCGCTGGTGCCCGAGAAGCCCCAAAACGAACCGCCCACCAGCGTAGCCAAGACGCCCGTGATCATCTTGCGCGTCGAAGCGTTGTTCAGGCGGTCGCGCCATGCGCGACGGGTGTTGCGGCTGAACTCGTCGGTTCCCTCCGGAACGACAAAATCGGACGCAGCCGTCATCGGCACCGATGCCTTCGCATTAGCATGTTCTGCCGAGCGCTCCCGTTTCATTCCACTCCCCAAAAACATATGGCAATAAAGCGCCCAAACTGTAGCACGAATGTTGGTATGAAATAGCAGATGATGCGGAGCATCTGCGAGCGTCCAAATTACAGGGACGAAAGGCACCGATGAGCTATGCCGAGCGGTTGGAATCGCCTGGGGCGCCGGGATCGGCTTCCGCACTTCCCTCAGCATGCTCGCCATCGTCCCGGTCCTTGTCGCTGTCCCGGCCCTCCTGCTCGCGACGGCGCTTTTCGCGAATCTGCTCAACGGCGGCTCGCAAGGCGGCCTCGTCCTCGGCGCGTGCCACCTCTTGCGTTGTCTTGACCATATGGCGAATCTCGAGCACCAGCAGCACGATCAGCGGCACCACGATAAGCGGAAAGAACAGCAGCGGATTGGTGAGCAACGAGACCACCACGCCCAGCCCCGCCGAGACAAAGACCACGCGCCCCACCACGTCGGCGGCGGGCACGGGCGCAGCATCCTCGACCGGATTGGCATCGCCCTTGGTGTGGTAGACCGGCGTGCCGTCGGCCGCATCCTCCACGGCAACGATGCGATGCGTGTTGAGCGAACCCTCCAGCGCGTCATCGGACGAATGGAAGGTAATGATGTCGCCGACCTGGTAGGCCTGGCTGTTGTCGGTATCGACGACGATAAACGAATGCACGGGAATCGCCGGCTCCATCGAGCCGGTCAGCGTACGCATAAAGCCATAGCCCATGATGGTGGGGATCTCACCAGCGGGCGTGAACACCGTGCGCAGCAGCACCACAAAGGCGACCAGGATCACCACGGTCGCCAACACGTTGATCACGCGGAGCACGTGCTTCATCACTTGTCGGCGTCCTTTGCGGAAGGCTCGACGTCAGTGGCGTCAGATGCCGAAACGTCGGTCTCATCTCCCTCAACGGCCGTGGCGGCATCGCCCTCGGCGGCCTCTCCGCGCAAGCGAGCCAGCAGATAGCGCGACAGGCTGTTGCCCTCGGCACGGCGCTCGGCGCGGGCGCGATCGCGCTCGGCCTGTTCCAGCTCGTGCGCCAACGAGGCCAAGCGCTGCTGCATCTCCGCGCGGGCGGCTTCGAGCTCGCGCTCGTGCGCAGCCTTGGCGGCGGCGACTTCCTGCTCGATGCGCTCCTCTGCCGCGAGCTCGGCTGCGGCGATGCGCGCATCGGCGTCGGCACGGGCGTCCTCGGCAGCACGCGTCGCGGCATCGCGCTCGGCAGTGGCAGCGGCGACCTTCTCGCTGGCATCCACCGCGGCCCGCTCCACCGCAGAATCGGCGGCCGCGCGGGCGGCATCGATTGCGGCATCGGCCGCCTGCTGAGCGGCGGAAACCTTCTCCTCGGCAGCGGCAACGGTGTCGGCAAGCGCCTGCTCCGCCTCGGCCGCGGCGGCGTCTGCCGCCTGCTGGGCGGCGCGGGCATCGCGCTCGGCCGTCAGCTGCACTTCCTCAATCTGCAGCTGAGCGGCGTCCAGCTTGGCATGCAGCTCGGCGGCCTCCTTGGCAGATACCTCGCGCACGGCGGCAAGCTCGGCCGCGGCTGCGTCCTTGGCGGCCTGCAGCTCAGCGGCATCGGCGGCTGTCTTGGCGGCCAAGGCTGCAGTAGCGTCGCTCTTGACCTGCGCGACCTGCTCGGAGGCCGCCTGCTCGGCGGCGGCAACCTTCGCATCGGCATCAGCGTGAGCAGCCGCGACCTCGGCATCGGTCTCGGCGCGCATCTGCTCAAGCTGGGCTGCGGCGGTCGAGCGCGCCTCGGCGGCGGCATCCTCGGCGGCCTTCTTGCCGGCCTCGACATCCTCCAGAGAGCCGCGCAGCTCCTCGGCATCCGCCTCGGCAATCTGCGCGCGCTGCGTCAACGCCAGCTCGCGCGTCTTGGCCTCGTCCAGCTCGTCGGCCAGGTCATCGCGCTCGTCGGTCAGCGCATGGGCCTGCACCTTCCAGGACGTAAGCTGCCCCTGGAGCTCCTCAATCTGCTCGCGTGCCTCGGCCAGCGCTTGCTCGGCATCGAGCTGGGCCTGCGTGACCTCCTCCACAAACACGCGACGGACCTCGACGTCAGGCAGGTCGGGGCTATCGACCTGCACCTCCTTAATCTCCTTAATAAACTTGGGCGCCACCGGTGCGTGTTGCACGCTCTCGAGCTCCTGCAGGTTGCGCTCGTCATCGGTCAGGCTCTTAAAGACGGCGTAGTTGTTAATGAGGTTGGTGTACATCTGCACCATGTACTCGTCATCGAACGCCAGCGCCTGCTGCTGCACGTCGATGTTGTAGCCCACCTTGTCGTAGCGCTCCATAAACTGCCACAGCTGGTAGCACTTGCGGTAGTTGGGGTCCTTCATGATGAGGTTGGTGCGCTGTATGGGGCTGCGAACCGCACTGCAGCCGTTCATGATCTGGCAGAACGACGCGCCGCGCAGCGCCATGACCAGGCGACGCACGCGGTCGATGCGCATAAAGACGTCCATGTTGTCGGCGTCGTTCTCGGCAAAGCTCTGGCGGTTTTTGACCGTCATCTCGACGTTGTACTCGATCTCTTCGTACGCGTCGTCGATCTTGCTGTGCATCTTAAAGCGGTTGCGAATCTCGTTGCCCGTCGACCAAAAGATCACGTCGGTGCGCTTGTCTACAAACGTCAGCAGGCGCTGAATCAGGTGGTAGATAAAGCGGTTCTCGTACAGGTCGTACGTCTCGACGGTATTGACGTTGAGGATACGCGTAGGGTGAACGCCGCCGTCCTCACTCGGCGCCAAAAACTGCGTGTTCTGGCTCAGATGACGGACGCTGTCGGCGCTGATCTTTTTAGCGAGCGAGACCGGCACCACCTCTTCCTCGGTGGTGATAAAGCGGCGCGGCTTTTCGATAATGGTGTTGATGGCGTCGAGTGAGTCCTCGATCATGCTGATCCATTCCTCGTCCACCACCTTGACGAGCTCCTCGCGCTGCTGCTCGATCGTGGTGCCCGAGGCCTGCGCCATCTCAAACAGATAGCGAAAGTAGCGGCTGTCCTCCTGGATGGGCTCCATCTGCTCGGAGAAGCTGGTATAGAGGTCCTGAATGGTCTCGGACATGGGTTACTCCATAGATTGGATCGATCGGAAAGGGACGGGGCGACATCACATCGCCCCGCGCTTACGGCATTAGTAGAAGTTCTGGATCCGCTGCAGATACATGACGGAATCGGGCAGGCCGCCCTCGCCAAAGGTCTTCTCGATGTACTCGATCAGGCCCTTCATCTCGTCGCGCACAAAGCTCACGTTCATGGACTCAAACTTCTTGAGCACCTTGCGGGCGATGATGTAGTCCATGCCACCCAGCTCGGTGCCGCCGCACGCCACGTACACGGGGATAAAGTCGTACATCTGCTTGATGATACGGTTACCAAAGGCCAGCTTAAAGCGGGTCTGCAGGTACTGGTCCAGCTTGTGCATCTTCTGGAGCAGCTCCTCGTCGATCACGTACTCGACCTTGGCCTTCTGGAACAGATACTGCAGATGCTCGGCCGTCACGTGCACGCGCTCGTGCGGCTCGCACTCAAACGCATCGGCGCGCTCGTTGAGCTCGATGGGAATCGCGCGGTCGTACACCTTGTCCGTGATGGTAAAGGTGGAGTCGTCGTTGTTGGCCGTGCCGATAAACCACAGGCTGTCGGGAATGGTGAGCTTGCCGTCGTGCAGGCCCTTGGGGTCGGCGGCCCACTGGGTAGGCACCAGATCGAGCACCCACTCGTCGTGGCTGGGCATCTCGAGCACCGACAGGATCTCGGCAAAGTAGTACTCCACGCGGGCGAGGTTCATCTCATCGAGCACGATCATGGACGGGTCCTGGCGAAGGCCCGCCTCGTACACGGCGCGGAGGAACTCGGTCTCGTTAAAGCGCTTGGAAAACTCGTTAAAGTAGCCTAGTACCTCGGTGCGATCGCGAAAACTCGGCTGCACCGACACGATGGTCGCGGGGTTGTCCAGGTAGCGGCTAAAGCTGTAGGGCAGCGAGGTCTTACCGGTACCCGAGATGCCTTCCAGGATCAGCAGCTTGGAGGCGGCCATGCCAGCCACAAAGCGGCGGATGACCCCAGGCGTGTAGTAGAGCTCCATCTGGCTGCAGGCGAACGCGCGGAAGCTGTCGACAAAGTCCTCCAGCGAGATGGCATCGTCGTAGGCCGGCGATTCCCAGTCGCGGTACTTAAGGTCCACAAGGGACAGCTTGGGGAAGCGGTTGGCCTGGGCGATCTCTTTTTCCTCGGCAAGGGTCTTGGCCTCAACGGTGGCCTTGGCCATGGCGGCCGCGGCATCCTTGACGCCCTCGCCATCGAGCGCGAGCGACGCGTTGCCCGACATGACGGCCGTCGCCGCAGCGCCCTCGCCAGCAGCCGCACCGGCGCCCGCAGCGGCGCCCACCACGTTGCCCACCGTGGGCAGGTGGTCGTCGGCCAGGGCCGAGGCACCCACGTACGGAATCTGCTTGGTGCCGCCCATGGCATTGACCTTGAGCGCCAGCAGCTTGTTCTTCTCGTCCATGAGGTCGAGCACCTGCTTGTTCAGGCGGCCGATCTCGCGATAGAGCGCCTTGTTGGACGTGTCGTCGCGATGCAGGCGACGGTTGATGCGGTAGTGGTGGATCAGAATGGCCACAATCAGCACGGGAACTGCGATGAGCATGGCAAACAGAATGACCGCGCCGATCTTGCCCACCAGGTCAAACGTGGTGAAGTAGGTCATAAAGATGTTGAAGTACTCAACCCAGCCAAACACCAGCAGGTTAAGGATGGAGCTCACGACGGCAACGACGTTGTAGACGACCTTTGCCAGCAGCTCCCAGGCAAATCCCAGAAACTCACTCACCGTCGGTACCCTCCTGCTTGGTCGCGTTCATCGCCGCCTCGGCCTCGGCCTTCAGACGACGGGCTTCCTCGAGCTTGGCCTCGGCCTGGGCGAGCTGCTCGGCGGCGTTATCGGCGGTGACGGTAGTGTCACCCTTGCCCTCGGCGTCCACGATGGCAGCCGCGGCGGCCAGGCGGTCCTCCTCGGCCATAGCGCGCTTGAGGTTCATGCCCACCACGATGAGGTGATACACCTGGTAGATAAAGAACAACAGCATGGGCAGCACAATCACAATGAGGAAGCCCATGGAGCTGGACAGGAAGTTCATGACCTTGCCCATCTGCGGCAGCGCAAACACGTACTTGCCCACGATGTCGCCGTCACTAATGATGTGCGTATCGGCCACGTCGTTGTTGTCGCCCTTGGTGGTAAAGCTGCGCATGCCGTTGACCTCGTCGATGGCGGCGATGCGGTGCGTGTTGAGCGCGTACTCGTTGTCGATGATGGTATGGAACGTCACGATGTCGCCCACCTCGAGCTTGGAGGTGTCGCACTTTTTGATGAAGATGAGGTCACCCTTGTTAAACGTGGGAGCCATGGAGTCGGACTGCACGGCGAGCGGGGTGAAGCCGGCGATGTCAGAGACGCTGCCGTCCTCGCGCGTGGCGAGCGTGGTAAACGCATACAGGGCCGCCACCAGGATGATGATCCACATGACAACGCTCAGCGCGATGGATGCGACTTTTTTAACAGATTGCATAATGTCCCTTACTACCGTGTCTGTCTAGGTCGTGCGCGGCCCGGTGGCCGCCGTGCATATCTACTGTTCCTCGATGCCCTCGAAGCGCATCGAAACCGAATAGTTAGCTCCCTTTAGCATATTAGTGCAATTTGGGTCCGTTCCCTCGAGCCATATGCGAACGGTTACTGGCTTGTCCGTTTCTGTCATCAGGTCGAACATGTCGCTGGCCGCGGTCGCCTCGCCCGAGTCGAGCCCAAAGACGGTGGCCGAGCCAGATGAACCGCCGCCCCCGTTAGGGCTGTAGACCCACGTTCGACCATCGGCGGTAAAGCTCATACGCATGGCGCTGGCCATGCCCTGTGTATCGGAGCTAAACCGCGTGCCGGACACGCCGCCGTCGCCATCCTGCCCGGTCAGGCGAACGCGCAGGTCCGTACTGCTCATAAAGTGCAGCGTAAACTCCAGGTAGGCGCCGGTGGCGGGATCGGCGGTGGAGCCGTCCTCGAAGGTAAAGGTCTGGTAGTCGCTCGTGGTGACGGGTTTGAGCTTGGACGCGTCGATGTCCACGCCCTTTTCGCTGGCGATGCGCGCCGAGATCTGGTCGAAGCTCAGACTGTGGACGTACTCTTCGAAGGTGGCATGCTCGTCCAGGTCAAAGCGCAGCGAACCGTCGGCGTTGGCGTCGATCATGAGCATGCGGGTCTTGGCGCTATCGGCGATGGAGAACCAGGCGAACGTTGCCATGGCTATCGCCACCAGGGCAAACAGGACCAGCACCACGGTGGTGGTGAGCTTGCGGCGCAGGTCGATATCGGTGGGCGCGGCAACCGGAGCGCCGGTGGTCGGGCGGCGGTTGCCGGGCGCGACGTGTGCCATTGCTACTCACCGTCCAAGGTCGCAAAGAGCGCCAGGTGCAAGGTGCCCGGATCTTGATAGAGATAGTCGGCGCTATCGGGATCGGTGCCCTCGATGTAGTAATAGATATCCAAACGATAGGTCTGGTCAAGCCCCAGCGTGGCAAGCGTGTTTTGCGGACGCGCGGCCGTCTCGCTCGTGTCCAGCGTAAAGGTGGCCGGGTCCTGCGTCACGTTGGCGCCGCAGGTGAGCTGACCGTTTTGCCAGCCCAGGAGCATGCCCTCGGTGTAGCCCGCCAGGCCTGCAGGGGCAGTCGCCGGGTGCTCGGCGCGGTGACCACTATCGGAGCCGTCGAGTTCAAAGATGTTGGTGGCAAGCACCTGGTTGCCGCTCGAGATCTTTATGCCCACGCGGGCCGCGCGCAGCAGCTCGGCATCGGCGCCCTGCGGGACCAGCGATTCGGCCAGATACAAGCTGACCTTACCCTTTACTTTGCTGGCGCCCGTTCCGGTAATGGTGGGGCGCAGATTGATCCAGCCGTGGTAGAACGCGGAACCGTTGTCTTTTGCCTGCTCAAACACCGTGGCATCCCCGCGGGCATTGTTTTGCGCGCAGGCAGCAAAGCCGTTGAGATCGAAGGTCGAGACCGGATAGAGCGTCACGGCGCCAGCCGCATTGGAAGTCAGGGAAACATCGCCCTGCTGCGACCAGCTGCCGCGATCGGCGTCGCCCAGCTCCAGCACCAGCTTGGACGTGTCGCTGTGCACGCTCACCGAATTGGTGTTGACCTTCATGTTGTTGGTAAACCAGGCGTAGGTCGCGGCGCCCAAGGTGGCGGCGAGCGCCACCATAACGAGCGCGATGTAGGCACGCGCGTGGCGAGCGTGGCGGCGGGCGGCGGCGCCCTCGAGGACCTGGCACTCGGCGGCTACGCTGGAGGGAACCGCGGGGCTCTCGCTCTGGGTTTTGGCCTCGCAGCTATCTGCTGGCATGCGCTTCTGATCTTTCACGTCGCTCGCCCCCTTACGCCTTGGCCGCAGCAAAGGCAAGCTGCAGCACCACATCGCGGGCCTGGGCCTCGTCGATGCAATTGGCGTCGCAGCCTTCCATGTATACAACGTAGCGAACGCTTGCCACCTCGTTGGCGGCCAGCGTGCAGATGGGCGTGGCGCCCGCACGCGGCGTGGGCGTGTCACCGGTGCCATCCATGCTGTAAGAGCTAATAGCGCGGGCCGGGTCGGCGGTGTAGCTCCAGCCCGAGGCGGCACCCGCTACGACCGCGCCGTCCTGCGCCGTGGTGCGCCTGTTGGTGGCGCCTGCGGTATTGCCCAAGTCATCACAGGTAAAGATATGCGTCTGCGTGCCCGACTGGGTCGTAATTACCAGACCCAAACGCAACGCGGCCAGCAGCTGCGGGTCGCTCGTCACGCTCATCTGGCCCTGATACAGGTACACATTGAGCGCGCTATCGCTGCTCTTGAGGTACAGCGTGCCCGAAAGGGCGTAGTCATCCAGCTGCGCGGTGCAGTCGGCGTAGTCGGTCGTAATGCCCGCGGCGTTTTGGAACGTGCCGCGCCAAAAGCGGGAAAGGTCTGACGTCGAGATGGGATAGAGCGTCTTGTCGGCGGCGGCAAGCGTGGCCGTTGTGTCCCAGGGCCCGTTGGCCGAAAGGCCAATCTGCAGGTCGGAGCTCTCGTCGCTTACCGTGTGCGCCACGGGGGTCACGTTGGTGTAGCGCGAGTTACTAAACCAGGCATAGGTGGCGGCACTCAGGGCGGCTACCAGCACCAGCATCCATGCGGCCGCAGCAACCATGCGGCGGCGCGAGCCCAGGATGTCTTTGATGTTCGATGCACTCATCCCTGGTCCCCCTACGAACGCTTACCGGCAAAGCGCAGCGCCAGCGATTGCAGGCTGGTTGCGGCCAGGTTGTTGGTACAGTCGGGGTCGCAGCCCTCCAGCCACACGTACACGTCCACGCGCACGGGCGTGCTGCGGCTGGCGCCCTTGGCGGCAGCGGGTAGGCTGCAAATCTTGGTCGTGGCCTCCTTGAGACTCACGATGCCGGTGTCTTCGTTGTAGTCGCAGAAGTTTGCGCTGGTCAGCTGGTCAAAATGGACCGTGGCACCGTCGGAGCGGCTGCTGTCGAGCACCAGGTGGTTCTGCTCGTTTTCGCCGGCGTCCTTGCCATCAAGCGTGTTGTAGCGCGCCTGGGGATTGTGCTCGCCCGAGACCTCAAAGACATACTGGCCCGTAACGGCATCGCCCTGCCCTGGAGCATAGGCGACCAGCCCCACGCGCAGGGCGGTGGAGATGGGGTTTGCCGGATCCTGCTCGGTAAAGTCGATACCCGACAGGTACACGTCGGTTGCGGCCGAGTTGGTGGCCAGGTACAGGGAGGTCTTGTAGTAGTCGGAATGTTCGGCCGTGCCAAACATGCTGGCAAACAGCGAGTCCTGCGTGGTTCCGCCGGTAAAGCCCGTTACCTTTTGGAAGCCGTTGAGCACGTTGTCGGTCGAGACGGGATCGAGCAGGCCCGCAAAGTTCAGGCCGGCATTGGTTTTGTATTCGCCGTCGTACTCGTTAGAGATAAGGAAGGTAACGCCCGTGCCCGCGGCCATCTTGACGTCGGTGATATGACGGTTGGCGTTGTAGATGTACCAGGCATACGTTACAGCTCCGGCAACAGCAAGGGCCACCAGCAACGTGGCGAGCATGCGATTGAACTGTTTTTGCAGCGAACGCGCGTCCGACATGCCCCTCCCCCATTTGCCGCGTTGTAAACTACCTGGACACCATTTGCCCATAATGGAGTTATTTTACGCGAATGTGCAGTTCATCGGGGGTACAAACGCAACTTTCCACGTGCTGTTCGCGCTGCATCGGAGCGGATAGGGTCGCAAATCGCCGCTTTTTAAAAAATAGTTCTTGCCACTGGGTGGGAGCTCCGTTATATTATTCCGTGCGCACTCGCGCACCCTTGATCGGGCGTTTAGCTCAGGGGGAGAGCGCTTCCCTGACACGGAAGAGGTCAGAAGTTCAAATCTTCTAACGCCCACCAAATGTTCGCAGCTCAGAGGCTTCGCCTCTGAGCTGTTTTGTTTTACGCCACCAAGTCAAGCGGACGCCGCGGCGCCCAAAGCCGCCTCAACAACGCCAGCAACCACCCCAACCAAACCCAAAGCCGCCCAAACAACCCCAGCGGGCGCCCCGATCAGGCCCGAATGGGCCTCGCAGCCATATCCGGGTGACCCCCGCAAATCGAGGGTGAATGGTTTCCCGCGAAGTGAACGAGCCAAAACGGACCCCCGGAGCATCGACACTTTTTACGGCTCATTTCCTGCGGTTTTGTCGTTAGAATCCTGAGGTTTTGGCGCCAAAAAATGTGGATGCTTCGGGGGTTCAAAAACACTCGTTCACTTCGCGGGAAACCATTCACCTTCAATACAGCAGCACCCCCTCCGCCGCCAAAGGCCCACTTACCAATGCTGACGTGCCTCAATAACGGTCTGCCAGAGCTTAAACCGCTTTGTCTCGACGCGCGCCTGTGCCAAATATCGCGCCTCCTCGGTCATGGGCTTGTAAAATATGGGACGCTTGCGACGATGCAGCTTGCGCCGGACGCGTTCGCACAGGCGAACGAGCTTTTCGTAGTCGCTCGCCTGGTCAGTCGTCACCGTAAAGTACGCGACCCCATTGAGCATCTGCAGCTCGTTGCGGCGCTCGGCATCCTTGTGGATTTTCTCGCTTCCATCATGGATGGCGTCGCTGTCGTAATCGACCAGCGCGGTAAGCACCTCGGGCAGCAAGCCAGCCCTTACTTTATCCAGGCCCACCTCCGCTTTCGCCGTAAGCGTTATGTCGGGCGTGCGCTCCAACACGCGCAGTTTGCGGTTGCGCCCATCGTTGTAGCCGTCGCGAATGAAGTACTTCTTGTTCAGCTCGGTCTTGCCCAGCGCAAGCCCGCCGTAATGCGCGGGCAGCGACATAAACATGCAAAGCCCCGACTCCCTTGGAGACCGTGAGCCCTCTTCCACGTACGGAAGCAACGCCTTCGCCTTGGCGGCGCCTCTCACCTTTGACGCCCGGTCAAGGTACGCCGCAATGTGCTCCTTGGTCGTGAGCTTTCCATCGCGCATGCCCGCATCCCTGCTGGTCACCCCGCCGGGAGCAAGGTTGTCCAGCCGGTAGTCCGATGTCATGGCATAGCCGGCGTAGATGGCCTCCGCCGCATCGCCATCGTGCGCGGCCTGTAAATACGCCAGCTCGGGAGAGCACACGTATGCATCCAGGTCGCCCATCCAGTGGCCCAGTGAGATAAACGAACCCGCCGGGAGCTCGTTGGTGCACAGGTGCGTCGCGACGTGCTTGGTCCGCCGACGGTCGGCGCGCGTCGGCACCATCAGATCCAGCACGTCAATCCCCAGGTCGTAGCGATCGATAAACTCCTGCGCCTCCTGGTCACAGAGCGCGCAGGCACCCGCGATCGACACGACCTCTGACTCCGAATCCCCAAAGCGCGGGTTCGGGATGTGCGCCAAGAGCGCCAGCGCAGCGTTATGTGAAACGATAAAGTACCCCATGGCGCGAAGATAGCACGCGCGTCGGCGGCCGTTGGCGGTCCTGCCAAGTTTTCGGCAAACGACCGGCGGATTTTTGCCGCGGCGCGTCCAAAGTGTTCATTCGTCGACGTCTAAATGCAAATCCGTCCAGCTTTTGGCAAGGTTGCCGCTCAACTGACCAAAAGCTGACCATTTGCTTGCCCATTTGCTTGACGGCACGCCCTCGCCAAAATGCTCCGCGACTTCTCGGACGGTCGAAGTGCTCGTTTAGCGACCACGCACCCGCCGCTGGGGTATCCTTGGAGCACATGCACCGCAAGCCGCACAAAGGAGCCGCCATGCGCACCGAGCTCGATGTTCCCTTTTCGCACAAAGACGAGGCCAAGGCCCTGGGCGCCAAGTGGGACCGGGTCAAGAAGATCTGGTATGTGCCCGACGGCGTCAACCCCGAGCCCTTTGTCGCGTGGCTGCCCGGCGTGGATCGCTCCGACCCCAGCGCGCCCTACATCTACCTGGTGTTGGGCAAGCGCGAATGTTGGAAGTGCCACGAGCAGACGACGGTCGCGGCCTTTGGCATTCCGTATCGGGTGGCCGAGGACTCGGGCAGCAAGGCCGCGCCCAGCGCCGCGCCCTCCATGGACGACACGGGCCACATCGCGATCGACACCGCCCGCGCCAACGCGATAGCCATCATCCCCGCGCTGGGCTGCGTGCCGGCCGAGATCCGCGACTACCTGCGCGAGCGCTGCGGCTACAAGCCCGTAACGTCGCGCGCCACCAAGACCGCATCGCTCGCCAGCACCTGCACCGCCTGCGGCGCGCTGCAAGGCAGCCATTACCTGTTCGAGGAGCCCACGTCGCCGTTTGCGCTCACGGCCATCAACAAGCTGCCCGCGCTGGAGTTCGTGCGCGCGGAAGTCGCCGGCGTCTACGGTATCCCCGCCAGTCAGAGCAACTTTGACCAGGCGCTCTTTACCTGGGCGCGCGACCACCACACCCAGTTCCATAAGAGCCTGTTCGAGGGGATCTACCTGTAGGGCAAAGCTCGAAAATCGAGTCCAGTTTTCCTTGAAAATCGAGTATGCGCAGGTAGCGAGGTTTATCTAACGCTAAACCGAATGGTCAGCACTTAGCTGACCGATAGTCGATGCTCCGGCTCAACAAATAAACCCCCTGCGCATCGGAGTCAGCGCAGGGGGCGAAGTCTGAATCAAAACTCAACTGGATGGCGATCAGCTCAAACCAAGCAACAGTAGCAACTCTAGAGAATTCCAACTGCAGAGCACGTAATCGAAAAGACGACTATCGAGACAAGGACGACTGCGGTATTTGGCTTCTTTCCCATAACCCAATAAATCGCAGCTGTTGCGATTGCCGGAAGCAGACATGGCATAATCTGATCCAGCACGCCTTGAATAGCTAGGGCCTCATCGCCCGAACCGAAAGTCAACGGAGTTGTAACGCTCACCATTGAGGCAATCATTGCTCCCACCGCCATCATTCCGACAACGCCAGTCAGTTTCGTCAAACGTTTCATGATGTTTGTCTCTGACAGCTTAACGAGCAGTTTGCTGCCCATCTCGTAGCCTTTAATGGCGCCAATGTAGCGCACGGCTTGTGCAGGTATGTTAAACAGCAAGAAAAATAGGACAGCGCCGAGCGGATTCCCCTGCATTGCGATGGAACAGCCAATTCCGGCAGTAACCGTGCGCCAGGTTGTTAGAAACAGCGAATCGCCAATGCCGGACAACGGACCCATGAGCGACGTCTTCACGTTGCTGATGGCTTCACCACCAATTTCCCCGCCGTTCGCCTTCACCTCCTCCATTGCCGTCACAATTCCACAAACCAGCGTTGCGAGATAGGGAGTGATGTTGAAGAACTCAAGATGGCGCTTCAAAGCATCTGCTCGATCTTCTTTCGACGGATACAGTTTCTTGATAATTGGGCCAAGCGTAAATGCATTCGCAAGGTACATTTGCCGCTCGTAATCCCAGGACCCCTCAAATGTCATTGAGCGTAGAAACATTTTATTGAGATCGGACCTGGTAATTTTCGATCCGCATTCTTTAGAACTCATCGTCGTCTCCTTCCACGGAAGCCGCGACAACGGCAGCGGATTCGCGATCTTTAAATACCATCAACAGCACAATTCCGGCGGCGATGAGCGAGACACCTAAGATTGGCAAGCCCAGATACGCACTGAGCACAAATCCAAAAATCAAATAAGGCAGCAGCTTCCGGTCCATGATCGTCCTAAGCAGAATGACAAAGCCGAGGGCGGGCAAAATGCCTGCGGCAACCGTCAAGCCATGCTGAACAAATTCGGGAATAGCCGCAAGGACACCTTCCATAACCGGAGCACCCAGCGCATAAGCTGCGGTCACATACAGCGCTTGGGGAATAATGAACCCAAAGAGGCTAGAGATAAGATGGGTCCTGCACACCCCGTCAACGTCCCCTCGTTCGGCATATCCATCGGCGACGCGATTAATAAGAGGAATCAGAACGATGTAGCAAAAATTCCTGATTACCATTCCGAGCATTGAAATTGGGATCGCCAATGCAACGCCGGCGCCAGCATCTGAATGCGAAATGATTGCAAACGCTGTGCCCAAAATGCCACCGGAAATCACATCAGGAGGCGCAGCCGCTCCGATTCCCTGAGCACCCATAAGAGCCAGCTCAATAGTGGCGCCGATAATACAGCCACTTGCCAAATCACCGAATGCGAGACCCACAATTGTTCCCGTTATCAGGGGTCTATCAAGCATTGATTTACCAAGAAACCAATTCGAGTAGCTAAAGCATGAAATAAGAAAGATCAACAGAATGTCCATTGCATCTCCTCTCCTTAGCACAAATATCTATCCGCGCAAAAGGCCTACAGAGCATCCGCCAGTCGCAATGCCTTATCTCCTGGCAAACTCCGAATTACGATATCGACTCCCGCCTCAACAAGCGCAACAAGGCTCTTCTCTTCGTCCGGAGAAACGTAAACGCACCGACTAATTTGTCGGGTCCCCTCTCTCGGTATAACGTTTCCCAGATTAATTGCCTTAATATCTGGGCACCCCTGAGCGAGAAGGCAAGCATCCTTTACGGTTTTGACGACTATGAAAAGACGGTATTTGTCCGTTATGCCGCTTTTGATCGCCGCAATCGAATCGTCAAGTCCTTTTATCACAAGCTTGCATCCAGATGGCTTTGCCAATTTCAGTATTGCGCGCTGAGCATCATCTGCAGCAACCTCGTCATTTGCAACAAGAATGCAATCAGCCCCTAATGCAGACAGCCAAGATACGGCAACCTGTCCATGGATAAGTCTCTCATCCACCCTCGTTGCGACGATCATAATTGTCACCCATCCCTAAAAGCGAGTCGATAAAACCAGGCGTTTAATAATCGACATGCCACATATAGCGGCGCGTCATCAGGTCGTGCTTCCTAATATCCCCGAGTGCAGACAGGAGCCTACGCTGTGCCGCATCGAACACAAAGTGATTGAAGAATTCGCAGACGCTCGCCGGGAATTGATTGATATAGAGCTCCTTCGCATCCAGCACCGTGACGCGATCGGCATATTCATCAAGGAACTTCTTTGCACGCTCGTCGTTGGAACGATTTCGGCCATCGCTCATAAACAGAACGAAGGGAGTAGTTCGGTCCACAATCTCAAACGGCCCATGGAAGAACTCGCCGGTATTGATGAGGGGCGCATGGACCCATTGCATCTCCATCAAGCTGCAGATGGAGAAACCATAGCCGACACCCAGAGCGGGACCGCCAGCAAGCGGAACGATGATCTTGTCGTCCTTGTGCAGACGGGCAAATTCTTGCGCGCGGGGCTCAATATAGCGCACAACCTCATTCACAACGTCCTGCAGCATATCAAATGCCGCATTAGCGTCATTCAGGTACTCATAGCCATCGAAAGCAGCAAGGACCTCAAAGGCGAGCTTGAGAATAGGGGCGGCGTTGCTCTCCATGTATTTAGTCTCGGGATTAAAGATCGTGTTGAAGGGGACGTGGTAATCAGCAATCTTGCTCATATCGGCATTGGGGTCATGGCAATAGGCAATCGTAACCGCCCCTGCATTTTTCGCGACCTCGGTCGCCACCATAGTCTCGGGGGTTCCCGAGAGCGAGCAGAACACGGCAATGGAGTTCTCATCCAGAGCCTTCGGGGTGGCATGCACAAATTCGTTGCTCGTAATCAGCTGGGCATCGATGCCCTTGCCTTCGCGCTGAATCAGGTAGAAAGCCGGATACTGAGCAAGGAGGGACCCACCGCATGCAACAAAATAAACGTTCTTAGGATGGAAATCCTTGGCGAGCAGATCCTGGACGATGTTCTCTTCTTTCATGGCTACTCCTTTTGTATTAATACATGTCCTACTACATGTATTAATTACAGAATAATTACCGCCAAAATGAAGTCAAGAAAAAACTGCCGCTTTCCCGTGAGCGGCAGTTTAGAGTCGTAAGCGGTAGGCGCTTTTATGCGTAAAACTGATAAAGTCCCGGATCGTCGGCAATGGCATGCTGATCGGCAACATGCAGCGGATGCCCTTCCGAATCTTTAACAAAGGATCTATTGAATAGCAGAGCCGAACCAAGGTCGACTTTGAGGAGCTCAGCGTCACGATCGTCCGCATAGACAATTCCTATACGACGAGTAAGCTCCCCTGGCATCACGCCATGGTGCTGCAAAAGTTCGTATAAAGACCCTTCGAGATCGTGTTCGGCCAAGAACGCATAGGAGGCTCGAAAGTAATTGGTTTCGGACAGCACCGGCCTACCATCAGAAAACCTAACGCGGCAGAGCTTAAAAGCAGGCGAATTGTCTAAACCCAGGAATGAAGCCACTTCCTTTGGACAATCAGCTTCGAGAGAGGCGGATACAAGCCGTGTAGACGGCTCCTTTCCCTGCAATCGGCAAAGATTGGAGAAACTGATGGAAGAACGTGCATTTCCGTCGGAAGCAACAGACGCATTTTCTTTATCTGCAACGAATGTGCCACGTCCATGCTCTTTTACCATCAAGCCTTCATTTACAAGATTCGACAATGCGTGTCGCAGCGTCACGCGGCTGACGCCAAGCTGCTTGCACAATATCTGTTCTCCCGGGACTTGCTCACCAGGCCCCCAAGCACCCGATTCAATATTCGCCCTTAAACGTTCTTCAACCTGAAGATATAGCGGCTTTTCCTCCATTATTACCTCCTGACAGCCTGATACTTGTAATAATACATGTATTGACTTTCCGTCAGCTTCATATGCGTTGCCATTTTCTAATTACTTGGAGAAAACCCTTTATAGAAATAAGGAAGTGCAAAGCATGGTATGCCGAGTGCGATGCCCACATGTTCCCCATCGGAGCGCTGTGGGCGTAGCGCACCGCATGTCGGACCACTTGATTTTGTAGACTGGCAATTTGATCATCGAGGCTACGGCTCCGTCTCGTCATAGGTAATGGTGCATCTGCAAGTTGGGCATTGTTGAGGATAGACTGGGAGGCGCAGGCCCGTTCGAGCGCGCAGACCAGCGGCGTGTTTGTCGCGGGTGTCGATGAAGCTGATGTCTAGGCATGGGAGGTCTGCGCCGCAGCAAGGGCAGGGCAGGGAGATTTGGCTGCAGGTGGCCTCGACGAGTGGGAACAGGCTCCGGTCCATCAACGCTCGCGGCAGGTTTCCGTACACGCCGCGTGCGATATCGCTTCGCCATCCCATAGTCTCCCCTTCCCCGTTTTACCTGTTGTGGAAAGAATGGCAGGATCGCGCGACCATCGATGTGACGCGGCGCGATCCGATCAATTGACATGATTAAGTTACGGCAGACTGCAACCGACTAATACGGAGCAACGGCTTCCGCATGACGCCGCGATTCCGAGAAATCGAACTCGGCGCGATGGGCTTCGAGGAATCGAGCGTTGGGGCGCAAGTGGTGCTCGTCCGGCTCGCGCAACACCGAGCCCGCAAACGCCGCATAATCCGTATGCTGCAGAAGGTATGACCCGCAAAGTTGATAGTCGCCGCGCACCAGCTCAAACGAAATCAGATGGGCGTCGAACAGCGAGTGCAGGTCACGGCGCAGCAGAATACCGTTGCTGACAACCTGCGACTTGGGACCCGAGTAGTTCTCAATATGCGCGGCTTCGAGCGCTTCGTCGACATTGCAACCCGAGACGGCGCATCGACCAGTGTAGGCCTCAAAGAGTTCAGTGCGAAAACGCTGCTGGCCGATTCGCTCGCGACGCAGCGCGTAACGGACCTTTTCATCGTCGCTCGCCGGAGTGCCGGAAAACTCCGCCGCGATCGGAGCCTCCTTTATGTAGCTCATATCGGGGAAGAAACGCGCGTCGGCTCCACCCTTATGGACGGGGCCGTGCAGCACAAACCAGCTGTTCTCCGGCTCGTAGCGCTCGACGAATGCGAGGCCCAGCACCTTGTAGCCAGCGCTCGTTGCAAAGAACACGCCAACGGGAACGCCGCATTCCATACAGTTGATCATCTTTTGGTTGTAGTCCTGGTCGCGCCAGTTTTCGACCGATGCGCTTTGCGACGAGTATTTGAATACCCATGTGCCATCCTCGAGATAGAGCGGCGGAACATCGGAATAAGGACCGTTGGTAGAGTTATGCACCGAGAGCGCAAAAGTCTTTTGACTCGGATGCTTAACGCGACCGCGGCCTGGCCAATAGATACCAGAATCGCGCGAAACGGGAAAAGGCTTTGAATTGATGGTCAGGCGATTGGAATATTGAGGGTTTTCGGGTTTAGTGCGATGTGGGAGGTTCTTCCACAACTCGCCACGCTGCTCCTCGCGCAAGAACCACTCCCAAGCCAGGACATACTCAGACGGCACGAGACCACATGCACGATCAAAGCTCGGCAGAGTTATCAGCGGAACACTAGAAGAGATGCCGTCCATAAGGAACCTCCAGGAAGAACAGTTCCTCACATTATCGCCTACGCAATAGTAACGCCAAACGAAAAAAGGCCCACTTCCTTCGAAGTGAGCCCTTAGGTTATCTGTGTTTAAGAGGTCGTCGGCATTACGACGTTGCGACACCGGCGAGCTTGACGCTAACGTTATAGGTCGTTGGACTGTTCTCGATGGATTTGCCGTTAACGCAATCCGCGTCGGTTCCTTCCATCCAAATGTAGACGTGAACGGCAACACCCCTATAGCTAACGCCCGTAGCGATCGAATTAGTACCCTTAGCAACTGAATAATCGCCGCTCGTGCCCTTAGTGGCAACCCATCCGTTTGTACCACCGGTAAAGATGTGCTCATAGGTCGCCTGCGCGAGCGTCGGCTTACCATCAATGTTCTGGATGCTCGTCCAGCCAGCAATGGCGGTTGCGTCGTTACCCTTGCCCTTCTCATCGCTCATGGCATACACGACGCGCAGATCCTCTGGACCAGTACCCGACGTGCCGTTATCCGCAATCGCTTGCGTAGTAATCGCGACACGCAGAGAGCCGACCATGGTCTCCGAAGCATCGCCGCCCACAGCTTCAATCGTTACGGGGGGCGCACCATCAGATGCATCGAGATAAACGTCAGCCGTGCCAGTATCGGTAATGGTGTAGACGATATAGTCGCTTCGAATGAAAGCGTGATACTTCTTGCCAGCAACCTCATACTCGCCCGGCAAAGCATTTGTAGCCGTTGAGAAAGAGGGCTTTGAATAGTCAGTTACCAGACCCTGGTTGTTCCAGCCATTGCAAACGAACCAGTTTTTAAGGTCGTTGGTCGAAGACGGGCTGAGCGTGGCACCTACGGTTTGGGCTTCGAGCGACTTCTGCTCGCCACCGTGCTGGGCACCATTCTTGAGCTCGTCGATTTGAAGGATGAAGCCATTCGTCGTAGCGCTAATTGTCGAAGTGGTTGCGGAAACCTTCGTATTCGCAACGTACCACGCATAGGTCGCTGCAGACAGAGCAAACGCAGAGAGGACCACGCTAACGGCAGCCGCAACAAGTTGTGTTTTGAGGCTCTTAGACGATTGCACGTGATCCTCCTTTCAAAAACAGAACGGGCGTCCGGCGCATAAGCCGGGCGCCCGTTAAAACGCATGGGATAGCTTAGTTTACTCAGTGACAGCGTTGTTTGCGCCCGCCACGTCTTTACCCTGGGTGTTAACCGGAGTGGCGGTAAACGAGATATTCACGCCAACATTCTTAAGAGAAGTGAAGTTCTCGGTGTAAACTTTTTCGGCAGAGCCGTCATAGAAGACATAGGCCGTAACGTTAACAGAGCCACCAGCGGTAATCGCGTCGGCAAGAACGCCGTCGGTGTTGTTACCAGTAACCGAAGTTTTGTCGAAATAAGCGCTTACCAGCGCGCCGCTCTCCGAGACCTTGTACACGCCCCACTTATCACCGCACACGAGCAAAACGGAGACGGCGTCTTTGAGACCATTTTCGTCGGTCGCGCCAGTGCCTGTTACTTCAACCTTGGAAACCTTAAGGTTCTTGAAGGAGCCAGCCTTTGCATCAGTGGTGCCAATCTTAAAGGTTTCCGCGATAGCAAACTCGCCGTTAGCGGCTGTCTCAGGAGTGCCAACATCATAGCGAGATCCGTTAAGAATCGTAGCCGCGCCCTTTTTCTGCGCATATGCAGACTGGAAAAGCGGCTTGGTAGTTTCGGTAACGAGAGTAGAATCCGCAGAACCATTCACGACCTGCGATGGGTACAGAACCTTAGCCTCTGCGTTGGCGTCAGCAAAAGAAATGCTCGTGTCCTTGAGCTCATCGTCAGTCTTCGCGATCTTCAAGAACGGAGCGTTCGACTGAGCAGAAATCGTTGCGGTCTCGGCCTTAACCGTGTTGTTGCTCACAAACCATGCGAAGGTGGCGGAGCCGAGGGCTACGGCTGCCACGAGGACCATGGCGATGGCGGCGCCCATCTGCTTCTTTAATGCCTTGGTATCCATACGGACCCCTTTCTTTCCCCATTCGTCCCAGATGACCCCCGAGAAGCCCGGAAGGGGAGCCCGCGCTTTCGTGTTGGATGTTGCTTGCCCATCCTTTAGACATGGAATTGAGAATACCATAATTCTTACGATTTCCTTATGAGTTTTCGGCAGCCTACATTCCGGCAGATTCATAGGTCTACCTTTGGTTATATGCGGTGCTACATGAACATCGTTTACCTTATTTGATCTCTCTCCCGCGCAGTCATAAGCCCCTCTTAAGCCTTGCGACCGCAGCGCCATGCCAACGCACACATTCGCCCTCCGTCGAGCTTCGCCCTAGCCCTTCCCCACCCGCTATACTGATGTAGCACGTGTAATTTCTGCCTGCTTGTGCGGGCTATTTGCCGGGAGGACTCTATGGCTGCCGCCAATCAACCCAAGGGAAGCGTTTCTGCCGGATCGATCAAACCGGTGACGCGCAAAGCCGTTCGTTGCCAGCGCGAAGTCGCCTGGCTGGTCACGCAGGCGGCCGGCAAGCTCGTCGCCACCACCGACGACGTCAACGCGCCCACGCCCAGTTTTGTGCTGGCGGCGGCGTTGTCGTACACCCGTGAACAGGAGCAGGCCGCACGTGACCGTGGCGCCGTGATCGACTACAAGGCCGTCATGGGCCCCGACCTTGCGAGCTTTTGCCAGGCTGCAGGGCTGCCCGCAGCGCCCAACGCGCTTTCGGACGCGGGCTACATGTTCACGCTCTCGGGCGCGGACCTCATCCGCGACCTCTACGCCTACTGTAGCGACCTGGGCGAACGCATGGGAGACGCGGCGCAGGTCAAACCGGGCTACGCGATCAAACTCGCGCTGCGACTGTTCCTGCTGGACGCCGCCGCTGGCGACGTCACCTCTCCCAAAGACAACGCCTCTGCATAGCAAAAGCGCCGGGCCGAGAATCAATCCCGGCCCGGCGCTTGTTCGTTCTACTTGTCTCCGTCTTTCACGGGCGAGTTCTTTTGGTTGCGACGGTTACTCCAGGTCACGCTGTGTTCCTTGTAGTAATCGGGCGCCTCGTTGCCGCTCGCGCTAATGGGGTCGTTGCCAGTCAGGGTGTCGGCAATATCCTGCACGAACTTAACGAACAGGCTCGAATCGTCAGTCTCGGACGAATCGAAATCGAAACCGAACTCCACCGCGCCGCCGATGATCTTATCCACGCACTCCGGATCGTCGCCGTCCAGCCAAATGACCACGGTGTACTTGTCCACATCGCCCACACGGAAATTCGCGTGGCTGATGGTCGTCACCACGTCTTTGGACGCAAACGGTTCGGTGTTGGGCTCGGGGTTGCCGTCGGCCGCGGCGGCTGCGTAGGTGGTGGGCTCGCCATTGCGATACACCCGCACGCGCGCGGCCTTATCCACGCCCTTGCTGGCGCTGACCACTTTGAGCTTGGCACTGTAGCCCAGGTCGGTCTTGCCGGCGTTGCGGATATAGAAGGTGTACGCCACGTAGTTTTTGCCGTTGTGGCTGCCGTCGATGTCGTCCAGGTTATCGGGCAGGTCCTCGGCAGCGATATTGGTGCCGTTGTCCACGGCGTCGGCCGCCAGGCGCGCGGTGGCGTTGTTAAAGTCGCCGTTGTCGGCAATGGCCACGCCGCGGCGGAACAGCTCCAGGCGGTTGAGGTTGATAGTGAAGTTACCCATGTTTTCCTGCATAAACGACAGGGCGAACAACACGCCAAAGGCAAGCGCCAGCACTACGAGGGCCTTTTGCAGCTTGTCCATGCGCAGCAGCGCCGCGCCGATGCGCTCCATGCGGCGCTTAGGCATGTACATGGAGACGACCGCGTCGGGGTCGATGTCGTCGAGGTCCTGGTCGGCCAGCGCCTGCTCCAGCTCCTCGATGCGCACTACGCCGCGAAGGTCGCGTTTTGGCTTGCGCTTGCGTTTGCTGAAGCGCTTGCGGGAGGTGGGGTCGGTGCTGGGGGTGTCCTCGGGCTGACCCTCGGCCAAATCCTCAGCCATGCCCTCGGCCAAATCCTCGGCTGCGCCCTCAGCCTGACCCTCGGCCAAATTCTCGGCAGCTTGATCTTTGTCGTTACGCTTGAACAGAGCCATGGCGATCAGAGCTTATATTTGGCGCGGATGTAGCCGACGTATTCTTTGACGAGCTCGCGCTCCATGTCGTCGGCGTAGCGGAACTGCAGGCCGCAGACGTTGCGGTACAGGCTGCCCTTGGGCGCGCGGCGCACCCAGCACACGATGCCCAGCTGCTCGGGCAGCTCGTGGCGCTCGCCCTGCAGACGGATCGTGGGCATTTGCACGGCCAGGGCCTCGCCCACGTCGGGATAATCGTTGAGGTAGATGGCCAGGCCGCCGGCCGAGACGTCGATGGTCATGGCGTCCTCGGGCTCGGGAGTCGGCGCGTTGTCGCGCTGGTAGGTCAGGCGCATGGCGACCTTAAAACGTTCGTCGCGGCGCTTGACAAAGCTGCGCTGCTCGGCGACTTTGCGCATTTTCCAGTAGGTGCGGATGCCCTTTTTCTCGACTGCCTCGGGATAGCCGGCGAGCACGAACGTCTCCTCGCCTACTTTGTACTGCAGCAGCAGCTTTTGGTTTTCGTCCATGAGCAGCGGCTTGCCGGCGAGCATGGGCGCGCTCATAAGGAAGTACGCCTCGTCCAGGTCCTCTTTGTACGTGGCGAGCATGTTGAAGTCGGTTTTTTGGCCCATGGGCACGTCGAATGCCACCTGAAGCTTAGTCCCCGGCGTTATCTGTTGCTCAGCCATGTATTCTCCCCTAGTCGCGGGCGCCGATATCATCGTCGTGCGCGATGCACATTGGGCTATTGTACCTGCTTTGCTGTGGGTTGCAGCGCAGGGTGCGCGAAATGGTGCGGATGCGGCGGCGCGGGTGATCGTGCGCAAGAGCGGCTCGGCGGCGGGCACCACACGAGCGTGGATCATTGGACGGTTGGAAAATGAGCGTGGATATTTGGACGGTTTTTGGGCTTTTGGCGGCCGATTTCGTCCGAAAATCCACGCTCATCCGGCGGGCATCCGAATTTCCACGCTCGTGTGTCCGAAAATCCACGCTCATGCGGCGGGCGCAACTACGGCCATCGACATTCGCTAGCGCATCTGCCCTGCACGCTCCGTTAGTCGATACTTGCGATTGCGGCTCGTCGCCGCTGCCGTAGGCTCAATCTCGCCCTGAGCAATAAGCGCATTAACGCGCGTCCTAACTTGAGAGACGGTAAGCCCCGTGTGCCCTGCCAGCTCGCGCGTTCCCAACTCGTCATAGCGCTTGAGGGCCGCCATGATCAGGTCCCCACCATGATCGACCTGCTCAACCTTGGAGCGATAGAGGACAACCTTAAACCGGTCAAAACCAGGGCAAAACAGGGGCTCGGCCAGACCGTGCGCACGCATGGCATCGACCATCATCGGGATGCCCGATCCGTTGCCCTCGGCAGGAGAGCCCGCACCGTCGGGCAATGGGACAAGCGACATGAGCTTCACGAGCGTCGCGTTGCGGCACCGAGAACTACCGTCAAACAGATTCTCGCGAGTTTTTCCGCCATAAAGACCGCCAGGGTTCGTCACCTCGATACGGTCATCAAAGACGTCAACAGCGATCGACTGCCCACAGAACCGATCTCCGTATTCTCGGTGGATTACGGCGTTGGCAATCGCCTCACGCAAGACTTCCTCGGGAATCTCCAGCGAGTCGATACGCGAGACGCCTTGAACGGTCGAGGTGCGACGCAGGTTTTTGGCGACAGCCGCGACAGCATCCGAAATCATCTCGCCCAGGGTGCCCTCGCAGACTGTGCGGTCCATAAACCTTAGCGGTCCCGCAGCGCCCTTTTGAGTTCCCGCATGGACAGCCACATCAATGAAGAGCTTGGGATAGAACTGCTGAGGGTAAACGCCCGCGGCAAGGAGGCCAGCCTTGGTAACATTGCCCTGGGGGTCGAGGAAATTCAAACGCTCCATCTTTGTCTTCTTGTCCGTCGCACCGTGCATCGCTCGAGGCGTCAACGAATAGGCACGCTCTATCGTGCGGTCGACCAGCGACTCGTCGAGATCGCCCACACTCGTGCCGGGCACCGTATCGCGATCGCTAGGACTCGTCCGTTCGTATGACGACAGCGCCAAAACCTCGGTCGACGAAAGCGGCACGTCTTTGTCATCGATGCGCTTGTAGCTACCGCCCTGGGCGCCCCGTTCTATTACATAGCAAGGCTTGCTCGACGGGTCGAGCTCCTCGATTGTGATGACGAGAACAACGGTACCCCGAAGCTCCACGCGCTCAATGGTGTATTTGGGCGGATTGGCCAGCTTTCCACGACCGCCGGCATCGCCCATGCCCGCCACGAATTGGTTGAGCACTTTCTCGGTCTCAAAGTTTGCAACTGGGACAAAACCCGCGCGCTCGCTCACTCCGAGTACGATGATACCGCCGGCGGTGTTTGCGAAAGCGCTGACCGTTTCCCATACGTCGCGGGAAAGCGTCGTGGCGCTCTCCTTTACTTCGACGCTAAAGTCATCCGAACCCATGCGCTTTAAAGACTCGAGCAAACCGGCCAGCTCGTTTTCGTTCATCTGCACGTCCTTTCGCTCGGTTCTGCGAAGAATGCCGCGAATAGATTTCCTTCATCTCTCAGTTATCTCTCGTAATTATCTCTCGTCTTTCTGTTATCTCTCATATTAGAGAGGAGTGAGAGATGACAGATAAGATGTCTGTCATCTGTTCATTTAAACATGTTTTCGCTGTTAAAACAATCTATATTGAGACAATACCATGGTTGCCTGTCTCTTTGCAGCATTGTTATCTCTCATATTTATCTCTCATCTTTCTGTTATCTCTCGTATTAGAGACGAATGAGATATGAGAGATGTGCGGGCGGCGGATGAGCGTGGATTTTGGACGGTTGGAAAATGAGCGTGGATATTTGGACGGTTTTTGGGCTTTTGGCGGCCGATTTCGTCCGAAAATCCACGCTCATTCGGTGGGCGTCCGAATTTCCACGCTCGTGTGTCCGGAAATCCACGCTCGTGCGGCAGATTGGTCGTGGGCCCCATATGGGTATACTCTCGAGGATTCGACTCGATTCGCCCCCGCTGGGGCGTCAAAGGAGACTGCATATGCCCACCACCTCAACCGACCCACGCGCCGCTGCTGCCGCGCTGCTGGTGCCCGGTACCACCTGCCACGGTTTTGCCGTCGAGCGTTGCGAGACCGTGCCCGAGCTCGACTCGGACGCCTACGTGCTGCGCCACACCGCCTCGGGCGCTCGCCTGCTGTACCTGGCGTGCGACGACGAAAACAAGGCCTTTGCCATTGGCTTTAAGACGCCGCCGGCCGATTCCACCGGTGTGTTCCATATTCTTGAGCACTCGGTGCTGTGCGGATCGGCCAAGTTTCCCGTCAAGGAGCCGTTTGTCGACCTGATCAAGAGCTCCATGCAGACGTTCCTCAACGCCATGACCTACCCCGACAAGACCATCTACCCCGTTGCCACCACCAACGAGCAGGATCTGTACAACCTGATGGACGTGTACCTGGACGCGGTGTTCAACCCGGCCATCTATACCAAGCCCACCATTTTTGAGCAGGAAGGATGGCACTACGAGCTGGACCTGCCGGAGGGCGTCGAGGGCGGCGACAGTTCCGCGAGCCTGCGCGAGGGCACGCTGCGCTATAACGGCGTGGTGTTCAACGAGATGAAGGGCGCGCTGTCCGACCCCATGAGCGTGCTGGACGACGCCGTCAACGCCGCGCTCTATCCCGACACCGCCTATGCGCACGAGAGCGGCGGTGACCCACGCGCGATCCCCGCGCTCACCTACGAGCAGTTCCTGGATACGCACGCGCGCCACTACAACCCCTCCAACTCCTACATCACGCTCTATGGCGACCTGGACGTGGACCGCGCGCTGGCGTTTTTGGACGAGCGCTATCTGTCGCAGCCGAGTGCCGCGAGCCGCCGCATGGACGCTGCCGTTGCCGCCGGCGAGGACCCGTCCGCGCTGGCGCCCAATCCGCTGGACGTGCAGGCGTCTGTGACCTGCGAGTATAAGCGCGTCGAGATGGCCACCACGCCCGAGAACGCTCTGGTGGGCCTGGGCCTTGTGCTGGGCAGCGCACTCGACCGCAAGCGTACGATCGCGGCGGACATCCTGTTCGAGGCGCTGTTGGGCTCCAACGAGGCGCCGATTAAGAAGGCCATCCTGGCCGCCGGCCTGGGCGGCAACGTGGTGAGCTACACCGCAGCCGAGAGCCTGCAGCCCTACGAGCTCATCATGCTGCAAAACGCGCAGCCCGGCGTGGCGCGCGAGCTGCGCCGCGTGTTCCAGGACGCCTGCCGCGACCTGTGTGAGCACAGCGTTCCGCGCGAGCGCCTGGAAGCCATCATCAGCAGCAACGAATACGACCTGCGCCAGCGCGACTATGGCATCGCCGACGGCGTGGCCATTGCGTGCGACGCGCTGAGCACGTGGCTCTACGATGACGACGCCGCGACGCTGGCGCTCAAGTACGGCCCGGTGTACGAGGAGCTTCGTGGCGAGCTGGACGGCAGCTACTTTGAGGACCTGCTGCGCGAGCTGGTGCTAGAGAACGACCACATGGCGCTGGTCGAGCTGGTTCCGGTGGGCGCCGCCGGGGGCGCAGAGGGTGCCGAGGCCGCCGAGCTGGCAGCCAAGCGTGACGCCATGACCGATGCCGAGCTGGCCGATGTGGTCGAGCGCACGGCCGTGCTGCGTGCCGCGCAGGAGGCCGAGGACACGCCCGAGGCCAAGGCCACGCTGCCGCGCCTGCGTGTATCCGACATTGGCGAGGCGCGCCCCGAGCCGCCGCTGGTCGTGGACACGACCGCGCCTATCCCCTGCCTGCGCCACGGCATCCCCACCAACCGCCTGGCCTACGCCATGCAATACTTCGACCTGAGTTGTGTCGCGTTTGAGGACCTGCCCTATGTGACGCTGCTCTGCCGCCTGCTCAAGCAGCTGCCCACGCGCGAGCATTCGGCCGAGGAACTCGACAATTTGCTTGCCGGCAAGCTGGGCTTTTTGAGCTTTACGACCGAGGTCATGACGCAGCCCGATGTGGACGGCGTGCGCCCCTACCTGCTGGTGAGCGCCGGCGCCCTGTCCGAGAAGATCGACGTGCTGGCGAGCCTGCCGCGCGAGGTGTGGTCGAGCACGCTGTTGGCGGATGCCGACGCCGACCGCGTGCGCGACGTGCTCACGCAGATTCGCATTGGGCTTGAGCAGGGCTTTATCAACAACGGCCACTCGGCGGCACTGGGCCGCGCGATGAGCTACAGCTCGCCTTCGGCCGTGGTGCGCGAGCAGCTTTCGGGCGTGGACTTCTACCTGTTCCTGCGCGATCTGCTCGATCACTTTGACGAGCGCCTGGACGACCTGCGTGCCAAGCTTGCCGAGCTGGCAGACCGCATCTTTGTGGCCGATGGCTGCATGGCGAGCTTTACCGGCAGCGATGAGGACTTTGACGCGTACTGGGATGCTGCGGGCGACCTGGGGCTTGGCGCGGGCGACGGCGCCGATGCCGGCCGCAACGCGCTCGTGGTGCCGGCACCGCGCGACCGCCACGAGGCGTTCGTGATTCCCAGCGACATCTGCTTTGCCGCGCGTGCGTGCGACCCGCGTCGCCTGGGCATTGACGTGACGGGAGCCTGGGCGGTTGCCGCCAACGCGCTCTCCTACGACTACCTGTGGAACGAGATCCGCGTGAAGGGCGGCGCGTACGGTTGTGGATTCCGCGCGGCCGGCGAGCGCCAGACGGCGTTCTACACCTACCGTGACCCGGCAATCGACCCCTCGATTGAGCGTGTGGCGCGCGCAGGCGAATGGCTCGGCAGCTTTGAGCCCGACGAGGCCGCCTTTGAGGGCTTTATCGTGAGCTGCGTGAGTGGCATGGACGCGCCGGTGAAGCCGTACGCGCTCACCAAGCGCCGCAATACGACCTACCTGGCCGGACTCAATCCGCATGCACGCGAGGAGCGCCGCGCCCAGATGCTCGCGGCCACACCCGCTGAGCTGCGCTCGCTCGGCGCCGACGTGACGCGCATCGCAGCCGAGTCGCCCACCTGCGTCTTTGGCGGCCGCGACGTCATCGCCAAGAGCAACGCCGGCTTTAACGTCGTCGACCTGCTGGCCTAACGCACAAAGGTAGATTTTTGGGACATGCCTAAAAATCTACCTTTTTTCTGTGGCTTGGACGGGGCGGCGCAGCCCACTGCGGCGGTTTATCTCGATCTGTAACATCTAGGCGGCAATATTGGCTCCAGATGTTACAGATCGAGACGTTCCCGAACGGCACCAGCTCTTTGTCTCGATCTGTAACAGCTAGGCACATTTATGCCGAGTTACTGTTACAGATCAAGACAAACCGCCACAGATACCCGCCCTTCAGCAAAAACCACCCAAAGGTGTCTGCCCCCTTTGTGGTGGTTCTGATGGCTGTTGGGCCGTACTACAACGCTGCGGCGATTGCTTCGGCCACAAATTTGTTAAGCGATTCGCCCTTCTTTGCCGCCGCCAACGCTGCTTGCTTATGAAGTTCGGAACCCGTTCTCACGTTGAACGAACCCTTAAAAGCTCGTTCGGGTTCCTTGCCCTTCTCGGCGCAAAACTCAAGGTAATCATCGACGGCGTCGTGAAAGCACTGCTCCACTTCTTTGACCGTAGAACCTTCAAACACAATTGCATCCCTAATGCCGGCAACCATTCCGGTTAACACATGTTGCTCGGCATCGAACTCGACCGGGGCAAAATAGCCCTTGTAAGCCAAAACGTTACTCATGGCTACCTCCGACATCCTGTAGAAATCGAACAATGTTTCGGATGGTCCCCGCCGTCAATTCGTCAGATGGATGAGGCGCGTGCATCACAAACATCCTACCGTCCGAAGGCCTGTAAAAGCGAATGCGCGATCCGGACGTCTTGCCTTTGTTGTCCATCTCAAAGCCATATGAGGCCATAACTTTAAGAAAGTCAGCGTATCTATACGTCGAAGGACAGTCAAGCAGTTGAGCGATAAGCTTATCGGTCCGAGTCATCCCGCCCCACATTCTGCAACTATATTCTAGTTGCGAATTATATCCAATGCAAGCATGCTCAATATAGAACAAATGTACGTATAGAACAAGCGTTCGTATCACCCAAAGGTGCCTGTCCACTTTGCGGTGGCTTGCGAGTGGGCTGCTACTTGATAAACGGGCTCAGCCTGGCCTCTAACGGATCGAGCTTGTACATGGTTGCAAAGCGCTCACGACCATAATCGGAGTCATTGCTCCAGCTACCCTGGTCGACGTCGTACTCTGCATCCAGACGAATCCACTCCTCCGGCCTGTTTTTCTCGTGCTTGCTGCAGAAGTAGCGCTGGTACTCGACCTCGTGCTCAAACTCAAACTCGGCATCCGAACCGCGGCCGGCATACTCGTCGACCGACGTCAGGTTGCCGTGGTCGTCGTAGTAGAACTCCGCATAGCCGCCGCGCTCGGAATCGATTCTGTCGAGCTTGCCATCGCTGTACGAATAATCCACCGCGGCATACGAGTTCAGCGAGCCGTAGTCGTTGCCGTGCGAGTCATACGCCACAGGCGAGATACGCGAAATGTTGCCGTCCTTGTCATACTCGTAGCCAGCGGTGATCGTCCACCTGGTGCCCACGGTGTCGCCCTGACAGTCCAGCGTAAAGGACGTCACGCGATCCTTGTCGTATCCGTACGAATACACGACCGTCCGAGGATTGGCCGGGCTGGTATCGGTGTTGGTCACCATGTTGCCGTCCTGATAAATATACGTGCTCGCGCTCTCGCCGTAACCCGCATGGGTCGTCTTGTTGATCAGGTTTCCGTCCGCGTCGTAGGTAAGCGTCGTGGCGCTCGACGAATCGCTAATGTCGGCATCGCAGTCGATGCGCGTGACGTTACCGTCGGCGTCGTACGTAAACGTGTTGACGTTCTCGTAACCGCCCGCCAGGTCTTCCTCAATCTCCGAAATGCGATGCGTCTCGTCATGTTCAACGCTGTAGCTTACGCCGCCACCTTGCTTGACGGCAGACGTGAAGCCCGTGACGTAACCGTTCTCGTCACGCTCGATCTCGTAGATATCGCCGTACGTATCGCTCTTGTCGGTACCCTCGTAGGACATCGGCAGCCACAGCTCGTCGAGCTGTGTGTCCTTAATGCCGCTAACCTTCGTATCCTGCGGCAGCGCCAGCGTGGCGAGCTTCTTTTTGCCCGAAAGATCGACGCTTTTAAGGTTTTCGGCATTTTTGAGGTCGAGCTTCTCGATGTTGTCGCAACCGTCCAGGTTAACGACGGTGACGTTGCTCGCCGAGTTAAGCTCGACGGTCTTAAGGTCTCCGCAGCCCGAAAGGTCCAGGTTGACGAGTTTGTCGTCGCCGGACTCCACTGTAACGATATTGGGGAATGTCTTGCCCAGGCCCTGCGTCGATGCGATGCCGTCCAGCTCGACCGACGTCACCGCCTTGGCCTCGTCGCGTGAGATGCGGCCGTCACCGTTAGTGTCGTACTTGGTCGAGACAAGCGCACGCATGCCGCTATCCGGGAAGGTCTTTTCGTCAATTGGGGTGGTCGCAATCTGGGTGAAGTAGAACAGCGCTCCCCCGCCGACACCCGCCGCCACGGCAAGCACCGCGGCAAGGGCGATGAGGGGCTTCTTGGAACGCTTGCGCCGCACGGGCTGCTGCACGGGCACGTATTGCCCAGGAGCGGGCGCGGCAGGCTGGGGTTGCCGCGT
The DNA here is from genome assembly GCA_902493145.1 of uncultured Collinsella sp. Lineage (GTDB taxonomy): Bacteria > Actinomycetota > Coriobacteriia > Coriobacteriales > Coriobacteriaceae > Collinsella. Next base: position 5,024 of record CABUOA010000006.1, on the reverse strand, counting down.
GGCCGCGACCTGGTCGGGTGCTACGGGCGCACCGCAGACGGGGCAAAAGAGGGCGTCGTCGACAAGCGGCGTGCCACACGAGCGACAAAACATGGCGGGCTCCTTTCGGTTCATTCCTTCCACCATGAAGGTAAACCCAAAAATGCAACCCTTGTTGCGCAACATTCAGCCCAAACAACCACAAAGGGCGCAGTTCACAGGCATATTTGCGGTGGCTTTACTGCCCATATCGCGTTTGCTCAGATAAAACCTGCCAAAATAAACCTGTCCCTTTTTGGAAGGTTTTGGAGATGAGGCTGGGATGGATAAGGCTGAGTTGCGGCGGGCGGTGATTGCTCTACGCGATGCGATTGATTTTGATGTTCGGGCGGCGAAGTCTGCTGTTGTATGCGCGCGGCTTGTTGAGCTGATGGAGTCCAGCGGCACTGCGGGCCAACGCACCGTTGCCGTCTATGCCGCCATGGGTTCCGAAGTCGATCCCGCCGCATTTGCCGCCGCGGCCGTCGCGCGTGGCTGGCGCGTAGCCTATCCGTGCATACTCTCGGCAACAGACGCCATAGCTTGTGGTCAGCGCATGTGCATGCGGGCAGTCCCTGCCAGCGATGCGTCCGAGGCCCCGTTTATCGCCCACCCTACGCGGGCCTTCGCAGCCACGGACCTCGACAGCGACCGCTTCCCCATCGTGCCTGCCGAAACTCTCGACATGATCGTCGTGCCGCTCGTGGCTTTCGACCGCGCCGGCGCGCGCCTGGGCTACGGCGGCGGCTGCTACGACCGCTACCTGTCCACGCTCTCGCCCGCATGCCAAATCGTCGGCATAGCCTTTGACGAACAGCGCGTCGACCACGTTCCCACCGACGCCCACGACCTGCCGCTGCCCAACATCATCAGCGCCTAACGGCTGGCACGCTGCACCCCACAAAAATGAGCGTGGAAAATTTCCCACTTTGGGCCTATTCGGGGGCAAAAAACGGGAGATTATCCACGCTCATTATTCAAACGTCCGATAATCCACGCTCGTGTGTCCGAAAATCCACGCTCAACCAAATCGCGTCTAAATTCCCACGCTCATCCGTCCGGATTTCCACGCTCGTGCAGCCTAACGCCCTGCAACCGTCTCAGCAGGCACGCGGCACGCCGGCAACCTTGAGCTTGCGATCGAGCTTTGTCGGATCCCTTAGGTCATCCCAGCACAAGCGGACAATCTTACAGTTATCGAGCATCGAAAGCCTCGACTCGCGCTGGCGCTCGTCAAATTGCGCCTTTGCGAGCTTGCCCTCCTCCGCCGCCTTCTCGCTTTTAACGAATCCGTCGAACTCCCCAATAATCAACCGGTCACCCACGCGCCACAAATAGTCAACGCGATACGGCCTTCCCGGCTCAACCGGATCGAACAGCTCAACTTGCAGCTCCGGAACCTGCCAGCCGCGTTCGATCATCAGCGCCCGCGCCTTGGACTCGCCGCCGCTTTCCGACAGGCCGTCGGCACACCGTGCAACCCTGCGCGCCGTCACAACACCGCGGCGATTCAAACCGAGCTTGTTAACTGCCTCAATGAGATGTTCCTTCGACAAAAGCTGCTCATGGAGCACCGAGTCCGCAATGATCAGCCCTTCGACAAACAATGCATCGACCAGGCAATCCGCAATCGTTTGATCGATATCGGTCACGGCAATATCCATCTCGCTGGCCCGTGTTCGATAAGCATACCGATGGCGAACGACTTGAGAGCCTGGCGTCGTCGATTGCGCCGGCGCCACGGCGATATGGATGTGCGTCAAATTGGCATGCGAAACCGAGAGGCCATAGATAACAGCCGCCGTATAGGAGCAAAACGTCCAGTCGGGGTGCTTTTTCGCAAGCGCCCGCACCCGATGCAGATAACGCTGCCGAAACTTGAGCTCGGACCAGTATTCCGGACGCGTATACAGTCCCGGCATGACCACTTCGAGACTTCCCGCCGCCACCCGCCGCTCAATCTGCTTTGCCTCCGCCGTCGTGCGCGCGTACACGCAGCTCATCTGCTGCTCGCACGCCTTAATGTGGCCTGTGAGTCTTTGATTCGCCGTCGCGTTTGCCATGTCGCCTCCCAACTCTTGGAACGGCGCCAACGTACCAGACGGTTTCATGCGAAGTCTGACCAAATGCTGTCCAGGCGCTGACCAGATACTTGACGGTTTTGGACGTTTTAGGTTAATGGCTTATATCTGCAGGTAGAGCGGTTGTCCAGAGGTCCCTGTCTCCACATTTTTATGCCTCAAAAGCCGTCGATTTCATTAAAAGAAAATATGCTGTGGCTCGAAACTACCTAGTTTGCGATGCTGTCCATAAACACTCGACGCGTGGTGCTGCCGCCTACGACAGCCGCAGAAAAATCGAGCGTGGTAAATCTCCCACTTTGGGCCTGTTCCTCGACCAAAAGTGGGAGATTATCCACGCTCATTCAAAAAGCGTCCGATTATCCACGCTCGTCGCGCGGCGGCTACGGCGGCAGTCACGGCCGCAGCCGTAGCCTAGTGCTCCTCGCCGGCGCGGGCCAGGTCGTAGGGCGTGGTCTGGTAGACGTAGTAGTTGAGCCAGTTGGTGTAGAGCAGCTGAGCCTGGCTGCGCCAGACGTTGCGCGGCTCGGCCGTGGGGTCGTCGCCCGGGAAGTAATGCGCCGGCACCTGGGGGTTGAGCCCGCGCTTCACGTCGCGCTCGTACTCCAGGCGCAACGTGTCGGTATCGTACTCGGGATGGCCAAAGACAAAGAAACGTCGGCTGTCGGTCGACTTGACGATGTACAGGCCCACCTCGTCGGACACGGCCACGACCTCGAGCTGCGGCTCGGCCTCCACGTCCTCGCGGCGCACATCGGTGTTGCGCGAATGCACGGCATAAAAGCGGTCGTCGAAGCCGCGGACCAGCGGGCTTTGCGGCTTCACCAGATAATGCTCGAACACGCCACTTGCCTTGGCCGGCAGGTCGTGCTTCTGGATACCGTAATGATGGTACAGACCGGCCTGTGCGCCCCAACAAATATGCAGCGTAGAGTGCACGTGCGTGGTGGACCAGTCCATGATCTGGCAGAGTTCGGGCCAGTAGTCGACCTCCTCGAACGGCATCTGCTCCACGGGCGCGCCCGTGATAATCAGGCCGTCGTAGTGGATGTCGCGGATGTCGTCGAACGTGCGGTAGAACGTCTCCAGGTGGCCGGCGCTTACGTGCGTGGCCTCGTGCGTCTTGGTGCGCAGCAGGTCCACCTCCACCTGCAGCGGCGTGTTGGAGAGTTTGCGCATGATCTGCGTCTCGGTGGCGATCTTGGTGGGCATGAGGTTGAGGATAAGCACGCGCAGCGGACGGATGTCCTGGTGCAGCGCGCGGTACTCGGTCATGACAAAGATGTTCTCGCTCTCGAGCTGCGCGGCGGCAGGGAGGGCGTCGGGGATGCGAATGGGCATGGATGCTCCTTACGAGTCAGTTGCAGTTATGGTACAACGAGCGGCCCCATCCGCGCGAGCACATCGCCCAGCGATGCCGTCAGCGGCCCAAATCACTCCAAAAGTAGAGATTAAGGCATGTCCCAAAAATCTGCGGCGCTTTAGCCTAGCAAAGTGGCAGCAGGACGCTACAATGGTTCGACGCGAAAAACTCGGCCGAAAGGATACATATATGTACCAGACGCGTAAGATCGGTGTGGTCGGCCAGGGCCACGTAGGAGCACATGTCGCCAACAGCCTGCTCATGCAGGGCATTGCCGACGAGCTGTACTTGTGCGATATCAACGAGGCCAAGGTGACGTCCGAGGTCCAGGACCTGCGCGACTCCCTTTCGTTTGTCCCGTACAACACCAAGATCGTCAACTGCTACGACCACTACGAGGAGCTGGCCTGCTGCGACGTCATCGTCAACGCCGCCGGCAAGGTCGCGCTGGCCGCTGGCAACCGCGACGGTGAGTTGTTCTTTACCACCGACGCCGCCCGCACCTTTGCCAAGCGCATCGTCGACGCCGGCTTTGGCGGCATCTTTGTAAGCATCTCCAACCCCTGTGACGTCGTGTGCACCGAGCTGTGGCATCTGACCGGTTACGATCCCAAGAAGATCATCGGCTCGGGCTGCGGCCTGGATTCCGCCCGCCTGCGCACCGAGATCTCTAAGAAGGTCGGCGTGAGCCCCAAGTCCATCGACGCCTACATGATCGGCGAGCACGGCTTTAGCCAGCTGGCTGCCTTTAAGTCCGCAACCATCGCCGGCAAGAGCCTCAACGAGCTCCAGGCCGAGAACCCCGACAAGTACGCCTTTGACCACATGGAGGTCGAGGAGCTCGCGCGCAAGGGCGGCTATGTGACCTACCAGGGCAAGCAGTGCACCGAGTACGCCGTCGCCAACTCCGCCGCGCGCGTCTGCGCTGCCGTTCTGCACAACGAGCACGCCGTGCTTTCCGCCTCCACGCTCATGACCGGCCAGTATGGCGAGGAGGGCATCTTCACGTCCCTGCCGTGCGTGATCGGCGCCGAGGGCGTCGAGGAGGTCTACACGCTCGATTTGTCCGAGTACGAGCTCGAGGGCTTCCACAAGAGCTGCCAGCACATCCGCGACAACATCGCCCAGCTCGACTGGTGGGACACCGAGGCCTACGACGCAAAGTAGGCCGTAGGCTGCCGCAACCTTGCGAATCTAAACGCGACACTAAGCGGGCCGCGCCGGAAATCCCCGGCGCGGCCCACTTTTTTGACTCATGCAGCGCCCTTGCGAATCGAAGGTGAATGGTTTTCCCGTTACTTAGTACTGCTCGATGCCCATGTAGCGACGAACCTCGGGGCTGTGGTCGAACACCTTGCCGCGGGCGGCGCGCAGCTCGCAGCTCATGTTGTAGAAGAAGATCGGCTCCAGGTACGAACGCACGCTGGCAGGCACGTCGCCCACGCCGTACTCGAGTGCGTCGAGCACCATGACCGTATCGGTGTGCGTGTTGAGGAACGCCAGCGCGCGCTCCTCCATGGGGCGGCACTCGCCCGATCCGAGCTGCACAAAGTAGAACACGC
>CABUOA010000005.1 GCA_902493145.1 uncultured Collinsella sp. | reverse complement strand
TGCAAAAACGCTGCAATTGTTTAACGTTATAGCTCAGTTGAGGAGTAGCGGCGGCAGGTTTTCGGCCAACTGGGGAGTTTTAGGCGTACGGGGTAAGGGCACGTTCGCTTTGGAGCAGAGAGGCGACACTCCCACTATCGCAGCGACGGGCGCACGGGTACTGCACGCGGTTTATTGGCCACTTTGGAGAATGTCCCGATAGACACGCGGCGGTCCGAAAAGTTGGCGCGGCAAGAAAAATGCGCCCCTGTGGGCGCACCATCCCGTTCGCTATTCCGCCTTTTTAACGCGCGGCTTGCGACCGCGCGGCTTATCGACCAATGCGGCCTCGCCGCCATCGCGATACTGGCGACACCAAGCCTTGACCGAAGACTCGCTGGGAATCTTGTGCTTGATCATAGCCTCGCGAACCGTCAGGCCGTTTTCCAAGCGGTCCTTAACCACGGCGAGCTTAACCTCGTACGAATAGGTGTGATGGCGAGTGCCCGCGTTGAGCACGGCGTCGGCGCCGCCCACGGCATACGCGCGGGCCCATTGACGAGCCGTGGCCTGGGGAATGCCGAGCTCCGCAGCGAGGGCGCGATGACCGACCCCCTCTTGGAGGACCTCGACAGCGCGCTGCCTAACCTCGGGCGCATGCGTGCGAGTCCTTGTTGCTTCCGACATACCTGCCACTTCTTAGCCTTAACCGTTAACCTGCTTTCTTACGTGCATGTTAGATAGTAGCATTTTGCTGTTTGCACGTAACAGTTAATTGAAAATCGCAATTTCGCTATCTGGGCATTTGCCATTACTTTGCAACAGTTCTTTAGGTTTTATTTACGCAGCTAGTTAGCTCGCAGCTCATTGACGGTGTTTTACCAACCAGATTGGTATCTTTTTGTTTGGCTGGTATGGCCTACGCAATTATTGACCCCCCTACCCGCCCGCAATGGCGCGACAGCTTTCCACCTTACTTTCCAGCTTTCCACCTTAGATGGTAAGTTAAGTGGAAAGTTGGAAAGTTTGATGGGAAGCCGAAGCAACGGCAGGCCGCGCGAGCAAGAAAGGGGGCGGCAACCGGGTGGTTGCCGCCCCCTTTGCGAAGCTAGTTGGCTTCGGAACTAGTGGTCGATGCCGTTGAGGTTCACCCTCGTGAGCGTATAGGTCACATAGTCGGGCGATTGAGGCTTTGCGCTCGCCACGTCACCCTTAACCAGGCTCGCTCTCATTACCAATCGATAGTTCGCGTAGAACTGCTCACGCTGTTCAACCTGCGTGTTGACCTTAACGGTAAAGGGCAGGCTAAACGTAGTGTCACCGTTCTGCGTTTTGAACTTGCCATTCTCCTTCGAGTCAGTGAAGGTGATCGTGCTACCGGAGGGAGCGGCCGCGGCAAGCTTACTCTCCGTCACTGTTACGTAGTTGGAGATATCATCCGTTACGCTCTCATACGTGCCGTCGGTTCCGCGGCGCTGCAGCTCGAGCGTGTACACAACAGAGTCGGCATTTGCAATTGCCTCGGCGGCGTTGCTAAGTCCACCCAGTTCATACGTGGCACCCAGGCCTATCGTGCCGTCCGCAATCGGGCGAAGGTCGTCCACGTTAATACCAAGCTGCGACTTATCTGGCGCAGAAAGCGTAATGGTCGTATCACCCGTGTCCATGCGATAGTACCCGACGTTACCGGGCTTCGTCTGCGTCAGGCTCGAGGTATTAAGGCCTTCCTTACGCGTCGAAAGCTTGGCAGTATAGGACATCTTGGTACAGGCGTCCTCGCCAGACTGCTTGGACAGGGAGATAACCTTGTTGCAGCCGTCCGGCGTAAGGCGAATCTCTTCCACCACCGTACGCACGGTAAAGGATCCGTCCGTTGCGATCTTGCGGATTCCGGCGAGGTCATAATCGAGCTTGAGCTTCAGCGAATCATCGCCTGTATCCGTCACGGTCTGCGTGAACGCAGGCATCGAAACGTCACACGGCTCCCAATCGCCGCCATTCCACCTGTAGTTCTGACCGCCGATGGCAACATAAAACTTCGCAATTGCCGAGGTTCCGCTCGGGAAACTACTTACTCCCATTAGGTTGTTGTTGGCGCCATAGCGACACAGCGATGTATCGAGCTGATAGAACAGATGGTCACTCTCTGTATAGTATTGGCTCGGGCTAAACGTAACCCTATCTTTGACGTCAAGAGAAAGCACGTAGGCGGCACCGTCCTCCGACTTCGAAACCGGAATGCGCGCCGCATTTATATTGTCGACTACACTCTGCTCATAATTGGACAAGATGCTGTATGTCGATGCCGTACTGTTTTGATTATCTTCGCCACCGGTGCGCAAGACGTGATGCAAATTCCAAGATATGCGGGCACCCGAAGAATTTGAGTCAATAGACGAAGCCGTAAAACCGTTGATACTAGCTTGCGTCCCGCCGTCGCCCGACTTAGGCACGTTGACAACTAGGTAGACGCTCTCCGATGCACGCTTCTCTCTGCCGGTATCCTTCTCCTTAGGTACCTTTAGCGTATAGCGCTTGTTGCTGGGAACGTTAGCGCCCGCAACCTTAAACAGCGTCCACTTGTCTCCGATCTTCGCCTTAGCGGTCGCCTCTGCCTCGTTATTACACTCGGCCCATGTGCCGGCGCCATCCTTTTCGGCGTACACATCCAAAATCTCGCTCAGCCATCGCTCCTGATATGGATTGCCCGCAGAATCCTCAAAGCCCGCATTTCCGCTCAGGGAAACGCTCGTTGCTCCGCCTTCGCCCACCGTATAGTGGTACTCTCTGCCACCGGCCTTGCCATCAACGTTCGCATCGATGAGCGTAAGCTGGGTGCCCTGGGGCAACCTTCCGTCGGCACCATTGAAGAGGACGCTCTTGCCGAGCCCCTTCATCGAGCCGCCGGCAGCCATATAGCTGTCCCAGCCAAAGTCGACTTCCTTCCCATTAGCAGAATTGTATGTCCAGGTAAGCAGACCCGTCATCGGCTCGCCAAAGCTCGTAAGCACGTGTGCATCTTTTCCAAGATTAGCGTAGTCTTTTTCTTTAAATTGAGTGCCGTAATCATACGTTGCAGTGAAATCGATCTCGAGCTTGCGCTTAACGATGATCGGCACCTGAACGTTGTAGCTCTGACCCGCCTCGGTAAAGGTAACGGTCAGGAGCGTAAAGCGACCTTTGCCATTGTCCCAATCGGAGCTTGGGCTAAACGACATGTTGTTCTTGCCGTTGTTCACCACGCGAAGCGTGGGATTGTTCGATGCCTCTTTATCCTTAACGAACACACCGTTCTTGAGCTGGAACACCTCCGCCTTGGCCGTCACGTGCGGATTGGTGCCATTCTCGTTATTCAACCTGCAGGCGTCGGAGAAGCCGCCGTTCGTGATGATGTTTAGATAGCTCTTGACCGTCGTATTATCGGTACCCGAGATCACCAAAACGGGAAAATCCGTTGCGACCTTGCTGTCGCTTGCATCGTTATTCACATTGAACATGCTCGCCACGGATTTAGCGTTATAGCTCGACGTATTTTGATAGGCGCCGTTGTCATTAATGCCGCCGATATTGGTGTAGGTGTAGCGGCCGGGAAAACTGGTACCCGCCTTGCTTTGGATGACCTCGCTCTGGATTGCCGCCGCAGTGTCGATGGCGGCACCGTCGCCAAACAGATAGCGATCAGTGGTGTCGCCGTTGGAGGCACGCACCGCCAGCGTGCTCACGGGGCTCGTGGTCACGTACGGGCTTGCCGCCGTGGTAGCGGTATCGTCCGCACCGTAGAACGTGATGCCCTTGCCGGGTACGGCGAGCTTGTCGTTGTAGTCTCCGAACGCGATGTAGGTTTTCTTGTTAACCGCAGCCGCATTGGTCGTGTAAACCATCGGCGGCAGGTCGCTCGTGGTCTTGCCGTCGCCAGGCTTTACGTCCACACCTGCTGCGGAGAGGCTGTACCGATTATCCCCTGTGTCAACCTCGCCCAAGAGCACGCCCTGCTTAGCGTCCTTTTTGTAGGTGTTGCCATCCATAAGCACGTTTACCAGATGGAACTGGCCACGTCCGTCGCCCGCAATGCCGCCGTTGGAGGTTCCGCTAAACGTGGTGTTGGATACCCTTGTGTTGGTGACGTTGATGACGTCGGAACCGTTGTGAATCGCACCGAGCAGACCACCGCTCCAGCTGCCCTTGATCGTAGCACTCTCAATCGCGATATTGTTGCAAGTTATACCATCGTTGCTGTAGAAGTAGCCAATCAGCCCACCTGAGCATTGGTTGGTGCCGGCAACGTCGATGTTCTCGACGCTGCAGCCCTCGAACCAGTACACGTTGGATCTATAGATGCTGGTCGTAACCTCGCCAATCAAGCCGCCCGCATTGCGGATGGTCGTGTTCTTTCCGGTCTCATCGCCGATGAGGGCATTCTTGCTGCCGTCTCCGCCATCAATGCGCACGTTGCTCATAGAAATAACTCCGCTATAGGCGCTTCCGAGCACACCGCCGGCGCCCATGCACGTATCGGTGTTCTCCCCGGTAGCAAGCACATTTACCCCAGAGATAACTGCCGTGCTGCTCGACAAGACCGCTTCGGTGGTGCCGACGTTAGTGTTGACCGAGATATCGCTTGATTTGGCATAGCCGAGCACACCGCCCACGTAGGGCGTTGTCCCCGTGGCGGTTATGGTCGAGTTCGCGGCAACAGTCTTCTCGCTTACCCCTGTGCCTGCGGTTGTCCACACACCGCACGCCGAGGCGACCGTACCCACATAGCCACCGACATTCTTCTCGCCCGTGACGTTAAGGCCAGTGTATGAGCAGTCATAGAGATACGCGGGGCCCCACCCGTCACTGAACTCGACCATATAGGTTCTGTCTTCGCGCGTAGTTCGTCTGGCGCGGCCCGAGCTGCCAAGAAGCCCTCCTACGCTCTTTGCGCCCGACACGGTGCAGTTCTTCATCTGCACGTTGCAGTAGATGCCGCACGTGCCGTCGTCGTAGTTGGCCGTTGCACCCGCCAAAAGGCCGGCACCGGTAAGGTCGTTCGGCGCCTCTCCTGGTTTGGCTTCGCCGTTGGTGTCGATATAGGTGAGCGCTACGTTGCAGTTGCTAAAGGTGAGGTCTTTGACCTGCGCGCCGTCGTTCGCGGTGACGCTGGGGGCGACATAGCTTGAGGTGAACATCACAGTACTGAGTAGGCCGCCCACGCCCGAGACCTTATAGTCGTCATCGGCATATTCGACGACGCCGTAGGCGGCGCCTTTGGTACCCACCGTAATGGTGGCCCCGTTGCCGTCGATCGTGGCCACGTGCGGCGTGATGCGGTCGCGGTCGGTGGCCGCCTCGTTCGAGTTGCAAGCATTGGAATAGTAGCGGCCGTTTAGGCCCACGTACCCCGTGCCGTAGTCGGTCATATCGTAGGTGTCGCCCTGCTTGAACTCCAAGCTCATGCCGATCGATTTCGACGCGCACACATAGCCCGTTTGGTAGTCGGCAGCATAGGACGCCACCAGGTAGGGCGAATTTACATTGTCATCATGGTCAAGCGGGCCGTGCCACCCCTGCTTGCCGGGGGCCTTCTGGTCGTCGTTTTTGGCGATTTCGAAATCGCCGGCAGCACTCTCAGGCTTGCCCACATTTGCGTAGCTAGCATTCCGTACCTTGCCATATTCCTTGTTGCCAAACAGGTAGCCGCATATCGCCGGGTCTTGCGAATCGCTGCCCCAGTAAGCCTTGGAACCGCGGAACACGCCATTATTGGAGTAGTTGGTATGTGCCGCGCCAGCACCCGCACCCGAGCTGATGATGGCCGAGAGCACCAAAAGGCCCTGGGCGTTTTCCACCATGGTCACAGGAGCCTCGGCGTTGGTGCCGAGGTACTTGTTGTCGGTGCCTGTGGTGGTGACACAGGAGGTTCCTTTTTTTGTGAGCTCGTTGATCTTGTAGTTAGCGTCTCCGTTATCAACGGTACGGGCACAACCTTCGCTAAAGGCATAGCCGTCAATCACACGACCGACGTAGGGGTTGTCGTACAGGCCGTAGTTTGCGCCACCCTCCGCAACGGGTTTGAACTTTTCCTTTGTGCCGCCACGCCACGAGTCGCCCGTGTTGCGGAAGATCACACCGCCGCCCGCAATGGCGCCGACGTAACCGCCGATGGGAACAAGATGCGAGCTACCGGTAACGGTAAAACGGTACGTCGTCGAGCCGTTATTTGGATTGTTTACGACCACGCCATCAATAATGTTATCGCCGCCAAGAATACAGCCGATAACGCCACCGAAAAACGCCGTCGGAACGCCGTCGGAATCCTTGGCAGAATAAGTAATAGTCGCCTGCGCATTCACATAGTTGATGTTGAGGCTGCGCACAACGCTGCCGTAGCTATAGGAAATAAGACCGCGAAGCGAACCCTTGTTATTCTCTATCTTGATGGTTGCGTTTTTATTATCACTGCCAAAGTTGCCAACGATGACGCCCCTAAACGGGTTGGCCCTATTTCCAAAACCGCCAAACGATGCGCCGTCGAGAGTAATCGTATTGCCCTCGGTAGGTTCAATACTGTAGTACGCACTTTGGATATAGCGGTGCATCATATCGTCGGAAAGCGTGGCCGAATGATCAGTGGCGTTATCGCCGGTCCTCTTCTCCCACTTCTCCCCGGCGTCGTTCGCCTGCTTATAGACGTACGTAATCTCATTGTCATTTGAGTTGTTTCTACGGCGATTGCAGAGCGTACTCTGGTCGACGACAATGGTGACCTCCCAGCCGTCGAGCGCGGTTTGGTTGTTGATATAGTTGGCGATGGCGTTCATTTCCGCCGCGTCCTTAACGGCATACGGATCGCCATATGTGCCGCATCCCTCTACCAGCTTTGGAATGCGCTGGTTGACTTTAATTTCGTGATACTGGACGCCATCCTCGGTGGCTTTTCCCTTGTAAACATAAGGAAGGTAGTCACCGAACCAAGGCCTGACGTCACCGTCCTTCTTACCATCAACCGTCACATAGCCGCTCACGGCGCCATACGTCGCTTCGTCGTAATACCAAAGCTGCTTGCCCGAGTACTCCTTGTTCTCGGCATCGATTTCGCTTCCGTACGTCACCATTCCGGCATTGGCATCGGCCTTAGTAAAGGTGTAATCCGCAGAGCCCGTGCCCGTACTTTTGTAGCCAAAACTCTCCAGCAGGCTCGCATGGGTGAAAATCGTATTGCTATTTTGGCTGGGCAAGCTGATTCGCTCAAACTTTGCCGTCACCTGATCGGCCTCACTGCCTACACCAAGCTTTCCGAACAGCGACGTAGCCGCCTTGGTGCCACTCGTGTACCCAGTAGTCTTGATATTCTTCGCGTTCAGGCTCACGTACTTCTGCATCTCGTTGATGAGCAGAGGCATATAGGCGTTAGCGTCCGTGGCGCTGTTGGCGCCGTCGACAATCAGATTGTTGAGCGTAAGATCATCAATTGAGATCTTTCTAATCTTGGTGCCACTGCCATCGCTGGACCCACACACGTAGCGGCACACGAGCGCGCCCGATGAGCTTCCGCCCGCGCCAATAGCGTCAGTAGAGCTCTTTCCGTCATTGATAACGGGCCCAACGGTACCACCCAAAGTGACGTTGCTTACTGTGAGATCGCCGTCTGCCACCGTTTGAAAAAGACCGCAGTGCATGTTCTCGTGCTGGGTGGCATCGGAGTTTAGCTTGTTGCCATTCTGCTCGGCCTTGATCTTGGAGTAGTAGAAGGTGATGGCCGCATTATTAACCGTCACCTCTCCGATCGGTTGAGTGGGATAGTAGCTGTAGCCGGCCAAATCGATTGTGCCGGTTATGGTTATGGAACCATCAAGCCCTGTCGTACCATCGGGAACGATTGTCGAACGAATACCGGCGGGAGCATAGCAGAAAGCAGACCATAAGAGCAGCTTGTCCGCCGTATTGATTTGGCCGCCGCTAAAGCCGCCTTCACACCTATCATAGGCTCCGTCGAGGTTGTAGAAGTAGCGGGTATTGCCGTTCGTTTTGTGGCTTTGGCCGAAAGTCGAGCGGTTCTGGTAGCTGTTGCCATTTGTGGCATCGCCGTCCATGTCCAGCTTGTCATTCCGTGTGTGCAGCGAAACGACCGCGTTGCAGCCGGCGTCCATGAGTTTGCTGCCTTTGCTTGGTTTTACACCGCTGCCAACCCATTCATCGAAAGACGTTACGCCCGGTGCAACGATGGCCCCCTCGCCGCTGGGCACCCTATAGGCGGTCTCCCAACAAGCCTTGTCTTCCAAGTACAGACCTATGTAGTTCTCGACGCCATATGTCGTCTTATTATCCACCTTGCAGCCACGACAAACTAGAACGCCGAGCGTCTGAGCGGCGCCTGCATTAATGGTTGTGCCCGAGAGATCGATGGCATAGTTGTTAATGATCCAGTGACCACTGGCCGCGTATACGAGGCCGCCGACCTCGGTAGAGTCGCTTGCAGCCACAGTCGTGTTGTTGGCCGTTTTGAGGGCGTAAGTGCTGCCGCTGGTGTTTGCAGCAGCATCGCCAATGGTGACGATGGCGTTGCCCCAGCTGTAGCCCAAAAGGCCACCGGCACCGTTGAGCGCATCACCGTTCCTACCGACGTTCATCTTGAACGAATTGAACGAAAGGCCCGAAATGTTCACGTGCTTATCAGCTGAGTTGGCTATTGTCCCTGCATTGTAGGTACTCTGTGCGATGCAGCCGATAAGACCACCGACTTGGGCAATCTTGCCGCCGGCGCAATCGCCGGTTTCGATTGATCCGGCGACTTCGAGGCCCGTAACATTGAATGTCGAAGCGCAATCGCTCACATAGCCGATGGCACCGCCAATACGGCTATTGCCGTTAAGCGATCCGGCTGCAGTGATAGTCGTTTGCGCCTTGCTGTTACCCTTAAACGCAACCGTGGCAGCCGCCGACACGCTGCCCGCAATACCACCAATGTTCACGTCATTGGCAAACGTATCATCGCACGCGATATTCGTTTTGCACGTTACGCTAGACAATGACAGGTTGCCGACGATGCCACCCGCCAGCGACCCGGCATCGATAGCCGAACCGTTATCGAACTTCATGGAGCCAGCGATTGTGACGTTGGAGATGGTTGCGCCGTTGACGGCCGCGAACAAGCCTAAGCGGCCGTGGCGGTAGATTTTGCCGTTGCCGTTGCTCGTGTCATTGCCGTCAAGCACAGCTTCACCACGCTTGCCGTACGGCTCGCCGACGGCAAGGTTGATTGTGCCGTTGCCATTTGTGCCGCCGCCGTTCAACGTTCCCGAGAAAACTTGCGAGTCGCCTGCGCGGTCCTGCGTGAAGCCCGTCAGGCCTGTACCCTTGAGGTCAATTGTGTTGTTCACCGTAATGGTCGAGGACTGCAAGCCGTTCAGGTTGTTTTCGGCAACGCCTTCGACCATTGAGTAGTAGCCGTTGGTTTGCCAGGTAATCGCAAGTTTGGCGAAATCCTCAGCTGTGGTTAGGGCGTAGGCACCGTTAGTCAGCGCCAACGATGCCGGCAAGGTCAGCTTGTGAGTGCTGGGATCAAGCGTAATAAATTTATCGCCCAAGCGAATAACTTCGCCATAGGTCGCGATATCATCCGTCTTCGAGGCCTTGTTGCTGCGCCTATAGGTCCAACCCGTAGCGTCTTCATCGGTTACGTTACCGTTAGAGCCATCGCCGGCAGCGAAAATCAGTGCGTTGTTGTTCTCGTAGACAAGCTGACCCGTCGTGGCGTTCTCGGCAAAGCTTGCGCCCGACAGGTTTGTGATGCCGCTGAACTTGATTACGGCATTCCGTGCGGAGCCCGCAATACCAGCCGCGCGATTGTTTGCTGCACCGCCAATGGCATTATCGCTTGTAAGCGCAAAATCGCGCACGTCGAGCACGCTGCGCGTGTCGATAACACCCACGGCGCCACCGAACTTTCCGGCGTCCGTTCGTGCCGAAGCAACTCCCTTGCACGTAACCGTTACGCCGTCGAGCACAACGGCGACAGGCTGCGAATTGACAGGCTGCGAATTGGAATCCGCGTTATCGCCAACATAGCCAACAACACCGCCCGTATCGGACAGCTTGCCCGCAAGTTCAAACTCAATTGAACACGTTTTCTTATCCGCATCCTTTTGGACCACAAAGGCGCGCAAAGCGCCGTCGTCGTCCGTTTTCGTCGCGAATACCTTGCCGACAAGGCCGCCGTAGCTGCCGTTGACACTAACATCTTCTGGTAAGGCGAGTTTGCTCTTATACGTCCCGCCTTGCACCACGATGTCTCCATTAGAGATATCGGCCATGCCAAAAAGAGCGCCGGCGCGCTGCGACGCACCAAGTGTCACAAGGTTGCCCAGGTCGAACATATTGGGCTTAACGATAAATCCCTGCGCAAAGCTCACGTCGCCGATAACGCCACCAGAACAAGCGCTGTTCTCATCGCCAATATTTAGAGGACACCTAATCTGCTTATTATCCGCGCCCAGCGTGAGCACGGTCGCTTTGCCAATAAAACCGCCGCTGGCGGTGGTGCCCTTGACGGTGAGCGCGCGTAGGTCGAGAGCTTCCGTGACGTTGACCATGGCACCTGCGCTCGAGCCAACGAGGCCTACGACACCGCCGGCGGAGCCGTTTGTGGACTGGACGGTGGTGGTGGGAACGTTGGTCAGGGCGCCGATACTCAGGGTCGCACCGTCCTTGACTTCGCCTACGAGCAGGCCAGCGTTGCCAGAGCTCGTTTTGACGGTTCCGTCTGAGGCCAGATCGTTGGGGAACGTGACGGACTCAACCGTCAAGGTCCCGCTCTCGACCGTGTTGGCAATCAAGCCAATGTTGCCCGTCGCATTCGCCTTGAGATTCTTGCGGGAACCGGTGAGGCTATAGGTAACGGCCACAGCAAGGTTGCCCATCGTCTCACCCAGGAGGGGTGCCGTCAAGGCGGAAGTCGTATCATCCTTCTTATCAACGGGATCCGCGATGTCAACCGACGCGATGAGCGTCTTGCTCTCTTCGCTGTTTTCCGCACCGCTGACCTTCGAAGCGACCGTCGGCGCGCTATAGCTAGTCGCGCCTACCCACTTTATCTTGACCGTATTGTTTTGGTCAGACAGCTTGAGGTTATTAAAAACCGTCCGATCAGTCGTAAGCTCGACGGGACTATCACCGGCATTCAGCGACCTATAGATCCTGCCTTCAAACGGGCACTCATCGCTGCCAAGGCCCTGGAAAGACATGCCGTTCTTAGCCGACTCGGTGAGCTTCGCATCGCCCGTGATGATAACCTTGATCTGCGCATCATAGTAAAGCGAAGCGTCGGCGTTAGATAGGACGGCGAACGCCTCCGACGACTTGACATCGAGGCTTCGGATTCCGCTCCTCTCGTCTTTGAGCACGATGTTTTCCGCGCCGTTCGCCTCGAGCAGCTCGACGAGCTCATTCAAATCCGTGATCGTCGCGCCTGCCAGGGCCTCAGCGTCCTCCGAAGCCTCATCATCGGCATCTTGCTCGGCATCGTCAGCGGCGGCACCCCCTGCCGCATCGTCGCCCTCCGTCTGGTCGCCCGTGGAATCGGAACCCGCGGCGCTATCGGCGGTATCGCCCGTTGCGGTGTCGCCCTTCGTAGCGTCATCCTCAGCACCGTCACCCGCGGCGCCGGTATCACTCGACCCAGACCCGGTCGTGACATCGCTCTTGGTCTCGCCGCTCTCGGCTGCATCCGATGCCTCCGCAGACGCGGCGGCAATCTCGCTCGAAATGTTTTGCCAGCCGGCCGCCACAGCGGCAACCGTGGGCGAGCATGCCTGGAGCACCATGATCACCGTCATGAACTCTGCGAGTATGCGCTTTGCCGTTCTCATCGATTCCGTACCTCTTATCCTAAAAACTCTGCTTCCAGAGTTATTGAGTCTCCGCCGTGTCTGTCAGGGTAGTTCCGCTCACGCTAATGCCCAGGTCGCCCCAGCCATCGGGCGTTTTGCCGTCCGCTCGGTAAAAGTTGACGACCATCGAACCCGGCTCCATGGTGAACGTAGCCGTGCGTTTTTCAACATTCACCGTCGCGCCGTGGTTGATCTTGAAGAACGGGTCGATCTCCGCGTTCTCCCCCCACGTGAGCGTGATGTTTGCCGGTGCGCCCGTAACCGTCACGCGGTAGTTGTACGCAGCGTAATCAGCAAACTTGCCAGCCTCATCGACCAGCGCGCCCTCAACCGCAGCGGTCTTGACCTCGGCCTTCTTTGACGGCACGACTTTCGCCGCCAGACAGGCTAGCTCGGTGCCGGGGCTCTGCTCCGATACGACCGTGGCCTTAATCACAAAGTATGCTTGTCCCAACTTACCCTCGGGGAAGGTCACGGTGTAGTCTTTCTTGGTAGGTTGATTCTCCGGAAGTATGACGCTGCCGCTGGGCTGGGGCGCATAACTCCACGTGGCATCATCGAGCCCATGCCCCTCGACCGTTAAGGTGTACGTCACGTTTTTGTCGTTGCAGAAGTTGCTGTTGCCCAGCAAATAGTTGTAAATGCTAAAGGTAAAGCTGCATTGCCCGTTGCTGGGATACACCGTAACGGAGCGCTGGGCACGGGCGAGTTCGTCGTTGCTAGGCGCACTCATATAGCCCGTGAGCAAATCGCTCGCAAACAGGCTCTGCGCGGTGCCCGTTGCGGCGACGGACTTTAGAAATCCGTTGGCGGTGTAGGCGGAATAGGTAAAGTAACCACCCGTCACGAGCGCCACGGCGCAAACAAGTGCGATTGCCGCCACAACCAGCTTATTCTTGACTAGGCTTTTGCTTTTTGCCAGCTGCTCGCGCTCGGCATCCTGCTGCCTCCCTTGCTTCTCCATGTGCGCCCCCTCTCCTACTTACCGCTCGTGTTGCGCGCGATCAGGTAGATCACGTCGGCCTCTTTGGTGCTCTCGTCCCACGAAAGCTTGATGATGAAGTTAAGCGTGTCGTTGCCAGTCGAGCCGTCGAGCGTCTTAGCATTGAGCTCGTCTTTGTTGAACACCTTGTATCGGTAGAGCGGGCGCGCGTTGCGCTGGACGTTTTGATAGTCCTTGAATGTAGGGTCGCTTGCGCCCTCGCCCGGCACGGCTGCCAGACCGTCGTTCTCCTTGTTGATATATTCGAAGCTCGTCAGCAGGTTCTCTCCGGTTGCCTTCCAGCTATAAGATTTGCCGCCTGCGGTACCGCGCACGTCGGGCGTCTGGAGCGCAGACGTGTTCTCGGCTCTGTACAGCTCGATAGTGAGACCCGTAATGTTGGTCGTATTCGCAAGCTGCAGCTCAAACCCGTCGCCGCCCGTCTGCACGCAAAACGGGCGCTTGAGCGTCACCGTGTTGCCAGTCTTGGTATCGCCGTATTCGGGGTTGTAGCTCAGGTCGATCTGCTCGGCTGCCGTAGCGTTGGGGCCCAGCACCTTGAGCTCTGCCGGCTCCTTGATCTTGCCGACGGTGGAGCCGCGATTGGCATCGACAAACCATCCGAGCGTCAATCCCAGCAACACAAGAAGCACGGCCACCAGTCCCACGATGGCAAGGGATTCGCGACGGTGGCCGCTCACCCAAGTCTTGATGCGCTCGATGCGGCCAGCCGGACGCGCTTCGCCGTGCGAGCCGAACCCGTTGCCGCCGGGGTTTGCCGCTCCTTCGTTGTGTTTGATATCGCCCTGCTCGCGGGCATTAAGCTGCTCGTCCATTTATTTATCCGCCTCCTTGGCGGTGAAGCGCACGCGAATGTACTTGACGTTCTTGCCGATAATCTCGTCGGCGTTGTTGTAATAATTGGCGCAGGTTTCCACACCTGCAGAGGGCATGCCGGCCTCGACAGTCGGAACCTCGCTGGGCGCCTGGCCTGGAACGCTCGTGCTGTCGGCGCGGAAATAGCGCGCGTGGTTACTGTTGATGTCGCCGACGAGGGCAGTGTAACCGGCGTCCGTGCTTGCAAAAAGGCTGCCGCCGTAGCCGGCATTACCCGTGCGAACATAGCTCTTGAACTGCTCCGGCCAAATCCAGTAGAGGGTTTTGGGTACGGTTTTGGTCGTGCTATTTGAGTCCGCAGCGTAAAAGCTCGACTTTGGGATGGTAAAGCTCTGTGTAATGACGGTGACGCTAGCCCCGTCCTGGGTCACCGTGGTGGTCGTGGGGATCAGCGGTTTCGAGTAAAAGCCAGAGGGTTCTTTGCCCTGGAAAACCAGGATATGGCCGCGCACCAGATTTTTAAGCGAGTTGATGATCTCTTCGTTTTTCGATGCGTCCGTAGCGGTGCCGCCCGTGCCCGCAGCGCTCGTCTGGACAGAGATTTCCCAGGTCATTTCCACCGTGATATCACGCAGGTCATTACAGAGCGGCTTGACGTTGAGCTGAAGCTGACCGGCCGACCCCGGAGAAAGACTGCCATCGGCACTCATGTTATTGAGGTTGAAAAGATTGTTCACGGCAAGGCTTGTACTGTCCGACGCGTAGTTGTCCTGGGCGTCGTACTCGCCTGCCGTGCCGCCCTGCGTTCCCGAGAGCACAAACCGTGGGCCCTTCGCCCCGATCGTACTCCCCGTGGCACTCACTCGGTTATTCGCGGCAAACCAGGCCAGGCATGCAAAGATGGCAACGATGGCGGCCAGCACAAACAGACCGCTCACCAGGAAATCCTTCCAGAAATCCTTGAGGGTCCGCACGTGCTCGTCGGCAGCTTGGCGGTACTCGGCCGCCGTCTTGTGCTGCTGGAGCTCGCTATGTCGGTCCATGCCACTCATCGCTTACGTTTGCCCTGCTTGCGGGCTTGCCATCCTTTTCCGCTCGGTCGCGTTTATCCGTTGTTCGCAGGTAGAGAATTCAGGCAGAATACAACACCGTACGATAAGGTAAAAGAATAGCATTGACCTGCGGTTTGCTCCACAGCGCAAGCCTTAATGATGTCTTAAAGATTACGAATAGCAGCTTCTTCCATATGCCAAGGACATGGTGCAAACAAACCTGACCACTTGCACCAATCCGCAGCACCGGGCAGCGGGCACACGGCGTGCCGCCCCTTAACACCCCAACGCGCGCACGGGTATCACGTAGATACCGTCCTCGACCTCGCGGGCGTACTCACCCACCCCCACAATCACGGCCATAAACTCCGGTTCACGTGTGCGTGAACGAGGATTTCCACAGACCTTCTTGCGAACGCGCTTGAGGCTCTCAACGCCGGCGCTCGCCTTATCTTCGCTCACCTTAATCTCAAAGGCGGCCCACCGTCCATCGGCTAGCTGCACGATGGCATCGCATTCAAGGCCCGAATCGTCGCGATAATAGCGCACGGGCGTGCTATCCAGCAGGTCGAGCGAACGTGCGTAGACCGAAAGATCGCGTATGACCAAATTCTCAAACACCAGACCAAATGTCTGCCAGTCGGCAAGCAGCGCCTGCAAGGACATACCTAGCAAGGCGCAAGCAAGGCTCGGATCTGCCAGATAGCGCTTGGGCTTGACGGTAAAGCGTCGTTTGTCGCGCGCGGCGGGAACCCAACCGGGGACCTCCTCGAGAATGAACATGCCTTTGAGGGCATCCAGGTACCTGCGCACCTTGGTCTCGTCGGCAAACGCTGCGGGTTCCCCCTCGGCACCGAACATATCCATAAGAATCGTTTTATACGTGGTCGCCTGTCCCAGATTGCGCGCGATCGATGCGGAGACTCGACGAGCAATATCGGGGTCGAGACCAACCGCCGGGAAGCTGCTCGAAAACGTAGTGTTGAGATATTCGCGAGCGATGAGCTGGGCGTCAGCCGAAACCATATCGATCGCCTCGGGCCAGCCGCCGCGGCAGGCGGCTTCGACAAGCCCCGGTGTATCGCCATTGCACCGACAGGGCTCAAAACGATGCTCAAACAAGCCCGCCAGGCTCACCTTGCCGCTGGACTCACCTGTCTCGGCAAGCGTCATGGGGTACATGCGGACGCGGCCGATGCGGCCGGCTCCACTATGCGCGGGTGCTTCCGTCTTTGAGCCAAACGCAGGCGTGGCGGAACCCGTGAGGATATAGGCGCCGCGCGTGCCCCGGGTGCGGTCAACCTCGTGTCTAACGTAGTCCCAAATCTGGGGAACTCGCTGCCACTCATCGATAATATGCGGACGGTCTCCCAGCAACATCATCGCCGGGTCGGCACGCGCGAGGTCGAGATTCTCGTCGACATACGAGGCGGACGCCCCGTGCTCAAGCGCGGCCCACGTCTTGCCGCACCACTTGGTGCCCGCAATCTCGACCGCGCCAAAGACGCGAAGGTAGCGTTCGATTTGCGCATCCACGATACGCGGGATGTATCCGTCCCGATGTAGCCTTTCGCCCGCCATGAGCCACCCCCGCAGATTTCCAGTTCCTGCTTTCTGATTCCTCTATTCCACTGTAGCAAATTCGGATTTTCGGGTGGTTGCGATTCGGATTTTCATGTTCTAAGGAGTCGGATTTTCTGGTGCATGAAATTCGGATTTTCTGAACCCGCTGGTCAGGGGCGCCCTCATTGGCAAAAAAGGCGGGGAGCGCCGATACGGCACTCCCCGCCCACTCAATACGCGATAGCTTTCTTACTTAGAGCTCGTTGGCCGCGTGATACGCCGTGCGAATGGCGCTCGCAATGTCGGCGGTGCGCTCGCCCGAGCAGTCGCCCACGCAGGTCACGGGCACCGTTACGCCGTCCAGGTCAAACCCGTTGGCCTTGGAGCCCACGGCCATCACCACGTAATCGCAGGCGATCTTCACCGGCTCCTCGGCGCCGTCCTCGGTGGTGCGAACGGCCTCCACGCCCTCGTCGGTAATGGCGGTCAGGCGGGTCTTAACATGCTGCTCAACGTTGTGGGCGGCAAAGTCGTTCATAATCAGCGGCAGAATGGTCTCGGACTCGCCTGCGGCAATCTTGTCGAGCATCTCGACAATCGCCACCTCGCAGCCGTTCTGCAGCAGGTACTCGGCAGTCTCGGTGCCCACCAGGCCGCCGCCGATAACGGCGACGCAGCCCGCGAGCTCCGCCTTGCCGGCCAGCACGTCCCAGCTCGAGACGACCTTGTCCGAATCGGCGCCCGGAACGGGGATGACCACGTCGTGCGCGCCCACAGCCACAATCGCGGCGTCGGCGGCGTTGAGGTCCTCGGCCGTAGCGGCATGGTTGAGCTCAACCTTTACGCCCAGGCCGGGCAGAATCTTCTCGTAATACTCCACCGAGCGCATGATCTCGTCCTTGCGCGGAGGCGCGGCCGCCAGCACAATCTGGCCGCCCAGATGATCGCTCGCCTCATAGACGGTCACGTCGTAGCCGCGCTTGGCCGCCACGCGCGCGGCCTCCAGGCCGGCAATACCGCCGCCCACCACGGCGATCTTCTTGTCGCCCTCGCCCGGCTTAATGGCGATGGTCGCCTCGTCGCCGTTCTCGGCATTGAGCACGCACGAGATGTACTGGCGGTTTTGGATCGCATCGACGCAACCCTTGTTGCAGTTGAGGCACTCGCGGATGGGCTCACCCGTGGCGGCCTTGAGCGCAATGTCGGGGTCGCACATGAGCGAGCGGCCGTACGCGACGATGTCGGCCGAACCGTCTTCCAGGATCTTCTCGCCCGCCTCGACCGAGACAACGCGGCCGACGGTTGCCACCGGCACGGAGACCAGGGCCTTGACGCGCTCGGCCACGGGCAGCGTCCAGTTGTAGGGCATGGCGCCCATGGGCGGAATGGTGTCGCCCATGTTGCCGGTGTGGTTTGCCTGCGCCACCTGAATCATGTCGATGCCGGCGCCCTCGAGCAGCTTGGCGAACTCGCAGGCCTCATCGGGCAGCAGACCGCCCTTGCCGCGCGGCGTGCCGTCGGGGTTCTCCATGATCACGGGGAGCTTGTACTCCACCATCAGCTGCGGCGCGGCTTCCTTAATGGCGGCGACGACCTCGAGCGCGTAGCGGACGCGGTTCTCGAACGAGCCACCGTACTCGTCCGTGCGCTGGTTGAGGATCGCGGAGCACAGCGAACCCACCAGACGGTCGCCGTGGACCTCGATGGCGTCGATGTCAGCCTGCTGCGCGCGGGCGGCCGAGGCAGCGATGGCCTCCTTGATCTGGGTGAGCTGCTCCACGCTCGCCTCGTTCACAAAGTGCTGCATGTCGTGGTGCAGCTTGGCGTAGGCCTGATTGCGAATCTCGTTGGACTCGGCCATCTTGGCGGCAAAGGTCTCCTCGTCGCCGGCGGCCTTGGCCTCCTGCGCAGCTTTCGCAGCGGCCATGGAACCCATGACCATGCGGCCGACGCCGGGGACGTCGTACTCGGGGTGGAACAGCTGCAGGGCGATCTTGGCGCCGTGCTTGTGGACGGCGTCGGCCAGCGCCTTAAACGTGGGGATCTGAGCGTCGGTCGCCAGCTTGGGCGTGGGGCTTGCGGTCATGACGGGAGCAACGTCGCCGATGACGATGTAGCTCACGCCGCCACGGGCCAGGCGCTCGTAAAAAGCCAGGCTGCGCTCACCGATGGAGCCGTCGCGCTCCTCGTAGCCGGTGGTAAGCGGCGGGAACATAATGCGGTTCTTGAGCTCAAGGGGGCCAACCGTAATGGGTTGAAGCAGCTTAGACGCAGGTGTGGTCATGGACATTCCTCTCTTGTAGGCGCGGCGGCGATGATGCCGCGTAGTTGTCTAGAGGATATGGCATGGAGCCACAGGGGCGCAACGGAAATCGGCGGATAGCAGGTGGCGGCAGGTGGATGGGGTGGGGCGGCCCGTCGGTTTGTCCCAATCTGTAACAATTACAGGCCAAAAACGACCCTAGAAGGTACAGATCGAGACAAACAAATTCGGTCCGGACAAACATCTCAATCTGTAACATCTGGACCCACTTTTGCCCCCTTACTGTTACAGATCGAGACAAACCAATCTAGCCTGCCGAAAGATCTAAATCTGTAACAGTAACTCGGCAAAATCCGTCCCTAGTGTTACAGATTTAGACAAACGAAGACCGTCCTACCGAAACATCTCGATCTGTAACATCTAGCCGCCCAAATCGGGTCTAGATGTTACAGATCGAGATCTTTGATTGAGAGGTTGGGAATTGGACCGAAAACACGGTCCCGGAATAACAAAAAAGCTCGCCGGCTAGGCCGACGAGCTGCAAGTTCTTGGTCGCGGGGGCAGGATTTGAACCTACGACCTCCGGGTTATGAGCCCGGCGAGCTACCAGACTGCTCCACCCCGCAATGTCTGGGCGCCTCATGTGCGCAAGAAAGAATATTACGCGGGAGTTCGGTAAACGGCAAGGAAAATCTCGTAGAGCATAATTCCTTCATATTTAAACCCCTCAGCCCCTATCACCGTAAACGAATCGCGGCCGAGCGCCGTCGACGGCGCGTATACAATGGTGCGCGTCCTTTTATGCCAACACTGGGAGTAGACATGCTGCTCGCTATCGATATGGGAAACACGCAGACGGCCATGGGCCTGTTCGACGGAGACGAGCTGGTGCAGTCGTGGCGTATGCCCACCGACCGCTCCTATACCGCCGACGAGATCCACGTGCGCCTGATGGGTTTCTTTAAGATGTACGGCCTCTCGCTCGATACGGTTGACGCGATCGCCTTTGCGGGCGTGGTGCCGCAACTCTCGCGCGAATGGCACGCCGTGGCCAACCGCATCGCGGCAGACGCCATCGTCATCGGGCCGCAGACGGCCGCCGTGACCAAGCTGCGCGCGGCGCGCCCCCAGGCCGTGGGCGCCGACCGCGTAGCCAACGCCGTTGCGGCCGAGACTTTCTACGGCGCGCCGGCAATCGTGGTGGACTTTGGCACCGCGACCAATATCGACGTCATCGATGAGGACGGTTATTACATTGGCGGGGCGATTGCGCCGGGCATCCGCATCTCCATGGACGCGCTTGCCGCCCGTGCCGCCAAGCTCGCCAGCGTGCCGCTCGAGGCGCCCGAGCACGCCATCGGTCGCGACACCGAAGAGTGCATCAAGGTCGGCGCCGTGGTGGGCGCTGCCGCCATGGCCGAGGGCCTGGTCGCGCGCATGAAGCGCGAGCTGGGCCGCGAGGATGCCACCGTTATCGCCACGGGCGGTCTCGCCGGCATCGTCGCCGATTCGACCGATGCCTTCGACGTGGTGGACGGCCAACTCACCATCAAGGGCATCTGCGAAATCTACCGCCGCATGCAGAAGCTGGGGGTAAAACAGGGACATAAGTCGAGCACGCCCGATGTCACAGCCCCGCAAACGTTCGCCAAGCCTATTCCTCAAAACTGAAAAATTTTCAATTTTGAGGAATAGGGCGCTGGCAACCCATTCACCAGATAGGCGAAACCCTCCCCGGCACAGGCCGAAGAGGGCTTCGTTGTCATCGTTATCTTTGAGCGCGGGCGCCTCGCGTTACAGTCCGCGAATCCGTACGGCCTCGGGCGGAAACTCCTGCTCGCCGGCATCGGTCTTGATGGTCGCGCGGCCCCAGATGTCCAGGCCCGCAAACACACCGACCGCAAGCGGCAAACCGTTGGGCGACACCGCCGCAACCTGACGACCCAGCAGCGGCACCATATCGAAGTACTCACCCAGCACCGGAGCCAGCGGGCCGGCAGCGCCCTGTGGTGTGTTGGCGGCAACCGCCCAGGTGTCCACGCGGGTCAGCACGGCGGCAGCCAGCTCCTCGACCAGCGCTTCGTCGGCCACATCTACACCGAGCTCGCTCAGCGCCGAACGCTCAATATCCACCGTCACGGCACCGAACATGCCCGCGGCACCGGCACCGCCGTTGACGGCGACGCGCGCGAACGACGTCTCGAACGCGGGCGCGCCGCACACGATATTGCTCGGCCACTCAATGCCCACCTTGCCGGCAAGGCCCAGGCCCGGCGTCGACGCCGTGCCCACGAGCGCGTCCATCATGCCCATCGCCGCCACAAACGGCAGGCCGTGGAAGGCATGCATGTTCACGTCCGGGCGCACGACCAGCGAAAACGTCAACGACGTCTCGCCCGCGCTCCAAGCACACCAGCCCGCAGACGCACCCTCGCGACCAGCGTCGCGCGCGGTGTCGAGCTCGGTACCGACAGCTACGGCATTCATCTCAATCATCTACATACGCCCCAATTCGCCCACGATATGGCCCACGCGATCCTCGGGCTCCTTGACCTCGACGCCGTTGTAGCGGAAGAACCGCGCCGGGTCGTGCATCAGGTCCTCGAGCGGCACCAGCACAAAGTCACGCTCGCCGATCAGCGGATGCGGCAGGCGCAGCTTTTTGCCGCCGTGGGTCTCGCCGTCCATCCACAGCAGGTCCAGGTCGATGGTGCGCGGACCGTTGGCCTTGGCCTTTTTGGAGCGGTCGCGGCCCAGCTCGGCCTCGATCTTCATGAGCTCGTCGAGCAGCACCAACGGCGCCAGCTCGGTCTTAATCTCGATGACGGCGTTGGCAAACGCGTCCTGGCGCGTCTCGTAGGCCGGCTCGCTCTCGTAGATGCGCGAGCAGTTGGACACGCAGGTGAGCGGAATCTCGGCGATCATGTCACGTGCGGCGCGGATGTTGTCGCAACGATGCCCCAGGTTGGAGCCCACGGCCACAAACGCACGGCGCGGCTGCGGCTTGGCGACAGCCCAGTAACCGTTCAGGAACTGCGCAAAGCCAGTGGCGTCGTGCACGCGCACGATGTTTGCACCGGCCTGGATAGCGCCCAGGCACACGCCAAACGTGGCGGCATCGCGCGCGGCGGCCTCGGTCACGCCCGAGACGGCGCCCACAAAGCGTTTGCGCGACACGGCACACATGAGCGGGTAGCCCAGCGACGCCATCTTGGCGGTCTCGCGCTGGATGACGATGTCCTCGTTGGCCGTCTTGCCAAAGCCCGGGCCGGGATCGATGCAGATGCGGTCGCGCGACACGCCGGCATGGATGAGCGTGCGGGCCTGGTCGGATAGGAAGCCCATGACGCGGCGCATGATGGGCGCCGAATCGGGCAGGGTGAAGCGGCGGAGCTGAGAGGTGGGCACGTAGGCTTCCTCGCGGCGGGCGCTGCGGCGCATCATGGCAGCCAGGTGGTCATTGGGCTCCGGCGCGGGCTCAGGGGTCGCGGCGGCCTCGGCAGCAGGGGCGGTCTCTTCGGCGGCCGGCGTCTCCTGCTTCTGCTCGTCCGTAGGCTCCGGCGCGGGCTCCGGATCGCCGAACGGCAGTGAGGGCTGCACCACGCCTCCCGGAAGCTTGGCCTCCGTCTTGGGCTCGCCCAGCAGCTTGCCGCGGCGACGGCGGGCAGGCTTCTCGGCCTCGCGCGCAGCCTCGGCAGCCGCTTCGCGCGCCTTCTCGGCAACAAACGCCGCGGCCGAGGTATCGAGCTGCACCGTCGCATGCGTGCGGGTGGGCGCCGCAACCTCGCCGGCGTGCATCACGATGACGCCGCAGGTGCTCGTCGCGACAAACTCGACCATCTTGGGGTCGGTGAAGCCCGTCACGTCGTTGACGATCGAGGCGCCGCAGCGCACGGCCGCCTTGGCAACCGCCACGTGGCGCGTGTCGATCGAGACGATGGCGCCCTCTTTGGCCAGCGCGCGCACCACGGGCAGCACGCGGCGAGCCTCCTCGTCGGGATTAACCGGGGTAAAGCCGGGGCGCGTGGACTCGCCGCCCACGTCGATGATGTCGGCGCCGGCGTCGAGCATCGCCAGGCCGTACTCGATGGCGGCATCCGGGTCGAAGTGCTCCCCGCCGTCACTAAACGAATCGGGCGTCACGTTGAGGACGCCCATGATGCGCGGACGGTCAAAGCTGAGCTCGTACTTTCCGCACCGCCATGTCTTGCTATCGTTCGCCATGAACATCCTCCTCAAATGCCCGCGCCGCCGCGCTCGGGCGCAGGCGGCGGGGTCGCTTTGCAATCAGTCTTTCTATTGTATCCGCGCACGCGGGCTAAAACGCAAACGCAGCCGCGATGTCGCAAGAAATCAGCAGGTCGGCATTTGCATCCTGATCGGTGGGAGCAAGATTGCAAATGGCCAGCGTATCGCCGGTAAAGTAACGCGTAAGGCCCGCCGCCGGATACACCACGAGCGAGGTCCCGCCCACAATGAGGGCATCGGTCGCGGCGATGGCGGCAACGGCGCCGGTCAGCACGCACTCATCGAGCGGCTCCTCGTAGAGCACCACATCGGGCTTAATGCGCCCGCCGCACGCAGGACACATGGGCACGCCCGCGGCGTCCTCGTGCTCGCGCGAGCAAATCCACTCGGCACTATAGACCGCGCCGCACGACTGGCAAATGTTGCGATGGACCGAGCCGTGCAGCTCGAACACACGCTGCGATCCTGCCATCTGATGCAGGCCGTCAATGTTTTGCGTCACCACGGCATTTAGCTTGCCGGCGCGCTCCAGCTCGGCCAGCTTGGTGTGGCAGCGATTGGGCTTAGCGCCAAGCGCGATCATCTTGGTGCGGTAGAAGTCGAAGAACTCGGCCGGATGCGCCTCATAAAAGCTATGCGAGAGCATGGTCTCGGGCGGGTAGGCAAACTGCTGGTGGTACAGGCCATCCACGCTGCGGAAATCGGGGATGCCGCTCGCCGTGGAAACACCCGCGCCGCCAAAGAAGACCACGCGCTCGTGGGTGTCGAACAGCTCCGCCAGCGCGGCGGAGGCCTGCTTGGAATCCGTTATTGCCTGCGTCATATGAGTTCTCCGTCCCTGCTGGTCGGGCAGCGCCGGGCGATGTCCCAGCATGCGACCTTTAAGTCAGCATGCGCGGAGCCCACCCCGCCCCTGTTGCGCTAATCTTAAGCCTGCCAACCCCGTCGAAAGGACACCATGCCTCAGACTTACACTTTCGCCTCGTGGAACGTCAACGGCCTGCGCGCCGTGCTCAAAAAGGACCCGAGCTTTATCCAGATCGCGCAAGAACTCGACGTCGATATCCTGGCGCTGCAAGAGACCAAGTTGCAAGAAGGCCAGGTCGATATTGACCTGCCCGGCTATCACCAAACCTGGAGCTACGCCGAGCGTAAAGGCTATTCGGGCACTGCGGTCTTTAGCCGCCAGGAACCGCTGCGCGTGCTGCACGCCGACGCACTGCTACCCTACGCCGGCGAGAACGAGGCGGCCGTACTCGTCGCCCAAGCCGCAACCGAGGGCCGCGTCTGCGCGCTGGAGTTCGACAAGTTCTGGTTTGTGGATGTCTACACTCCCAACGCGCAAAACGAACTCGCCCGCATCGACGTGCGCATGGCCTGGGACGATGCTTACCGCGGCTTTTTGAACGCGCTCGAGCGCGAGACCGGCAAACCCGTCGTGACCTGCGGCGACTTTAACGTGGCGCACGAGGAGATCGACCTTAAGAACCCCAAGTCCAACCGCGGCAACGCCGGCTTTTCGGACGAGGAGCGCGGCAAGTTTACCGAGCTGCTCAACGCCGGCTTTACCGATACCTGGCGCGCGGCAAACCCCGACGTCGAGGGCGTCTACAGCTGGTGGAGCTATCGCTTTAATGCCCGCAAGAACAACGCCGGCTGGCGCATCGACTACTTCCTGGTAAGCGACGCAATCGCCGACAACGTACGCGACACCGGCATCCGCGGCGACATCTTCGGCAGCGACCACTGCCCCGTCACCCTCACGCTAGAGCTCTAGCCCCAGCTGATCCCCTGGGGACGGAGGAAAACGAATCATTTTGGGCCTCGTGGTGGTATCCACGTGACCCATCCGCCACGAAACACGCCCATCTACTACGTTTAAGCCACCACCCTCAACCACAGCGAACAACGCAAAAAGAAAACCGCAGGTAGAAAGCCTGCGGTTTTTCATAAAACGCGGTTGTGTTTGGGGGTGTCGGGTCAAACGTAGTAGATAGGCTGATTTCGTGGCGGGCGAGTTCAGCTGATTCCCCGGGGACGTCTGGAGACGGAAGAAAACGGATCAATTTGGCTCTTGAGGGTCACGACGCCCGTCATATCAGCCGGCCATTCCAAAACTATGCCAGTTTACGGGGCTAAATCGCGAACCCCCAACCATACGCAATTCCGAAATAATAAAACCGCAGGTAAACGGCTTGCTCTATTTCAAAAATAGCCGGCATGGTCTGCTTGTGCCAATCTGGCCCCGTAAACCGGCATAGTTTTAAAATGACACTTCGGCAGTATTGATTCCCGCCCCGGCGCAACCAGCCCTACAGTCCGTACTTCACGACGACTCGGTTGATGCGGCGACACCAAGGCTTGTACAGGGCGACCAAAAACACGCAGGTCGCAAGGCCGTGCGTGATATCGAACGGTACGGCGGTGGCAAGACGCGCCATGGCACCCGCCCACGTGAGCGGTTGAACAAAACCGATAATGTCGTAGGCGTTGATCACAACGCCGTACAGCAAACCCGAAGCAAAGCCGTAGGTCAGCAGCGCCGGCATACGCACGGTGCCGTCGGCGCGGTCGAACGCACCCGCATGCGCCAGCGCACCGCCAACGTATCCCACGAGCCCCCAGGCATACATCTGCCACGGCGTCCACATGCCCTGTCCAAAAAAGAAATTGCTGGTCAGCGCCGCCAGCGCGCCAACCATAAAACCATTGCGGCGACCAAGCGTCGCCCCCGCGATAATGGCGATGGCACTCACGGGTTTAAAGTCGGGAATGGGGCCAAACAAGATGCGCCCCGCCGCGGCCAACGCCGCCAGAACCAGCGTTGGCATAATCTGGCGCAGGCCCGGTCGCGACGCCTCATAGCCTGCAAAGAACAGCGCAAGCACCAGCGCCACCACGACAAGCATGGCGAGCGCCGCCTGCTCAACGCCCGCCAGCAACGCCGAAGCCATCACGGCTGGCACCGCCAGCAGCAGCGGTATCTCCAGTTTTGCGAGTAGGCGCACGATGCGATAATCCGCCATCCCATCACGCCCTATAAAACACGTTGTCGGCAAAGAAGTCGGCCGGCGGCTCCATGCAGGCAATCTCGCCATCGAACATCATGGCGATGTCGTCGGCGACCTGCTCGGCAAAGTCCAAATCGTGCGTAGCCATGATGACGGTGCCGCCAGCCTTCGCATGGTCACGCAGGGCGCGAGCGATGATGCGGCGGCTCTCCAGGTCCAAGCCCTTCGTGGGCTCGTCAAGCAGCAGCAGCTCGGGGCCAATCAGCAGCAGCTTTGCCAGCGCGAGCAGCTGGCGCTGTCCGCCCGAGAGGTCGTAGGGGTGACGCGTCTCCAGGCCGTCCAATCCCAGTTGCGCCGCACGCTCCCGCGCCAAGTTCTCGTCATATCCGCAGGTCGAGGCCCATTCCATCAGCTCATCGTGAACCGTCTCGGCAACCAGCAATGCTTTGGGGTTCTGAGGCAGCAGCGCCGCCGAGGCCGCTCCGCGCACCATGCGGCCGCGCTGCAGCTTGGCGGTCTTCGCCAGCACCGAGAGCATCGTCGACTTACCGCATCCGTTGCCGCCCACGATCGCATGCACCGCACCGGCCGAAAACGCCACGTCGAGCCCGCGCAGCACCCAGCCGCCCGCGCGATCGTAGCGAAACCAGCTCCCTGCCAGGGTGGTAGCCGACCCGCCGTGCATTTTTTGGAGTATTCTGCTCCCATCCGTGCGCGGGAAGGCTTCCGAGCCGTTCTCGAGCGACGTTTGCTCCACAAATTCGGACGATTTGTCCAATTCCGAACTTTTTTTCGCGCTCGATACGTCCCCGGGCGGCTCCAGAGAGCCCAAATTGTCCTCACGCCTGCTGAATACTCCGTTTTTTGCACATCGGACGGCACCCCACCCCAACATGTCGTCGGAAAACAACGATTCTCGGCGTCCCAAAGAAGCCATATCGGCCACCTCGTGCACGCGGCCGCCCTCAATCCGATACGCGCACGTCGCGTATTCAAGCATCGGGCGCGGCTGGTGCGTTGCCACAACAACCGTGCATCCCAGCTCGCGGTTCACGCGAAACAGCGCGTGCAGAAAATTTTTCTCGGCAACAGGATCGAGCTGGGACGTGGGCTCGTCGAGCAGCAGCACGCGCGGGCGCAAGGCCAGCACGGCCGCCAACGACAGCAGCTGCTTGCGTCCGCCCGAAAGCGTATCGGTATCGCGGTGGAGCCAATCCTCCAGCCCAAAGAAATAGCTGGTCTCAGCTACGCGACGGCGCATCTCATCACGTGCTAGCCCCAAGTTTTCCAGGCCAAACGCCATCTCGTGCCACACGGTTTCGCACACGATCTGGTTCTCGGGATCCTGGAACACATAGCCCACGCGCTCCGCCGATGCCCGCACGTCCATGTCGGCAACGTTCTCGCCCAGCACGCGCGCATCACCAGTGCGCTCGCCCGCCGGAGCGATCTCGGGCTTGAGCAGCGACAGCAGCGTCGACTTACCCGATCCGGTACCGCCAACAAGCAGCGCAAATGCACCTTGGGGAACACGCCAATCAAGCCCCTCGAGCACCGGTGCCTCGGCCCCGGGATAGGCAAAACTAAGGCCCTGCACCTCAATCGCCGGAATATCCGGGCCGCACGCCGCGCCCGACACCGGGCCCCTATCCAACCGAGCCATCAGCCAAACCTCTTCTCATCAATCGCGTGCAACGCGCAAGGCAGCATCATCCAGGCAGCGTACACGACATAGCCCAGCCACGGCGCCGGAACCGAGAGCTGCGGATAAAACGAATACTGCGTCGTCGCGGTCCACGCCACCGCCACCGCGACAGCACCAAACAGTGCGAGCCCGGCCAGCGCGGCAACGTCGCTGCGCCCCAGTCGATACCGCGCATACGTCGTACGACGCGTCGCAGCACCCCACCCGCGCGAGCGCATCGCGTCCGCGCGCTCCAGCGAATCTTCCATGCCCCAGCCCATCAACACGCTCGACGCCCGCAGGCGCGAGCGTACGGGGTCGGCCGGCGCGCGGCCCGGCACATCAATCGCATCCTGCACCGCCAGCACCGTACGACCGCGGCGCAAAAACTGCGGGATAAGCCTCATGCACATCGAGATCATGAGCGCAATCACCGGTGCGGCATTACCCAGCAGCGCGAGCACCTTGTCGTATTCGAGCATCGACGCCGCGGCCCCAAACCACAGCACGCTCGCCACAAACAGCCCGCCCATGCACAGGCCGTATACCATGCTCTCCAGATACACCGCGCGCATGCCAATACGGAACAGCTCCGTCGAGCCCGAGGCGCTAAACAGAGGATTGACCAGCGCGATAATCAAAATCACTGGCAGCTGCCAGCGAAGCGCCCCCAACGTGCGGGCAGCCCCACGCGTCGCAAATCCATACGCCAGCCCGCCCGCAAGTGACAGCGCAATCAGTACCGGCTGCATCGAGAACATAGTGAGCCCCAGCGTCAGCGCTATATAGAGTGCCGGCACAGCCGGATGCGACATCGAGAATGCCGCGACGGGCTCGTTGCCCGATTCCTCTCGCATGATATCCACGGGCACCCCATCCCCTCGCTCAAACGTCAACGCCGCAGCGCCGCCACCATACACAACCAGCGCAAACACCGCGTCAACGGCACCGACATCGGCGGCAATGCGTCAATCGTTACGCGCTCGTCATATGCCTGCGGTATCATATTGCGCCGTGTATCGTTTCCAAACACACGTCTCTATAACGTAACAGGAGATCACATGGACGCAACCGCAATTATCCTCGCTGCCGGCGAGGGCACCCGCATGAAGTCGAACCACTGCAAGGTTTCGCACAAGATCCTGGGCAAGCCCATGGTTCAGTGGATCGTCGACGCCACCATCAAGGCCGGCTGCAGCCGCGTCGTGGTTGTCATCGGCAGCCATGCCGACGAGATGCGCGCCCTCATCGACGGCGCCTACGCCAACAGCGCCACCAAGGTCGAGTGCGTCGAGCAGACCGAGCGTCTGGGCACCGGTCACGCCGTGAAGGTCGCACTCGAGGCCTGTGGCATCACGCAAGGCCCCGTCGTGGTGCTCAACGGCGACCTGCCGCTCATCACCGCCGACACCGTCGCCAAGTTCGCGCAAACCGTCGCCACCGGCGAGCTCGCCTGCACCGTCATGACCATGACCCCGCCCGATCCTTTCGGCTACGGCCGCATCAAGCTGGGCGCCGATGGTCAGATCGAGCGCATCATCGAGCAGAAGGACTGCACGCCCGAGCAGGCCGCCACGCTGCTGGAGTGCAACGCCGGCTGCTACGCTTTTGATGGCGCGCAGCTCGCCGCCCACATTAACGAGATCGGCAACGACAACGCGCAGGCCGAGTACTACCTGCCCGACATGCTCGAAATCCTCAAGGGTCATGGCCAGGCAGTCTCCATCTTCCACTGCGACGACTACCGCGACGGCCTGGGCGTCAACAGCCGCATCCAGCTCGCACAGCTCACCGCCATCGCGCGCGACCGCATCAACGAGCACTGGATGGCCGAGGGCGTTACCTTCATCGACCCCACGCAGGCCTGGATCGGCCCCGATGCCGTTATCGGCCGCGATACCGTCGTGTGGCCGCAGACGCACCTGATCGGCCACGTCGCCGTGGGCGAGGAGTGCCAGCTCGGCCCCAACAGCCGTCTCACCGACACCACCGTCGGCAGCGGCTGCACCATCGATGAGACCATCGCCATCGAGGCCGTCATCGAGAACGGCGTCGACTGCGGCCCGCGCGCCTACCTGCGCCCGGGTACCCACATGCTCGACGGCTCCAAGGCCGGCACGCACGTGGAGATCAAGAAGTCCACGATCGGCGAGGGCTCCAAGGTGCCGCACCTGTCCTACATCGGCGACACCACCATGGGCTCCGGCGTCAACGTGGGCGCGGGCTCCATCACCTGCAACTACGATGGCGTGCACAAGCACAAGACCGTCATCGGCAAGGATGCCTTCATTGGCTCCGACACCATGATGGTCGCGCCCGCCCAGATCGGCGACGGCGCGCTCGTGGCCGCTGGCTCCGTCATCACCGAGCCGGTCCCGGCCGACGCACTTGGTCTGGGCCGCGCCCGTCAGGTAAATATTGAGGGCTGGGCCGCCGATTACCGCCGACGCCTGCGCGAGGACGACGAGGTATAACGTTTTACCAAGCATCTAAGGAGCTGTTCCCATGGGGACGGCTCCTTTTTCTATGCTGACCTGCGCGACCGGATGAGTGGTCGGTTCGTGTCCGTTGACGGTAAAGACGTTATCAAGACTCGATAAACCCCGTCGCGCGGTTACAATGCAACAAGGCATCTATATGGCATTCGATATAAAGGAGAAGGGTAATGCCGATTAATGATCCCGAGAAGTCGGAGAATATGCGCAAGTCCATCCGCGTGTATTCCGGTTCCTCCAACCGTCCCCTCGCTCAGAAGATCGCTGAGTACCTTGGGGTCGAGCTTTCGGGCCTTACGCTAAAGCAGTTCGCCAATGGTGAGATTTACGCCCGCTACGACGAGACCGTCCGCGGCGCCGACGTCTTCCTGATTCAGTCCGTGGCCGGCGGCAACGTCAACGACATGCTCATGGAGCTGCTCATCGCCACCGACGCTGCCAAGCGCGCATCCGCCCGCTCCATCACCGCCGTTATCACCCACTACGGCTATGCCCGCCAGGACCGCAAGGCCGGCCCGCGCGAGCCCATCACCGCCCGCCTCGTCGCCAACCTGCTCGAGCGTGCCGGCGTCAACCGCATCATCACCCTCGACCTGCACCAGGGCCAGATCCAGGGCTTCTTCGATATCCCGGTTAACCACCTGTCCGCACTGCCGCTATTTGGCCAGTACTACAACGACATGCACTTCGACACCGACAACCTGGTTGTCGTCTCCCCCGACGTGGGTCGCGCCAAGGCCGCCAAGAAGCTGTCCGACATGCTCGGCTGCGACCTGGCCATCGCCCACAAGGGCCGTCCGCGCCACAACGCCGCCGAGGTCATGGGCATCATCGGTGACATCAAGGGCAAGACCTGCATCATCAACGACGACATGATCGACACCGCTGGCACCCTGTGCGCCAACGTCAAGGAGCTCAAGGCTATGGGCGCCGGCGACATCTACGTCTGCGCCACCCACGGCATCTTCTCCGGTCCGGCCATCGAGCGCCTGAACGATGCCCCCATCGTCGAGTGCGTCGTCACCGACGCCATCCCCGTCGAGGTCGGCGGCAAGATCAAGACCATCTCGGTCGCCGAGGAGTTCGCTCAGGCCATCTCCGCCGTTTACCACGAGGAGCCCGTCTCCACGCTCGTCGGCGGCGACTTCGCGCTGTAATCGCATCGTCCTTGCAACCCGGCGCTTCGCCGTCGGAACAGAAGAAACCCCCGCGCTCCCCCTTGCTTCGCAAAGGTCGCGCGGGGGTTTCTTCTGTTCCGACGGCTCGCTCTGCCGCGGCCACGCTTTTGTCTGGTGGGATTTCGCTGAAACGAAGTCTCGCCTTCGGCGGGCGTGGTAGCCTTTGTCGTTGAACGAACTACTTATGTAACGAAAGGAAGCCTATGGCAGCTGCACAGCCGCTTAAGATTCGCATGGTTGCCGGACTTGGCAACCCTGGCGAGGAATATGCCGAGACCCGCCACAACGCTGGCTTTAAGGCAATCGACAAGTTGGCCCGTCAGGCCGGCGTCACGTACTGGAAAAACCAGGCCGGCGCCGAGGTCGCGCTCATCAACATCAACGATCCCGAGGAAGAGGGCGGTAAGCGCCAGATTGTACTGGTCAAGCCGCAGTCGTACATGAACACCTCGGGCGGACCCATCTCCAAGCTTTGCCGCGAGTACAAAATCAAGGCCGAGGAGCTGCTCGTCATCCACGATGAGCTCGACATTCCCGCCGGCGACGTGCGCGTCAAGGTGGGCGGAGGCCATGCCGGTCACAACGGCCTGCGCTCCATCATCGACAAGATGGGCAGCCGCGACTTTAGCCGTATTCGCACCGGCATCGGCAACCCTCCCGGCAAGATGGCTGTCGCCGACTACGTGCTCAAGCAGTTGTGCGCCCGCGAGGCCGAGGACTTCCAGGACACCTGCGCCCGCGCCGCAGACGCCGCCGGTCTGGCCATCGTCCACGGCGTAATCTACGCCCGCGATCACGTAAACGGCGCCGCTTCCGCCAACGGCAAGCACTAGAACCTACTATTTAGGGACAGGTTTATTTTGGCAGGTTCTATATGCGGAAACACCGCAGCAGCCGCACCGCAATAAACACGCTGCCACCATACATGCATAACGCCCCAAAGGGGGCCGGCCTCGACGAAGCGCGAGTCCGGCCCCTTTGCCGTTTTGCCTGATAAAACCGACCAAAATAAGCCTGTCCCTATTTGGCAGGTCGAAGTGGATAAACCGGATAAACCCTTTTCCCACCTGCCGAAGAAACACGTAAGCGACATGCCCATGAGGGTATAATTTGCACCGTATGTCTGCACAACGCCTGTGCGCGTACGGTTTTATTCGGGCTACCGTCCATTTCCGTGGAGGCACGGTTCGGCAGCCCTAACAAGAGAGGGGTTCTATGTATAAGATCCTGGAGAAGACGCAGTTCTCGGAGAAGGTGTTCAAGTTCCGCATCGAGGCGCCCGCAATCGCCAAGCATGCGCACGCTGGACAGTTCCTCATGGTCCGCGCCAACGAGACGGGCGAGCGCGTCCCGTTTACCCTGGCCGGCTGGAACGGTGACGAGGGCTGGGTCGAGTTCATCTTCATGGTGATCGGCAAAACCACCGAGATGCTTTCCACCTACGAGGCCGGCGAGTCGCTGCGCGACGTCGTGGGCCCGCTGGGCGTTCCCACCGAAATGGCCGAGGGCCCCTGTGCCGTCATTGGCGGCGGCGTCGGCCTGGCAATTGCCTTCCCGGTCGCCAAGCACCTGGTCGAGACCGGTCATGAGGTCCACGCCATCATGGGCGCCCGCACCAAGGACCTCCTGCTCATGGAGGACCAGTTCCGCGAGCTCCTCGACGAGGACCACATCCACATCACCACTGACGACGGCTCCTACGGCGAGCAGGGCGTTGTCACCGCTCCGCTGGAGCGCCTGCTGCAGGACAAGGCCGTGAGCCAGGTCTTCTGCGTCGGCCCCGTTCCGATGATGAAGTTCTCGACCCTCACCGCCCAGAAGTACGACACCCCCATCACCGCGTCGCTCAACCCCATCATGGTTGACGGCACCGGCATGTGCGGCTGCTGCCGCGTCGAGGTGGGCGGCGTGACCAAGTTTGCTTGCGTCGACGGCCCCGACTTCGATGCCACCCTGGTCGACTGGGATGACCTTCGTGCCCGCCAGGCCGCTTACCGTTCCGAAGAGGGCGAGTCCCTCAAGGCCTATGAGGAAAAGAGCTGCGCATGCCACTAGTTAACGGTCGTTTCGTTGCCGATATGAAGTCGCCCCGCACCCCCGATAACGAGGAGCCGGCTGCCGAGCGCGCCTGCGACTTCCGCCCCGTCGACAAGGGCTTCACCGAGGAGATGGCGCTGGCCGAGGCCGAGCGCTGCCTCAACTGCAAGAAGCCGTTCTGTGTTGAGGGTTGCCCCGTCAACATCAACATCCCCCGCTTTATCGAGCAGATCCGCGCGAAGGACTTCGGCGGCGCTCTCGATACCATCCGCGAGGACTCCATGCTTCCCGCCATCTGCGGCCGCGTCTGCCCGCAGGAGAACCAGTGCGAGGGTAAGTGCATCCGTGGTAAGAAGTCCGAGCCCGTGGCCATCGGCCAGCTCGAGCGCTTCCTGGGTGACCGCCCCGAGCTCGCCTCCACGCCCAAGATGGCTCCCAAGAACGGCAAGAAGGTCGCCGTCGTCGGCTCTGGCCCGTCCGGCATCACCTGCGCCGGCGAGCTCGCCCGCAACGGCTTTGACGTCACCGTCTTCGAGGCATTCTTCACCGGCGGCGGCGTGCTGGTCTACGGCATCCCCGAGTTCCGTCTGCCCAAGGCAGTCGTCAAGCGCGAGATCGACGGCCTGGAGGACATGGGCGTCAAGTTTGAGTACAACTCCGTCGTGGGCAACATGGCCACGGCCGAGGAGCTGTTCGATCAGGGCTTCGACGCCATCTACGTGGCAACCGGCGCTGGCCTGCCCAAGTTCCTCAACGTCCCCGGCGAGAACCTGCCCAACGTCTTCTTCGCCAACGAGTACCTCACCCGCGTGAACCTGATGAAGGCCAACAAGTTCCCCGAGTACGACACCCCCACCAAGCACGGCAAGAACGTCGTTGTCTTTGGTGGCGGCAACGTGGCTATGGACGCCGTCCGTACCGCCAAGCGCCTGGGCGCCGAGCACGCCATTATCGCGTACCGTCGTACCGAGGACGAGATGCCCTGCCGTCGCGCTGAGCTGCACCACGCCAAGGCCGAGGGCGTCGAGGTTCTGCCGCTCGTCTCCCCGCTCGAGTTTGTCGCTGGCGAGGACGGCTCCGTGTGCGCCGTCAAGGTCCAGAAGATGGAGCTCGGCGAGCCTGACGAGTCCGGCCGTCGTCGCCCGGTGCCCATCGAGGGCGCCATCGAGGAGATCCCCTGCGACGTCGCGATCTCGGCTATCGGCACCAACGCCAACCCCTTCGCTGCCAAGATCGGCGGCAAGATGGAGCTCAACAAGTGGGGCTACATCGTTGCCGACGAGGAGACCGGCCAGACCACCGATCCCCGCATCTGGGCCGGCGGCGACATCGTCACCGGTGCCGCTACGGTCATTCTGGCGATGGGCGCCGGCAAGAAGGCCGCCGCTTCCATCACCAAGAGCCTGCTGGGCGAGTAATCACCTGCAGTGCTAGCCATCAAACGGCAAAGTCCCCGTCGAGCACACGCCCGGCGGGGACTTTTTCTATGCCGGCCAACCCATCACCACAAAGGGGACATGCACCTTTGTGGTGGTCGGGGACTTGGCCGGCGAACCAATTCCGACGTTTGTCTCAATCTGTAACAGCCAGACCCTGTTGAGCCTCGTAGTTGTTACAGATCAAGATATTGTGCGAACGTCCGCCCGTTCATCTCAATCTGTAACAGTTAGAGGCCAAATGCCTCGCTACGTGTTACAGATCGAGACGTTAGGCTGGCGGCTGAACAGTTCATCTCAATCTGTAACACCTGGAGCCGTTTTGGGCAGCTTGGTGTTACAGATTGAGATCTTGCAAAAGCCGAGAATGGGTGCTGCCACCAAAACCTAGCGCTTGCGGCGCTTGGTCGCGGCGATGCCGGCGGCGGCTACGGTTGCGCCGGCGATACCTAGGGCGGCGACCGCAATCGCGGCGGAGTCACCCGTGCTGGCGAGCTCCGTGCCGCTGGACTTCTTGCCGTTCTTGCCCTTACCCTTGGACTTGTCCGTCGTCACCGTGGTCGTCGTCGAAGTCGAACCACCCGCAGGAACCCCGGTACCGCCAGAGCCATCCGCACCGCCACCCTGCTCGCCGCCGCCAGGCGTCGGCTTGGGTTCCGGCTTGGGCTCGGGCTCCGGCTCGGGATCGGGCGTCGCCTCATCGGTCACCGTAATCGTAATGTTCAAGCGCTCCGAATACTCGCTATACGACATGCCAGGGCGCTGTGCCGCAATGCGCACATACATATTGCTATCGAGCGCAATAGGCTCGGTGTACTTTACGCGGCCTTCGTCACGGCAGGGGCAGGTGTCGTTGGTGGTATACCAAATCGTCGTGCCATCCTCGGCCGAAAGCTCTAGCTTCGTGCCCTTGGGCACCGTAATGTAGTTCTCCTTGGGCGACCATGCACCAAACGTCGTCGCACCAATCGTCGCCACCGGTCGCGCCGGTCGCACTGCCTCGGCAGACACGCGAACGTCGACCTGCTTGGACAGCGCCGCGCCGTCCACCGTCGCCGTCAACGTCGTCAAGCCAGGCAGAGCACCATGCAGCGCAAACGTCGCCGCACCGTCCTCGCCCGTCACGGCCTGGGTGGCATCAACAGAGCAGATAGTCGAGGACTCCAGTCCAACACTAACCTTGGCGCCCGCAAACGGCTTGCCCGCCTTATCGGTCACATGTGCCACCAGCTCAAAGTCACCGCCCTCAAGCATGGTCACAGCTTGTTCCACGTTGAGCTTGAGCTTGTCGGCACGAACGCCCACGACAAGCTCGCCACTTGCCCAGCGCGCCATGGCCGTGCCGGCGTAGTTGCGAGCACCGTCGAGCTCAAACGCCACCGTCGAGCCCGCCTCACGCGCATCGGCATAGCGAATACGCAGCACGCGCGACAGCGGCTTGCCATTGGGATCATCCTGCTTGTCGAGCCACGTATACGTCACGTCGCCCAAGCCCTGCGCGCACAATGCGACCAGGGCATCGTCGCTCGCATCCATATACTGCGCAAACTCAACCTCGATGCAATCGGTATAGGCATGGGCCGAAGCCACCTCGGGCGCCGCCGTCGACACCAAACCGATGTTCACCTCAGTCTGAATCGGCGGCACGCGCAGCCAAGCCGAACGCGCCTCCTCATACCCGTCCTTGGTCACGCGCACCTGATACCAGCCGGTCGGCGTATTCCAGTTGTAAGCACCGTTCGCACCCGTTGCAAGCGGATTGTCCTGCTCATACTCCTCGGCATCCCAACGCACGGCATTGGTACCGGCCGCATCGTCGGCGCTCCACAGCTCAACCGTCGCGCCTTCAACCGTATTGGACAGCAGACCCTCGTACACCACGCCCGCAGGGTCGGGTGCCGCCTTGGCAGCCACGTTGCGATAACGCGCCTCGAAGATCGACTGCATCTTCTCGTCCGAGATCAAGCCGTCCTTGTTGGCGTTATAGACCTCGGCATCGGTCAGCTCGCCCCAGTTGACCGTAATACGATTCTGGCATGCGCGCTCCACCTGCTCGCAGGCAACATCGTAGGCGCATTCGGCATTGGTCAGCTTAATCGCGCGCTCCGAACCTACGCTGGTCGAAGCTGCGTCATAGGCAGCGCCCACCACAGTACCCGCCGAACCGGCCGTCAGCACGCCGGCGATTGTCATAATGGAGCCCACCGCCACATCGGTGCTGTCGTGGCAGAGCTGGCGATACAGCAGATCCTCAAACGCACGCGCCTTCTCCATGGCGTCGCGCAGCGCGTAAATGCACTTCCAGTCATCCTCGGTCTTCTCGGGCTTGGCAAGCAAGCGCGTATGCTGAAGCTCATAGCCCTCGCGCTCGCCCTTCACCTTCTGCATACGAACGTTCACGTTCTCCCAGTTCTTGCTGGCATCGTTCACGCCGTAAATGCCGGTAAAGATGCCGATACCCTGGGTCGCCGCGGGAAACGCCTGGCCGGCCACCTTCCACGCATCGGTCTTAAAGACCTGGCCGAACATCTCACACTCGATCTTATAGCTCTTGAGCGAACGGATCGTGCGGATGAGCTTCATATGGGCGCTCACGTCGCCGTTGCGCTTCCAAGCCATAAGCCAGCCGCGAATCGTAGAGTTATTGAGGCTATGGACCACATTCCAGTTGTCGTACAGGTTGTCCAGAATGTCGCACTGCATGGCGATCGAGTTAAACAGAAGCGCCTGGTTCTTGTTGTTATTGGAGTTCTCGATAAACTCCGACTCTATATAGGCCGTCTGCTCGCCATCGGGCGCGGCGACCTTAAAGCCCTTGACGGTATCGTCGTCAGCCGCCTTGTAGCTCAGCGAGCTGCCGAGCGCCTGACCCAAATCGTTAAACC
Source organism: uncultured Collinsella sp. (assembly GCA_902493145.1). Classification (GTDB taxonomy): domain Bacteria; phylum Actinomycetota; class Coriobacteriia; order Coriobacteriales; family Coriobacteriaceae; genus Collinsella. The sequence goes on along the minus strand of CABUOA010000005.1, from coordinate 45,406 downwards.
CGCTCGTCGACTGGCCGTTGTACTCGCTGGCCTTAATGCCCGCACACTTGTTAAGCGCCGCAGCGGTTGCGTCATTCCAGCTTCCGTATTGGTTGAGCCGACCGATACCCATCGACTGGCCCACCAGATCCTCGGCCTGCTGGGCAATAAACTCCGCTCGCGACGCATGGTCGACAAGTTCCTTGATGGCCGCCGCGTCCGCCGCATTTGCACCCTGAGCCGACGCGAGCTCCTGGTACCAATCCTCGCCGGTGCCATACGCGTCCTCAAAGATCATCTTGTCCACGTTGACGCCATAGCTGTCGCCCTGCTTGGTCAGCAGCGCCGACGAGCCCCCAACCGCAGCCTTAAGCTCGGCGGCAAACTGCGCGGCCTCGTCGTTGCCAGCATCATCACCCTCGCCGTCGCTGACGGCGGGGGCGCGACGAGCCTTGCGGGCAGCTCCACCTTGGGCTTCGTCCTCTTTACCGCCCTTCTCTTCCTCGGCAAACGCATCGGCGACCATCTGATCAATCGCGTCGTTAAACGCCTGGTCGACATCATTAAACGAGTTATCCATCATATACTCGTGCCACTGCTGCACGGCATTCGAGAACTCCTGCTGGCGCTCCTCGGCCGCGGCGGAATGCTTTTTGGCCGAAGCGTTGGCGTCAAAACTCAGCATGGTCATAAGCTGAGCATTGGAGATGCGGTAGGTCTGCGGCATAAAGATCTGCTCAAAGTTTCCGCAGTTCACATAGGTTGAATCATTCGCCTTGTTAAACTCGTCGAGCAGCTTAAGGTAACCCTCGTCCACATACTCCGCCACATAGCGCACATGGGTGCCCTCGCGCGACTTTTGAGTCAGAGGAATCGTCACCGTCTTGCCATCCACGCAGTCCACGTACAGGTCGAGCGTGTCGGCGGCCTCTTCGTTTCCCACCTCGAGTGTGATATCGAACGTCCAGTAGGCGTTCTTCTTTTGCGGCAGATGATGGAAGGTCCACAGACTCTTGCCGGTGCCCTTGCCGTCCTTGACCAGGTTTTGCGTACCGCCACGATACGTCACATCAAAGTTCCAGACCGAAGCGCCCGGAACATAGCGCACATAATTGCGAGCCGTCACCTCTGCTGCAGCGGCGGCGACGTCGGTCGAGCCCACGCGCGCCCCGAGCGTCACGCGCTCGGCGGCAAGCGTATCCTGCGGCAGGTCGTATTCAATCTTGGCACGGCCGAGTTTATTGGTCTTGCCGGTGTACTTTGCAGCCGAGGCGCCCGCGCCCACGGTAAGCTGCACGCTTTTGCCGGGCGCCGCATAAACGTAGGCCACATTGCCCAGCAGACTGTGAACGTCGGTGCTGTCGACCTCGATGCGCGATCCGCTAACCTCGAGTGTGGTGCTTCCCAGCGGCAATGTCACCTCGCCCAGCGTAATGAGCGGCGAGATGGCATAGGTGCCCGCGGCCTTAGGCTTAAAGCGCACAAACACATCGGCGCCCGCACTCTTCTTCATATCGAGAACAAGGTTGTCGCCCTCCCAAGTTGTGCCAGCCCACATGGCATCGGAGCTGGCGCCGGCTTCGCGAGCGCCTGCGGACACATCCCCGACGGCATCCTTGGCCAGCGGAATCTCAATCTTGGCAGCCTGGCTGTCCTTGAGCTCGTAATGAATGCGCAGCTCGGTCTCCACGCCAACGACCGCGGACGAATCAGCGATAACCGAGCCCGCCGTCAGCCCGCGCTCGGCACGATACGTCTCCACGTCAAACGTGGGGACGTCGAGCGTCACGTCAAGCTGTTTGCCGTCCTCAATCTTCACCTGCTTTTGCGCGATATGCTTCCCCACGGTCAGCCCTAGGCGGCTAAACGTGGAATAGCTCGTCGCCTGGATGTCGTAGCTCGTCTTGTTAAAGGCGACGATGGTGTACGAACCGGCCTTAAGGCGCGGCGTCTCGGCCTTCATGATAGGCGTGGTGCCATCGTCTTCGTAGCCCATCAGATAGGTGACACCGTCGGCGACTAGCTTGCCGTCGGACGTACGGAACACCAGCACGCGGTTGGCTCCCTGGTAGTCGCCCTTGGTCGTGACCGTCACCGTACCCCAAGGCTTCAAGTCGATATCGACCTTACCGGCCGAGGGCTTCACCGTCGCCGTCGCACCACCCAGCTTGAGGCTTTCTTTGGGCTCGAGCGTTATCTCCAGATCCTGGTCCGCGTCGGCAATGGCCTGTGACACCACGAGCGCCGTACCCTGGATACGGTAGTCGTTTTCCTTGTCGCCCTTGGCAGGTTTGAGCGTCTTGCCGCCGCTCTTCACCGTCAGATCGATGTTATCGAGACTATCGAGCTCAATGCGTTCGGTCTTATCCTGGCCCACAATCGGTTCAAGATAGCCCACGTTGAGCTCAATCGCGCGAGGCCGGAATCTTGGTAAAGTCCTCCGCCTTAATCTCTCCGATATTCCATGTGCCCGTCATCTGGTCGCCCGGGCGCGCCAGCACCATGTCATAGTAACCGCTGAGCGAAATGCGCAGGGTGGCTGCTGTCTTGGAGAGAGCGTCCGCTGTAAAGCTGCCGTCATCGCCAACCGCCAGCGGCGTGGACTGCCCCGCCTGCACGAGTGTAGCCGTCGCGCTCTGGGGAAGTTTGCCCGTCACCTGGTCCGCCTCGCCCATCCACTCAAACGTGTAGGCAGGCTTCGAGGAATCGACGGAGTCCTTGCGATCGGCCACGGCATCGGCAAGCTTTTTGACCATCGAGGGGTTGCCAGCCGAATCGGTCGCATAGGCATAGATGGTCTGGCCTTCACTAAAGGGAATCGCATACGTTACGCCATCGATTGTCACGCGCTCATTATAGTCGCCCGGATAGCCCGCCTCACCAAACTGAAGATCGGGGTTCATCGCGCGCAGGGCAACGGCATTATGGTTCGTCTCGTTTCCGTATCTCGTGTTCTCAAAAGCTCCCCACTCTATCATTTCCACGCTTTTGGGTAGCACAATCTCTTTGCCGGCAATCGCAGGATCAAGAGAGGCGAACGCGAGCGCCCCGATAGATTTGACACCATCGCCAATCGTCACCGACGACACAAAGGAGCACCCACAAAATGCATAGTGCCCGATCCGCTCCACCGTGCCCGGCACATCGATCTGCGTAAAGGTGAGTACCGTTGTATCCGAGACATAGAACTGCGGCACGCCACAATAGGCGAATGCAAGATAGTCGATAGTTTTGACCGAAGGCGGCAGCGTTGCCACCACATTGTCGTCAAGTTGTTCACATTCCTTAAAGGCCTGCTCGGGAATCGTGGTAAAGGCCGCGTTGTTGGGCCAGGTTACCGTTTGGAGCGTCTTGCTTTTGTAGAATGCATAGCTCTTGAGCTCCTCGACCGAATCGGGCAGTGCGATCTCTTTGATGCTGCTGCCGCCCAAGCCGCCAACCGAGCGGACATGCGAATTAGGGGCGAAGGTGATCGATGTGAGCGCAGCGCTTCCCATACCCGTAAGGCTCACGACATTTTTGTCGTCGATGGTCGAGGGCACCTCCAACGTGGTAATGCCCGCGTCGCCATACTCGATAGAAATTTCGTTGGTGAGGCCATCGATCGAGAAGTAGTACTGCGCGGGGGTCTGCTCGCCGGCCACGTAGCCATCGTCGTATTCGTCCTTTACGCCCGTGGCGCCCTTCGAGGTTGCCCAGAGTTCAAGTTCCTCGTTCCAGGTCGCCTCGGTGCCGGAAGCCTCCTCTTGCTTTTGCTGCTCGGCGAGCTCCTTGCCCTCGATAAGATCGGTGGCAAGCGTACCCGCAGGTGTGCTCTCGGTCTGTCCGGCGCCCGTCAGGCCCGCCGCCGATGCAATCTCGGAGGCCGGGGGCGTAGGGGTGTCACCGGCCTCGAGCGCTGTGGGGTCGGCAGCGCCGGCATCGGGCGCGGGGTCGGCGGCGTTGGCGGCATCGGCATCGGGCGCGGGGTCGGCGGGGTCGGCGGCGTCTACTTGGTCGACATCCGTCTGCGCAAAGGTGCTATCGGTGGTGAGTGCCTCAGCAAACGCGCCCACAGGCAACGAGCCCGTCACCATAGTGAGGGTCACCGCGGCAATGGTCAGGCGGCGGCAAAGCGCTCGAACAGTAGTCCACCTCATGGTCGTTCCTTTCCTGCAAACCAAAAGTCATCCAGCGTAATCGTCGTCCAAAAACAAAGCGAACGGTAGGTTCATATATACGAACCTACCGTTCTACCTGCGCAAACCACCGCAAAGGGGACAGGCACCTTTGCGGTGGTTCTGGACTTGGCCGGCCAGTTAGTCTCAATCTGTAACAGTTAGAGGTCAAATTCCCCGCTTGGTGTTACGGATCGAGACATTAGATTGGCGGCCATTCGGTTCATCTCAATCTGTAACATCTAGAGCCGTTTTGGGCAGTTTGGTGTTACAGATTGAGATTTTGCTGAGGCCGAGAACGAGAGCCGTCACCCAGCTCTAACGCTTGCGGCGCTTGGTCGCGGCGAGGCCGGCGGCGGCTACGGTTGCGCCGGCGATGCCTAGGGCGGCGACCGTCATCGCGGTGGTATCCCCCGTGGCCACCAGAGCAGCATCGCCCTTCTTGGCCTGCGTGGTTTTTTCAACCGTCTTGATCGTGGCGGTTGTCGTGGCCGGCTTGGCCGCGGACTTGGTCTCGGGCTTCACCTCGGGCTGCGGCGTCGGCTTGGGTTCCGGCGTAGGCTGCGGATCGGAAGTCGACGTGGCTTCGGGCGTAAAAGTCAGATCGGTGTTGAGCCACAGGGTGTAGATCCAGCCGCTCTCGGGATCAACTACACTCGCTTCGCCCACCTGGTAGCCGCACTCCTGGCCGTTGATCACCAGCTTGGCGTCGGGTGTAAAGTAGAAGCCGCGCGCCGGCTTGAGGTAGATACCGTAGCGATAGGTCACGCCGGGCTTAAAGGCGTCGATGTGATTCGTGATGTTCTGATCCCAGAACTTCTGAGAGTTCACTTCGCTGCCATCGCTGCCCGTCCAGAACTCACACTGAGGAAGGGAGTTGGAACCCGTCGGAACATTCGCCGTAAAGACCGGCTTATCGCCCGCCTTGAAGGTGGTCGTGGCGCCGTTGATCTCGATAACGTCGATGGCCCGCCATTCGTCGATCGGCTGCTCGCACAGCATATTGCCAGCGTTTGGCGCGAAGACGCCGTTGACGGTCTTGATGTGGTGCGCCCAATGACCGTTGACGTACATCATGCAGTCATCGGCCACGGTATTGTCGCCCTTGAGCCTCAGCTCAACGGAGTACATGTAGAACTTGCCCTCCTCGAAGTGGTCAATCTTCTTCATGCCCGGCGTGTACTTTGCGGGGTCGGAATACCAGAAGGCAACGGGCGTGAGCTCCGCAGGGTCGCTGCCGTCCATCTCTTCCCAGCACTCATAGGCGATCTCATACTTATCGGCATCGGCGGCAGGAATCGTCGCGGTCGCACGCGGCGCCTCGCCGGGCGCGTAGTCGATTTTCACATCGTTGACGTTTAGATTCTCAAGAGCTTCGTTTTCCGACGAAGCAGGCATCGTAATTGTTTTAATAGCAGGGACATACAGGAATTCTCCGCTTAGACTCGACTTTACGGTTTCCCCGTTTACGGTAACAACGGTTTCATCGCTGAAGGAATATCCGTCTTTTGGCTTCAGCATAAGAGAATACACGTACTCTTTCCCGCTTTTAAACTTTGTAATAGTCGGCAGGGAACCATGTGAGCCGTTATCGGAATACCAGGCAGCAACGGGTTCGTTGTTTTCAAATTCCTGCCAGCATTCATAAGCGATTTCGTATTTATCTGCATCGTAGTTAGGGACACCTGCCGTCGCCTGCGGACCAGTATCCAGCTGCCAATTGAAGTTCGTATTCTGAACATTGGCAAAGGAGACGGATTCCGATTCTGATTCCGCTGCCGGGATAACAAGGCACGCCCTCTCGTAGACATGGGTGCGGGTGTAGTAGTCATCCCGGATCTCGTTAATAGTGGGTTTCCCGGTCGCCTCGGTGTCTCCTTTAAAGGCGTCGTCCGGATCACCGATGATGATATTCCCGGGCTCTGTACCCGTATACGTAAGCTTGGACCCATCATAGGTGGTCGTCATCTTGGACTTATTCTCCTTGTACTCCGTAAAGTACTTCTGCTCCTCCTTCTGTCTCTGAATCTTGCTGATATCCAGGGTAAGCGTTGTTTTATTGCTCGCACTGTCATACGCCGCATGGACGATCAAGTCCCCCAGGCCGATAAAAGTCAAAGCGCTACCATCGAGAGCAGACTGGTCTCCATCTACAAGGGCAATCCCCTCCACATACTCAATCGTTTCTTCTTTCTTGATGTCGGTGTAATTGTTCCGCACCGTAATATTGACCCTAACGCCGCTGCCGCCAACAACATCGGTCACACCGCAGGGCATGATGGCGTCATTCGCCGGCGTGGCGGCGTTGTCGCTGGGAGTATTTTGTTCAGCGGGTGCCGCATCGTTGGATTCATCGGTGGCGCCAGTCGGGGCCGTCTGCTGAGGCTCAACGGTGGCTTGCGCCGCCGGAGCAGCATCGGTTGCAGGCGCGGTCGAAGCAGCTGGTGCGGTCGTTGCAGCCGTATCCCCCGCAACCGTCGGCGTCACCGGAGCCGCGGCAACCTCATCCGTCCCAGCGGCGGGATCGGCGCATTCCGTCGCCAGCGCCACGCTCGGCAGCAGCAACTGACCGACCATAAGCGCACACGCGCCGGCGCAAGCTATTTTGGCACCCACACAACGCCAGGTACCGTGAACCAGCGAGCAGGTGGACTCACGTTGAGCCTGCTTGTCAAAGTGGCTTCCGTTCATAACGGCCTCCTTGGTCGTAGGGGCATACCACCACAAAGGTGCCTGTCCCCTTTGTGGTGGTCCTGTACCACCAAGATGCGCCAAATGACTCCGTATGCCTAGGTTCGTAGATGCGAACCTAGGCCTCTACCTGCGGAAATACAAAGAGCCGCCGCAAGAGCATTTATGCCCGCGCGGCGGCTGAAAATGGCTATGAAAGATTACGCTAGCGGTTGCGGCGCTTGGACGCAACGAAGCCGGCGCCGATGACGGACGCACCGGCGATGCCGAGGGCTGCCGCCGCCATCGCGGCGCTATCGCCCGTGGCGGCCAGGGCGCCGGAAGCGTTTTTGGCCCCAGCTGCAGTCTTGGTCGTAACGGTCTTGGTGGTCTTTGCGTCCTTGTCTACGGGCTTGAGGTCAGGCTTCTGCTCGGGATTGGGCATGGGATCGGGCTCCGGAGCCGGCTCGGGGTCCGGCGTTGAGTCCGGCTCCTGCCCGTCTCCAAAATCAATCGCCACATCATGGGCGACCTCGACAGAACCGACGATATCCGAAATCGCAGACGAACCGGCAACACCGATGACCTGCCCGCTCTGGGAACTAGGCCATTGCCCCGTATCGACAACCTTCTTCACATCGCGCACGGCACCGTCCGTCGGAGTCGTAATCATCGCGTTCCCTCGTAAATCGATCATCGCGGCATGGTACAGGGTCGCATTCGCGCCGTTGCGGTTGATCGCATAGATTCCCGCAGTCGCGCCCGAAGCCTCAATCTTCGATTTGAAAATCTGGATACGAGGCGTTTCAAACCTGGTATTTGCCTCTGCCATGATTCCAAAACTTTGATTGCGATCGGCGTCGATGCCGCTTGCGGCAGACAGGCTTCGAGACGTGAGGTTCGACTTCTCGACAAGCATCCACACCGCACCGGCTTGCGAGCGTGCGCTGATACCCGCCGAGAGCGAAGCCGCACTACCAGCCGAAAGCGTGACATCGGCTCCGTTGACGATTTTCATGAGGGTATTCTTCTTGATACCAAACGTATTGATGCACATGGAAGCCCACGAGGCATCGCCAGTCTTAATCGACAGACTGGCGCCATCGACGGTGACATCGCCGCCGTGCTCATAAGCGGAATCCGGCTCTTCCTGCTCGCCTTCCTGGGCAGCGTGTCTGTTTGGAATGTTATCAGCATGGATACCGCAGATGATCTCCAGTGGACGCCAAGATCCTTCAGCCGATTTCGCCTCGATTTTGACATCAGCGCCCTTATCGATTGTCACGCTGCCGGCCGTCGCGCGAATGCCCGCCACGTTTTCCGCTGCACCCGAAGCCGTCGCGTTGACGCTGACGCCGCTGATGGTCACATCGCCGCCGGTCCTGCCGTCTCCCGACGCTGTAATTACATCGTTCTGGGCCGTCGCATTCAGGGTGCCGTCGCCGGTAATGGCAAGGTTACCGTTCTTAACAGCAATGGCGCTCTGCCCGGCGTCGGCCGTGACGGTGTTGGCGCCCGTCACGCCGATGGTGAGGTTGCCCTTGGCGCCGATGGAGCCGCCGTCGTAGCCGTTGAGCTTCATGTCGTCGGCGCCGTTCCAGGACCAGGTTCCGGCATCGTCGCCGGCGGCCTTGTTGTACTGCGTGCCGCCCACGTTGACCCACTCGGCGGCGAGTGCCACGCTCGGCAGCAGCAGCTGGCCGGCCATGAGCGCGCAGGCCCCCGCGCAGGCAAGCTTGGCGCCCACGCGACGCCATGTTCCGTGGGAGAACGAGCACGCACGGCCGTGGTCGATTGAGTTGTCATGGATTTGCGTTCGCATGTGAGCCTCCTTGTCGTAAGGGGTGCTTCTGTAACACCATGTTACGGGAAGATAGCCGGACCCCGGGGCACGAATTCTCAAGTGGCGCATCTGCCAGCGCAAAAGGCAACGAGCATGCGATTGCCAAGCGCGCCCCGCCCCCCGAAAGGCCCGCCCCCTACCGACCTGGTCTACAATCAAGGACACGATTATTCCGTCTATCCAAAGGACCGTCCTTGAACCTGAGCAGGCCTAAAATCAACGCGCTTCTGGCACTCGCGCTCTTCACCTTCGCCTTCCTTGCCGCCGAGTTTCGTTTCGACGTCAACGTCGGGCTGCTCGCCGGTGCCGAACGCGTTGTAATCGCACAGGGCTTTATTCTGGGTGCGAGCGTACTCGGCTTTATCGGATACGCGCCACTGCTCGGACTCGCGCAGCGCATAGGCCGCTCCCCGGCAGCCGTCAACACCGCCGCCGTTCCCATCGCCATCGTGGGCCTAACCCAAATTCAGTCCCCCACGGACCTGCTTGCGCTCGAGATTCTGGGCTGCGTGGCATTCTATGGACTCGGCCTGCTGGGCGCCGCTGCGCACCACGCCTTTTCACTGGCGTTTCAAGACGATCCCAAGCTCGCCACCGGTGCGGGAGCAGCCTATGCCGCGGGCATCCTGATGCAGTTCGCCGTCAACCTGCTCAATTGCGGCGGCATCGCAGAGCTCATCGTCCTTGGCGCAGCGATTATCGCCATATCCGCCCTCGGCGCTGTTCCTCAAGAGACCACTGAGAGCCCGAACCCCCTTATCAATCCCTTTGTCGAACCTTCGCACGCCCTCGCCAAACAGGCATGTTGGAGCATCGCGCTCGTCATGATTCTTGCCTGCTTGTTCTCGACCCTCGACAACGTGGTCACGCTCTCCAACGCCCACGGCACCATTGCCGTGCAAACATGGCCGCGCCTCTTTTTGACGGCGAGCGGCCTTGCCGCCGGTCTTATCTTTGATCTTGCCGAGCGCCGCTACATGGGACTTGTCATGCTCGGCATCGCCGTGCTCTCGACCATTTCCATCCTGGCCGTGGAGGCCGGCGCCGATCCCAACCTGGGCCTTGTCGTCTTTTACCTGAGCTCGGGCTTTTTCGTCACGTTCTTCACTGCCACCTTTACACAGCTGGCACCGCGCATGCATGCGCCCGCTCTTTGGGCTGGCATGGGCCGCGCCGCCAACAATGTATGCGCTTTCACCACATCAGGCATCTCGCTTGCTCTCGTGACCTCGGATAACGTTGCCCTCATTATGATCGGCGCGCTCATTTTGCTCGTCGCCGCCTGTGCGGCATTCGTGGCAGCCGGCCTGTTCCGCCTGCCCCAAACCGAGCAGGAGCGTGAACATCAACAGCTTGCCGAGGAAGCGCTGGCAGCACCGAGTATCGAGGAGCAACGCCAGGCCTTCATCGCCAACCACGCTCTCACCCCGCGCGAAGTCGACGTGCTGGTAGCCGTTACCCAGGACGAGCGCCCGCTCAAGCAGATCGCCGAGGAGCTCGGCATCTCGATGCGCATGGTGCAGCGTCACCTGAGCTCCATCTACCAAAAGACCGACACGCAAACGCGCGCTGGTCTCACCAAGGCCTTCCCCTCGGCCTAAAACAAAAACCACCACAAAGGTGCCTGTACCCTTTGTGGTGGTTTTGGTCGGCTAGCCTTCGAGCTGCGCTACCTTGTAGCGGTAGGCAGCGGCGATGACGTCTTTACAGCCCTCGCGTCCCAACTTGGCGCGGTTGACGACGATGTCTTTACCGCTCGTCATCTTCCACTTTCCGGCGCTGTAGCGCTTGTAGAACGCCTCGCGCGCCTTCTGCTGCTGCTTGACCAACTTGGCGCCCTTCTTTTTGTTGAGGCCGCGCTTTTTGCGCACAATCTCGACGCGGTCCTCAAAGGGTGCGGTCACCAACACGGCAATGTGGTTGGGGTTGTTACGCAACAGATAATCGGACAGACGGCCTTCGATAATGCAGCTCTCGGTCTCGCCCAGGTCCAAAATCACCTGGCTCATCTTTTGGAACAACTTGTCCGAGTACGAGCGCGCATCGTAGCGGTCGGGCAGGAACGCCATGTTCTCCACGGCCAGACGTTCGTCATAGGCGGCCATCTTATCGAGCGACTCGCCCGCGCGCAGCGACGCGCGCACCAGTAGCTCGTTGTCGTACAGAGGAATCCCCAACTCGTTGGCGAGGATGCGTCCGATCTCGTGGCCCTCGGCACCAAAGTCGCGCGCGATGGTAATGACCACAGGACTCTTCTTGTTCTCCAGATCGCTCATCGCGATTCCTTTCTCTATGTGACAAAGGGGCTGTCCCTTTGCCACATTCTACGCTGCCACCATTCGCCTCTGATATGCGCGAACCAGCAGCGAAATACCAAAGTTGAGCACAAAGTACATCGCAAACACCAGGCCGTAGAGCATAAGCACCTGCGACAGGTCGATCGCATGGGCCATCACGACGTTTGCCGTGTACATGAGCTCGGCCACGTTAATGCCCGAAAGATACGAGCTGTCCTTGATGACGGTCGTGCACTGGCTAAACAGCGCCGGGATGATCGTCTTAAACGTCTGCGGCAGAATGATGTAGCGCATGGTGGCAAAGAAGCCGAAGCCCTGGCTCTGCGCTGCCTCAAACTGGCCGCGCGGAATCGAGTTGAGGCCGCCGCGCACAATCTCGGCCATAACGGCGCTGGTAAACAGCGTAAAGGCGATGGTCGAGATCACAATGTCCAGGCCCTGCACCGTAAAGTAGATAAACAGGATCCACAGCAGGTTCGGTGTGCAGCGGAACAGCTCGATATAGGCGCTCACCAAAATACGGAACGGGCGGGGCGCATAGCTCTTGACGAGCGCCAGCACCGTGCCAAAGATGAGCGAGAAAAAGATCGACAGCGCCGAGATCTCGATGGTCTTAACAAAGCCGCCCCAAATGTAGAGCAGGTTGGTCGCGTTGAAGATTTCCATGCGCTAGGCCTCCTCTACGTTGTCGAGCCCCAGCTCGGCCAGGCTCACGCCGCGCGGACGCTCCTTGGAGCGGCGCTCGAGCCACTGCACCAGCATGGCGAGCGGAAAGCAGATGATGAAGTACATAAGGCAGCAGACGATGTATCCCTGCAGGTAACCGTACAGACTCACAAAGTTGTCGGAACGGTACATAAGGTCGCCGCCGGCCACAAGCGCCAGCACCGACGTGTTCTTGACCAGGTTGAGCGCCTGGTTACACAGCGGCGGCAGAATGATCTTGAACGTCTGGGGCAGCACAATGTACCAGTATGCCTGCGCACGGGTGAAGCCCTGGCTCTGGGCCGCCTCCATCTGACCGCGCGGAACGGCCTCGATACCGGTGCGGATGACCTCCGAAATGTAGGCCGCGTGATACAGGCCCACGCCCAAGAAGCCCAGCACGAACGGCGCGATGCGCACCGGCTGGTCGGCACCAGTTATGGCCTGCAAAAACTGCGGACCGGCCATGTACATAAAGAGCACCTGAACGGGCAACGGAGTGTTCTGGTAAAACTCCACGTACACACGGCTTATGGCGCGCAGCACGCGCGAACGGGTGGTGGAGAACACGCCCAGCAGCGTGCCCAGCACGAGCGACAGCAGCAGACCGGCAATGACCACCTGCAGCGTCACGCCAAAGCCCTCCCAGAAGGGCCCCATGTTTTGAAATGTCGTCGACCAGCGGTCGGCGTCAAACAATCCTTCGAGCATTTGATTCCTTCCTTGGACGATGCGCCTATACAAGACCCCAGGTCTTGACCTCTTGGTCGAGCCAGCCATCGGCCAGTCGATCGCAAATCACCTGATCGACCACGGCCGAAAGGTCGCAGCCCTTCTTGGTCGCCACGCCGTAGCCCTGCTCGCCAAACTTGACCTCGGGCTGCAACAGTTCAACGGTCTCGTTCATGTAACCGGCCAGCGTGGAGCGGTCCATGGCAAAGACGTCGATATTGCCGGCGTCGAGCGAACTCTTGATGATGGGGTAGCCGCTAAAGGCCCTAAACTCGGGCTTGCAGCTAAAGCCGTTGTCCTTGATCATCTGCTCGATCAGGCCCTGCGTGGTAGCACCCTGGCTCACGCCAATGACCTTGCCGTCCAGATCCTCAATCGAGGTAAAGCCCGAACGCTTCTTGACCATGAGTCCAACGTAGTCGGTGCGGTACGGCGTCGAGAAATCCCAGCTCTTCTTGCGCTCGTCGGTGATGGTGTAGGTCGCCGCGACCACGTCAAGTTGGCCGTTATCGATCAGCGGGCCGCGCGTCTTGGGCGTTACGTCGGTAAACTCGACAAGCTCCTGGGCGCGGGCCTCTTTGTAGCTCACGCCAAAGACGGCAGCGGCGATCTGGTAGCACAAATCGACTTCCATGCCCTCAAAGCGGCCCTTGGCGGTGTCGTAATAGCCGTAGCCGGGAACATCTTTCTTGACGCCGGCATTCAGATGTCCACGCGACTTAATGGCCGCAAGCTTGGACCCCTTGTCGGAGCCCTCGCCGCTGGTGGAGTTGCCGCAACCGGTAAGCGCGGTCCCCGTCAGCGCAAGCATGCCGGCGCCCGCCAACTGCAAAAAGTGACGGCGCGACACGGCCGCCCTCGTCATATCCGTCATGTCCATCACCGAGCCTAGTGCAGAATCTTGGACAGGAACTCGCGGCAGCGCGGGTTCTCGGGGTTATCGAAGAAGTGCTCGGGCGTGCCCTCCTCCAGAATGCGGCCGTCCTCCATAAAGATGACGCGGTCGGCCACCTGGCGCGCAAAGCCCATCTCGTGCGTCACGCAGATCATGGTGATGTCCTCCTGCGCGAGCTCAATCATAACGTCCAGAACCTCCTGGACCATCTCGGGGTCGAGCGCCGAGGTCGGCTCGTCAAACAGGATGATGGGCTGCTTGGTGCACAGGGCACGGGCGATGGCGATGCGCTGCTGCTGACCGCCCGAGAGGTTCTGCGGATACTCGCCGGCCTTATGCGCCATGCCAACGCGCTTGAGCGCGGCGATGGCGATCTCGGTCGCCTCCTCCTTGCTCTTCTTTTGCAGCTTGATGGGCGCGAGCGTCAGGTTGCCGAGCACCGTCATGTTGGGATACAGGTTGAACTGCTGAAACACCATGGAGCTATACTTGCGAGCCATCTCCAGGTGATTCTTCTTGGTAAGCGGCGTACCGTCGATGATGACCTCGCCCGACGTGGGCTCCTCAAGATAATCGACACAGCGGATGAGCGTCGACTTACCCGAGCCGGAAGGCCCGATCATTACGAGCTTCTCGCCGCGCTTGACGGTGAGATTGATATCTTTGAGCACATGCAGGTCGCCAAAGTACTTGTTGAGATGCTTGATCTCGATCATGTCTGCCATGAATGTCCCTTCCCTGCGTTTACACGAGTTGAACTATTGTACGGAAAGAACCACGTTTCCGCAGCCCACACTACATCCACGTAAAGAACCCGCAATCTTCCGCCCACTCATTGGGCACTCGGGCACTCATTGGGGACAGACTTAAATGAGTACCCTTAAATGAGTACCCTTAAATGATCACCTACTCATTGGGTACTCATTTAAGTCTGTCCCCAATGAGCGCTCTTCAGCTGCCATCAAAAAAGGGGCGCGACCGCAATGGTCACGCCCCCCTCAACATCAACTATGTGTCGATCGGCCCTTACGCCAGCTTTGCGCCGACAATCTTGGCCGCGGCCGGCTTGTCGAAGTTGCCACCGGTGGCCTTGCCCAGAGCGCCCATGACCTGGCCCATCTGCTTCTTGGACGTGGCGCCCAGCTCGGCGATAACCTGCTCGATCAGGGCCTCGAGCTCCTCGCCCGAAACCTGCGCGGGCAGCAGGCTCTCCAGAATCTTGACCTGCTCGGTCAGGTTGTCGGTACGCTCCTGGTCGGTGCCGGCCTTGATGGACATCTCCAGCGTCTCGCTCGTCTGCTTGATCAGACGCTTGATCATGCTGTTGACGTCTTCCTCGGTCACATCGCGGCGCTCATTGACCTCGATATTCTTCACCTCGGCCTTAACCTGGCGAATGATGGACAGGCGAACCTTGTCCTTGGCCTTCATGGCCGCGATCATTTCCTTCTGCAGCTCTTCGTTGGTCATCTGCAAATCCTCTCTAATAGCGTGGGCGGCACTCGCGCGAGCACCGCCCCATGATTACTCAGTCGTCGACGAATCGTCGGTCGAACTCTTGGTGATGCCCTTCAGACTCACGTTATAGGGTACGTCCTTGGGCATGGGGTTGACGGTAATGTCGGCGTCCTTCTTGTACTGCTCCAGCCACTCACTGTACGCGGTACTGGCCGCCTGCGTCTTCACCACGTTGGAGACGTACTTCTTGATGGCCTTGGGCACCTGGTTGATGTCATCAACCTGATTATCGACATGGAAGTAGTCGGTGCACTTGACGATGTGGTAGCCATAGGTCGACTCGATGACTTCGCTCACGTCGCCCTTGTTGAGCCCCTCGAGCGCCGTCTGGTAGCTGTCGACAAAGGTGGTGAGCTTATCCCAGCCCACATCGCCCTTCTTCTCCTTGGAACCGGTGTCCTCGGAGTACTGCTCAACGGCGTCCTCAAAGCTCAGCTCACCGGAGTTGATCTTGTCCAGGCACTCCTGCGCCTTGGCCTTGGCGGCAGCCTTGTCCTCGTCGGAAGCGTCGGAATCAACCTTGATCAGGATGTTCGACGAGCGACGGGCGTCGTTGTAGCTGGACAGGTTTTCGTTGATGTAATCGACAATCTCGCTGTCCTTGGGTTTGCTCGTGGGCGCGACGGCATCCTTGAGTTTCTGCTGCGCCAGACTCTCCTTGAGCGAATCCTTGTAGGTATCCTCGGTATAGCCGTAGGTCTTGAGGGTCTTCTTAAAGGCCTTGGCACCGCCCGCGCTCTTGCACGCGTCCTTCCAAGCCTTCTCGACCTCCTCGTCCGACACCGTCACGCCGTTCTCCTTCTGTGCCTGTTGAAGCAGAATCTGCTGCGTGTAGGAGTCGATGAGTTGCTTGCGATACTTCTTGGGCGTGAGGTCGTTGTCGACCAGATACTGCGCCCAGTCCTTGTCCTTGGTGTAGCCGTAGGACGTGCGCATGCTCATGATCTGCTTGGTCACGGTGTCCTCGGTGAGGTTGGTGCCGTTGATAGTAGCAGCAACACCGCCGGTCAGCTTGTAGCCCGAGGTGTCCTCGGCCTGCGACATAAGGCCGGAGCACGCCATCGCCGAGACGGAAAGCAGCATTGCTAGCACGCCGATGACCACCAGAACGATCTTGACGGTCTTGGACACGCGGGTCTTGCGCTGCTTCTTGCGAGAGTTGGAGGCGGCGCGAGCCTGCTGCTCGGGCGTCGGCTCGAGTGCGGGGTTCTTTTTCTTATTTGCCATAGTTGGCCTTTCGCATAACGAATCGAACAAACGCCATTGTGTCACAACGCAGCCCCCGCGGCACGCTTGGTGCATTGAGGACAGGTTAATCTGCACCATTTTGGTGCAAAGGGGACAGCTCTGGCAGCCGGCAGTTAGGGACGTTCCTTTTCTGCCGGCAGTTAGGGACAGTCCCCAAGTGCCGGCACATAAGGAACGTCCCTAGGTGCCGGCTTAGCCCCACCTTAGAAGTGGCGGCGGATGGCGTCGACCATGCCCTGCGGCGTGGTCTGGCCGAGCACGTCGGCTGCGGCATCGGCGTCCATAAAGATGTTCATGAGCGCCTGCAGAGCCTCGACCTGGCCGCCCGGCTCGGCGATGCCCAGATTGATGACGATCTGCGCCGGCACCGGAGCGCCCATGCCAGCCATAGCGTTAAATGTCACGGGCGCGGAGGGCTTCACCACCGCGATATAGGGCTTGGCCACAAACCCCGGATCGGTATGCGGAATGGCAATGTTTGCCGCCGGCATGGCAAGACCCGTGGGATAGGCATCCTCGCGCGTGCGAACGGCGTCGAGCCAACCGTCGGCAATGTAGCCGCGCGGAGCAAGCTCACTCTCGAGTTGCGCAAACACCTCACCCGGCGTCGCACACTCCCAATCAAAAAACACCAGCTCAGGCGTAAACAGCGCTTCGTTATCCGCCATGCGCTCACCTCTCTCACCTAGTCATTCAGGAACGTCCCCGATGACTACCCAAAACAAAAGGTGGCCACGCGCGCCTTGGCGCCAATGACCACCCTGACCACTCAACTAAATTGTACTGTGCGCCGCTAGACGCGGGGCGCATCAATTGCGACCTTGCCGCTCTCCAGCACGTGGACGCGGCCGTCGGCGAGCATTTGCACGACCTCGGGATACAGCACGTGCTCAATCGCGTGGATGTGCTCCTCGAGCGCGTCGACATCCCAGCCCTCCTCGACAGCCAGCGCACGCTGGGCGATGATGGGACCGTTGTCGTAGACCTCGTTGGCAAAATGCACGGTCACGCCAGTTACCTTGACGCCGCGCGCAAAGGCATCGTCAATCGCATGCGCACCGGTAAAGCTCGGCAGCAGCGCCGGATGCAAGTTGACCACGCGGTTGGGAAACGCCGCCAGCAGCGGTGTGTGCACCATGCGCATATAGCCGGCCATCACCACGTACTCGCAGCCGCGCTCGAGCAGCTCGTGCGCGATGATCTCGTCGGCGGCAATAGGGTCGGCATAGACATCCTTGGACAGCGTGAGCGTCTGGATGCCCGCGCGCTCAGCGCGCTGCAAACCCTTAGCCGAAGGACGGCTCGACACCACAAGCTCAATCGAGGCGTTGAGCTTACCGGCGGCGATCAGATCGATCAGCGCCTGCAGGTTGGTACCCGAACCGCTGATGAGCACACCGATCTTGAGCGGCTCGACCGTATCGGTGCCGGTCGGACGGGTGTAGGGCACAAAGCCCAGGCCCTCACTAGCAGCCATCTGCTCGTTAGCGCTCATCGGAGTACACGACCTTACCGGAACCCTCGACGCACTCGCCCACGCGGAACGGCTTCTCGCCCAGCGCGACCAGGGCTTCGGTAACCGCGGCCTCGTCCTCGGGGGCGACGATCAGGCACAGGCCGACGCCCATGTTGAAGGTCTTGCATGCCTCGTTGGGCGCGAGCTCGGCCTGACGCGACACGTAGGTGATGACGGGCGGAACGTCCCAACCCATCTCGGCGCCGTTGCGGGTGACCACGGCGTCGACGTCGTCGGCGAGTGCACGGTTGAGGTTCTCGGTAATACCGCCGCCGGTGATGTGGGCGATAGCATGCACGTTGACGCCGCCGCGCAGCAGCTCCAGGATCGGCTTGACGTAGATGCGCGTGGGGGCCAACAGAGCGTCTGCCAGCAATGCACCGCCGAGCTCCTCGAGCGGACGGCTCAGCTCCTCGGCCTTAGCGGCGGCCTCGGGCGTGCCCGGCTTAATGCCGTCGACGCCAATGACCTTACGCACGAGCGAGTAGCCGTTGGAGTGCACGCCGGTGGAAGGCAGGCCCAGGATCACATCGCCCGGGCGGACGTTTGCGGGGTCGAGCATCTTGGGACGGTCGACGACGCCCACGGTAAATCCGGCAAGGTCGTAGTCGTCAGGAGCCATGACGCCCGGGTGCTCGGCCATCTCACCGCCCACGAGCGCGCAGCCCGCGAGCTTGCAGCCGTCGGCCACACCCTTGATGATCTTTGCCATGTGCTCGGCCTCGATGTGACCGATGGCGACGTAGTCCAGGAAGAACAGCGGCTCGGCGCCCGAAGCCAGAATGTCGTTGACGCACATAGCGACCAGGTCCTGGCCCACCGTCTCGTGACGGTCCATGATCTGGGCGAGCACGAGCTTGGTGCCCACGCCGTCGGTACCGCTAATCAGGATCGGGTCTTCCATATCCTTAAGCGCGGCAGCCGAGAACAGGCCACCGAAGCCGCCGATGCCGCCGATAACCTCGGGGCGATTGGTGTCCTTGACCATCTGCTTAATCGCGTCGACGGCGCGGCCGCCCTCAGCGGTATCGACGCCGGCATCCTCATACGTCACATGCTTGCTGTCGCTCATCTGAGCCTTCCTCTCCCACTACCGTGGCGCCGCGCGGGCGCCAAACGGTGCTCATAGTTGTCCTCGATTCGGTGCATGCCATAACAGCACGCGCCGTCATATCAACAAAACAGCAGGTAAAACCTACCAAAATAAACCTGTCCCCATATGGCAGGTTTTATGCCTCGCCGTGCTCCTCTTCCCAGCTGCGGTCGTCGTATTTCTCGATCACGGCGTCGTCGTCAAAGTGCAGCGGCTTGTCCAGGTTGCGGGGCTTAAAGCCCTCCATAAACTTGTCGCGGCCAAAGCTCTCGGGAATCGCCACGGGGTAGCGGCCGGTAAAGCACGCATCGCAGTAACCGCCCTTGGGCATGACCTTAAGCAGGCCCTCGACCGAAAGGAAGGCCAGCGAATCGGCGCCGATATACTCGCAAATCTCGTCGACCGTCTTGTTGGCGCTGATAAGCTGCGACTGCACGTCGGTATCGATACCGTAGAAGCACGGCCAGATGACCTCGGGCGAGTTGATGCGGATATGAATCTCCTTGGCGCCGGCGTTGCGCAGCATCTTGACGAGCTGCACCATGGTGGTGCCGCGCACGATGGAGTCGTCGATGACGACCAGGCGCTTGCCCTCGATGTTGTCGCGCAGCGGGTTGAGTTTCATACGCACGCCCATGGCGCGCAACTCCTGCGTAGGCTCGATAAACGTACGGCCCACGTAGCGGTTCTTGATAAGGCCCTCGCCAAAGGGAATACCGCTCTCGTGCGAATACCCCTCCGCAGGCGGCAGGCCGGAGTCGGGCACGCCGATGACCAGGTCGGCCTCGACAGGCTCCTCATGTGCCAGCTGACGACCCATGTCGTAACGGCAGGCATAGACGCTCTTGCCGTTCATGATGGAGTCGGGGCGGGCAAAGTAGACCTGCTCAAAGATGCAGTTGGCGGGCTCTTCGGCTGCAGGCACGCCCTGCTCGGATACCAGGCCCTCGGCGCTGATGCGCAAGATCTCGCCGGGACGGACGTCACGGACGTACTCGGCACCCACGATGTCGAGTGCGCAGGTCTCGGAAGCAACGACCCAGCCGCCGGCGCGCGTGACACGGACGGCGGAGTCGACCGTCGCGGCGCCGTCCTGCGACGGCAGCTGCGAAACGGCTGCGGCATCGGCCTGGTCCAGACCCTCGTCCACCAGCTTGCCCAGCACGAGCGGGCGAATGCCGTGCGGATCGCGGAATGCGTAGAGCGCCTGCTCGTTGATGAGCGTCATGGCGTAGCCGCCGCGCACGAGCTCCATGGTCTTGCGAATACCCTCGCGCAGGTGGCCCGTACGCTGGGTAAAGTAGCCGATAAGCTTGGTCGCGACCTCGGAATCCGAATTGGAGAGGAACGGCACGCCCAGCTCGATCAGCTGACGGCGCAGCTCGTCGGTGTTGACGAGGGTGCCGTTGTGCGCGAGCGCGATAATGACGCTGTTGATGGTAGAGAGGTGCGGCTGAGAGGCTTCCCAGCTCTTGGCACCGGCGGTGCCATAGCGCACGTGGCCCACGGCCAGCTGGCCGGAGAGCGTCGACAGGTCGGCGTTGGAGAACACGCGGTCGAGCAGGCCCAGATCTTTGCGGACCATAACCGTGCCGCCGTCACCCACGGCGATTCCAGCCGATTCCTGGCCACGGTGCTGCAGCGCACGCAGGCCAAAGTACGTCAGTCGAGCCACGTCGCGATCGGGTGCCCATACGCCGAAAATGCCACATTCCTCATGCAGCTGGTCGGAGTCCGGATCATACGTCGACATGGTGTTCACCTGTCCCGCGGCACGCTCGGCCGCGCGGATGGTTTCTTGAGACATGGTATCCCCTCAGAGCCTCGTATTTTTGGCGTTACCCGCCTTATTATACGCACGGCGCGACGTGCTCCCCAGCGCATGAGCAGCGCTTTTTAAAAGCCCACCGAGCTAATAATCAGTTTTGTTGCCAAACATTTTATCGGTCTGTCCAGTGTAAGTGCCCGCGCCCCCAGATGGCCGCCGCGTCCACCGTTGGGGATTACAAAGTTGCAATTGGGACGTTCGTCCTGTCTTTTGGCAGGTCGGCGGCGTATCCTTATAACCTACAACAAAGCGAGAAAGGTTCTGTATGGATCGAAACGAACTCGACCCCAGCGTCCCCAGCGCCACAGAGGTCAAGAAGATTCCCCTCATCATTAAGGTGTACGCCGTCCTGTGCATCCTTTCCGGCGTGGGCACGCTCCCGTCGGTCGCTGCCTTTATGTGGCAGGTCATCACGGCACTTGTTAACGGCAACGCCACCGAAAAGCTCGGCGACAACACGCTCGTCGCAGTCGGCCTTATCGTCGCCGGCATCATGCTCTCTGCGGCAAGTGCCGTCATCCTAATCATCTTTGGCCTGGACCTTATCAAAAACCAGCGCCGCAACGCCGCCCGCCTGTCCTACATCCTTATTGCATTCACCGTCGTCGAGCTTTTGGTCGACGTGATGCTCCAGGGTATCGGGCCCTTCTTGCTGCGCCCCGCTATTCAGCTCGGCATCCTCATCGCGCTTTCGGCCACCGTCGACCCCACGCTGCGTCAGGAGCGCGAGCTGCAGCGCCGCCTGCAGGAGATGCTCGACCGCGATGCCGCCGCCGAGGGCATGCTCGGCCGCGATGAGACCGGCGAGGGCTACATCAAGCTCAACTACTTCAACCTGTTCTGGGTATTCTTCGTCTGCTGCGTACTGGGACTTATCTTGGAGGACATCTGGCACATGACGGTCAACGACCCGGGCGTCTACCAGGACCGCGCCGGCATGCTGTTTGGCCCTTTCAGCCCCATCTACGGATTTGGCGCCGTGCTCATGACCATGGTGCTTAACCGCTTCTACAAAAAGAACCCCATCATCATTTTCCTGGTGAGCGCTGTGCTCGGCGCGAGCTTTGAGGTGTTCGTGGGCTGGTTTATGCAGACCGCGTTTGGCGTGGTCTCGTGGAGCTACTCGCACATAACGCTGTTTGGTTTGCCCGATCCGCTCGTGGTCCTCACGGGCGGACGCACCTGCACGGGCTTTGCCTGCCTGTGGGGCCTAGGTGGCCTCATCTGGATCAAGCTGCTGCTACCGAGGCTGCTTAAGCTCATCAACAAGATCCCCTGGAAGAGCCGCTACTCGGCCACCGTCATCTTTACCGTCATTATGCTGGTCGACGGCGTCATGACGCTGCAGTCGCTCGACTACTGGTACCAGCGCGTTAACGGCACGGAGCCGGACATTCCCGTCGCACAGTTCTACGGCAAGTATTTCGATAACGACTACATGGAGAACCGCTTCCAGAGCATGACCATGAGCCCCAAGGACGCCACGCGCGTTTAGCGCCCGCCGCGCCCAAAACGCAAAATGCCCGCCGGTATCACACGTACCGGTGGGCATTTTTATAAACGATCCTTCTATCGACGCAATCCTCTATGCCTCGCGCTCGACCTCACTCACGCATTCGTTCTTGATGGTGCCAACGAGCGCCTGCAGTGCATCGACCACGTGTGGGCGAATGTCCCCGCCGATAAGCACGAGCATGATGTCGTCACCTACGGTAAGCTCGCCGCTTGCCAGCCACACGCGCACATAGCCGATACCCGGCATCGCGCGCGTAGTCTCGATAGCAGACCGTACCTTTTCGGCGTCGTAGTCAAAGACCATGCCGCCCACCCTGTGGCCTGGCGCCACGCCATCGGTCTCGACTCCGCGCACCTCAGCCTTGGGCGTCGCGCGCACCACACCGTTATGCGTCAGATACATCCCACAGCCTGCCGCCGAAGCATCGGCCTTGGCCTCGCGCAGCCAAGCATCAATCGAAGGCATCAATTTGCCACTCTCGAGCATCATTTCTCCCTTACCGTCGTCGAGTAGCCAATTTGGGACGGGGCCTTTTTAGCTACTCTCGAACAACTTATTCCTCGACCGGCGTGAGCACCATGACGGCGCGTGTGTTGCTCAGCGACAGCGAACGACAGGTCACAAGCGTTACAACCTTAGTTGCCGAAGCGGCACGATCGGTGGCATCACTCGCCACGGCAGAAGCGCCGTCGAGCATCTCGGACAGGTAGTTCTTGAGTCCGTCGTCGCCCTCAAAATTGGTCGTGCGCGCCTTGGCATACGTGTCCTCGACCACCTTGGTCGCCAGCGGACGCAACTTATACGTCGCATCGCGCGTGATGTAGTACACATATTCAATGCTATCGAACGTTGCCTGGTCAGTCGTATCCGAAATCACGTTGAACATCGACCCATCGTTCATATGGTGGCCGTAGATCGTGGTCTGCTGGTCGACCATTCCCGGCGCGGTGTCATCGCTATCCAAGAAGATGGCACCCGAGGCGTTAGACGTGCCATCGAACAGCGTGTTGAGGTATTTGGAGTTGTTGTTGGTCTGCACCACGGGATAGTTGATGTTGGTTCCCGGCACGTAAATCCAACCCACAATCTCGGGGTTCGTCTGAGCAAGCGCATCAAAGTCGATAATCGGCACGCCGCTGGCGTCCTTATCGCTTACATATTGCTTCTCGATTTTCTGATACGAATCGCTCGCCTGCTTATAGCCAATCTGGGCATTAATAAAAATAGCGGCGGCGGCGACAATCAGACCGATACCGATGATGATGAGCAGAATGGGAATAATGGAGTGGCGCTTTTTGCGCGGCGGCTCGGTGCGATCCGACGGCGCGGCATGCGATGAAGACCGGGGCGGCTTCTTAGCGGAGCTATAAGACGAAGGACGATATGCGGCCGGCGCGTCCTGTCGACGATGCGTCGCCGGTGTCACGGGGCGCGGCGCGCGCGGCTGCTGAGGAGAGGATGTCCGACCCTGCTGTGCCGCACGGGCAGCACCCGGCTTCGACGGATCGGGAATCTGAGAAGCCTTGAATCGTTTTCCCTGATAATCGGACATGGCTCTCCTTATACTGCGGTGAAACGGCGGAACGCTTAGGCGTCAGCCATCTCCTGCTTCATCTTCTCGATAACCTTGCGGTACTCGGGGTCGCAAGCACCCAGAATCTGTGTGGCATAGATGGCGGCGTTCTTGGCACCGTTGATGGCAACGCAGGCCACGGGCACGCCCGAAGGCATCTGCACCATCGACAGCAGCGAATCCATACCGCCCAGGTCACTCGTCTTCATAGGCACGCCGATAACCGGCAGCGGCGTAAAGGCAGCCACGACACCACCCAAGTGAGCGGCCTTGCCGGCGGCGGCGATAATCACTTTGATACCGCGATCGGCGGCAGTCGAAGCCCACTCGTGGACCTTCGCCGGCGTGCGGTGCGCGCTCGCAATGACGAGCTCATAGGGCACACCCAGTGCCTCGAGCTCGGCGGTGCAGCCTTCCATAACGCCCAGATCGGACTTGGAACCCATGATGATCCCGACAACCGGCTTCTGATCTGCCATAAACATAGACCTCCTGTTGAGAGCGGTGACGCAGCGAATCCGCGACCCTTAACTGCAAATAATTCAAGTATAGCCACCGATGCCGATGTGTTCGGTGAGAGACGGAATGCTTTGCGAGATTAAGGCCGAAGGGTCGGAGCTTTCCGCCTACATTCAAAAAGCATGCCCACCGTCCTTGGGTGGGACGGCGGGCACGCTTGCTTAGCTGTTGCTGGGGCTACTTGGCCTTGCTGCGACGATGGAAGAAAGCGCCGATCGCGGCGATGATGGCGCCGAGACCACCGACGGTCACGACGGTCGCCGCCGTCTGGTCGCCGGTATTGGGGATCGCCGAACCGTTCTTCTTGCTGCCCTGGGCCTTGTCGCCTGCGGGCTTGCCCGCCTGGTTGCCGCCGTTCGAGCCATTGCCGGAACCCTGGTTGCCCGAGCCGCCCTGGTTGCCGGAGTCGGCATCCCTGAGGCTCTCAATGGCCAGCTTGAGCTGGTCATAGGCCGCCTGGAGCTGGGTGTCGGAAGCATTCTCATCACCCAAGACGTCCTCGGCGTAGGTAATGGCATCCGTCAGGGCCTTGACAGACTCGTCCGTCTTGCCCCTGGTGTCAGTCTCCTTCGCCTGCTTGACCAGGGCCTTGAGCTGCTTCTTAGTCGGATTCTCGACCGGGACCACCGGGGTCTTCTCGAGCGCGCCGCGGGCGCTCTCGAGCGCCCTGAGCGCCTGGTCGACCTCGTCCTGCGTGGCGTCCTCATCGCTCAAGATGGCGCGGGCGCTCGCCAGGGCGTTCTCGAGCGCCGTCCAGGAGGCCTCGGTGTAGTCACCGGCCTTGAGGTCGCCGGCAGCAACCTCGGCATCAACCTTTTCGATCGCGGTAGCGAGATCATCCTTCGCCACCGGATCGGGGACGGCCGTACCGTAGAACTTGAGCTCCGCCATGCTGCAGTAGGCATCAACGTCGCCACCGCCGGCGTGAATCACCTTGACGGTCACGTAGCGACCGCGCGCGGCGCCAAAGCTCATCTGCTTCCAGTCGCCACGGTCGGTGAGCACGCGGCCGTCGTTGTCGAAGGCGAACGTACCCATCGACGCGGCGGTGCCCATCTCATAACCGTCGGCAGTGTCGGAGACCAGTATCTCGGCCTCGAAGATATCGCCGTTAGTGCCGCCGTCCTGGCGCGGCAGGAATGTAACGTCGGTGAGATCGTAGTCGCGGCCCAGGTCGACACTCAGATACTGGGGCATACCGGTCCCATGGGCCCAGTCGCTGTGCCAAAGCGTCCGCTCGTCGCCGTCGAGAGCGTTGACGGCGTTGCTGCCCTCGTAGTCGGCCTCACTCGAGAAGTCGGCCACCTTGACGTTCTTGCGGTTCTCGGGCGTGTTGATGAGGATCTTCTCATCGACAGGGCGCATCTTGAGGCCGTCGATTGCCTTCTCGATCTTGGCAGTGGCGTCTGCGACATCCTTCTTGCTATAGCTGCCCTGGCCGCTGTCGAGGAGCTTCCGAGCCGCCTCGACCGCAGTGGTGAGAGCTGCATAGGAATCCTTGGTGTAGACGGACTCGCTGTAGCCCGCGGCCTTGGAAAGCGCTGCCACGAGCGCAGAGGTATCGACACCAGCCTTGACCTCGACCTCATAGGATGCGGTCTTGGAGGGGTCGAGTACCGACGCCACCGTGATCTTTGCCTTGCCGGCCTTGTTGGCACGCAGGTAGTAGCTCACGCTATCGCCAGCCTGAACAGCGGAGACGCTTACCACAGAGGGGTCGGAGCTCTCGACCGTCACATAGGGGTAGCCAGCGCTCTCAGGCGTAGCCTTGGCGTCGACGGGCGTAATGTCGCCTTCAAAGAACTCGGTCTGGTTCTTGCCTAGCTCGACACCCTCGATGGCCTCGACACCCTGCGTGTAGTTGAAGTTGACCTCACGCAGTGTGAGCATCTGGTCACCCGATGCCTCAAGCGGCGTGACCTCGACCTTGGTCGCCTTCTTGCCCTTGTTCTCGGCAGAGAGGTCAAAGGCGTAGCGAGCCAGGAAGGAATCGTACTCCCCGCCCGCGAACTCTTGGATCGAGCCATCCTCGAACGTCACGACGGCCTTGATCTTCTGTACGGTTCCGTTGCCGCCGTTGCGGTTAACGACCTCGACGCTATCGAGTTTCGACGGCGTCTTAAATGCGAATGTCATCGTGGTGGGAAGCTTCACGTAACTCGGTAGCTTACCCTCGCTGTCCCAGTTGCCACTCCAGTTCCACAGGAACTCAAAGCCGTTGTCGCCCTCGTTATTATCGAACAGCGCGTTATAGCTCTTCTGCTGGATAAGTTTCTCGACGTTGGTCCCGTCGTCGGTCGTGAGCTCATCGTTGGTCATCGTGATGTTGAAGGCATCCTGGGCGTACTCGGCGACCGTTGGCTGAGGAACGTCCGGCATCGTCACCGTGCCGTCGCTCGCAAACTCAAGTGCGTCGCATGCCGGGCCGATAAGCCAAGATGTCGAGGGCAGTTCGACCTTTCCGGCGGTCTTGGCCTTGAGCTTGAAACTCGCCACCGCGCCAGTACCGTTGTAGAGCTTGCCATCGCCGCGGTTGGCAAAGGCGAGATTGATAGTCTGCGTTCCGTCCACGAACTGGACCTTCTCGCGAGACAGGTTCTCCATGCCGGCAGTCGAGCCGTCCTGCGCGATGCTCTCGGACACAAACTCGAACTGGTCGCTCTTGAAGTTGACGAGGGCGCCCAGGGCGTTGACGTTCTTGGCGTCGGCCGCATAGACATCAACGGTGATCTCATCACCGGCCTCGACCTCGGTCTTGCTCGGAATCACCGCGAGCGAACCTGCGACCTTGCCCTTTTGTTTAGTGCCGCCGTCAAGACCCGCCATGGTGAACGAGTAATCGTAGACGTCGTAAACGCCGTTATCGTTGAGGTCGGCGAAGTGGTCGCGGATCTGCGAACCGAACGTCGGGGTATCGGGCTCGCGATTCTCGAGGCCCAGATAGTTCTTCATGTTGGAGTAGTCTCCGTCGGAGATCGTGGCCTTGTTGAGGTTGGAGCCCACGGCGAAGCCATCCGTGCCGTCGGTCTTGTAGATGGCAATCTCGGACGCGGAGAAGAAATTGCCGACCGAGGCGAGCGGTGTCATGCGCACGTAACGGGCGGCCACGGTGCCGTCAAACGCTACCGTCTTACAATCAGCGGAACGTGCCCAATCGACCTCCTGGCTCGTCCAGTGGACGCCATCGAGACTCGTCTCAACACGCATCTTGGTCACGGTGCCGTTGCCGGCGTCATCGCGCGGATAGTACTCGAGCTTATCGAGCTTGTAAGCGCGTCCATAGTCAACGGTAAGCGCCTTGCCCAGATCGTTGCCACCGGAGTGGAAACCGCCGTCGCCCGACTGGAACTCATGGTCGAAGGCGAGCTCGGCCTTATGGCTGCCGTAAAGTGAGCCCTCCCAGGTGATTTCCTCGGCGTCGGGGACGTTCCGCCACGGATCGAGTGCGGAGTTCGCCTCGAGCACATCGCTCCAGGCGGAGTAACCTTCGGCGTTGCGCGAACGAATCTGGTAGGTGTGCTTGCTATTGTAGGCGAGGTCGGTGTGCGTGAACTCGGCCGCATCACCCACGGCAAACACAGTGCCGTCGACCTTAAGGTCGTAGGAGGTAGCACCATCGACCTTTCCCCAGGTGAGCTTGATGCTCGTTGGGGTCGTGGCGTCCTCGGGGGCAGCAAGGTTCGTGGGTGCGGAGAGGTTCTCGTTGAGGCGATCGGCTGTGAGCGTGGCGTCGGCGTTCACGAAACCGCCCAGCTCAAGCGTCTGCGCCGCTGCAGCAACATCGGTCTTCGCGAACTTGACGTAGACCTTGGGGTTCGTGGTGATCTTGGTGTTGTTGAAGCTCTCGCCCTGCTCGGCCTCGGTGCCGTCCGCATCGCTGCCGTAGTGGTTGAGGTTGGGGGTCTCGCTGTAGAAGTAGACCGCCTGGCCGGCCTCGGGGGTCGCGGCGTCAAAGGTCTCCTGCGAGTCGACCTCAACCACGTTGAGTGCGGATCCGCCGTTCTTGGCGACAACGCTCGTGGGCTTGGCGGACACATTGGCCACGAAGGTCGTGGTGCGGTTGGAGTCGTAGCCGTTGTAGCCGCCCTGCGAGGCCTCGGCGGTAAAGGTCGCGGTGCCGCCTGCGGCCTTGGAGCTGTAGACGGTGCTCACATGCTCACCGTAGGAGATATTGTCGATCGTGCCGTAGGAATCGTCCTCAGTCGTGTTGTTCTCGATGGAGGAGCCGTCGTCCTCGTACTGCGTAAAGGTGCCGTCGCCCTCGGTGGCGAAGAACTCGACGATACGCTGGCTGCGGTCGGTACCCTTGGTGTTGGTGTCGCTCACGGCCTCGGGGTTGTTGTTCTCGGCGTACATCGGCACGATAGCGTTGGCCTTCACAAACAGCGGCAGCTTCCAAAGCGGAGCCTCGTAGTTGTTGAGAACCTGGCCGCCGCGATACTGCTTACCCGAGAAGTAATCGATCCAGATGGTGGGATTCTCGTCGGTGCCGTAGTTGGGGAGGTAAATCCCATTGCGAATGTCGTTGCCGTTCTCGTCTGCCTGGGTATCCTGATACACCGGTGCCACTAGGAAGTTCTCACCGAACATATACTGGTACTGCGTCGAAGTGCTTGCGGCGTACTCGGAGTTGTCGGAAAGCAGCATGGCGCGGATCATGGGCAGGCCGGCATCGCCGTTACCCGTGTCGATGTTGGCCGCCGAGGCCGCGCTCGTGTAGATATAGGGCATGAGCTGCGCCTTGAGCTTGAGGTAGAAGCGCGAGATGCCTGTGTAGGGATCGCCGTGCGTCATGGGCGATTTACGGTAGGTGCCCCAACCGTCCATGTCAAGCATAGAGGGCGTGAACGTCTTCCACTGGTAGTCACGCGCAGAGATGATGGGGTCGCCGCCAAAGATGCCATCCATGTCGGAGCCGATGTTGGGGTTGCCCGAAAGACTCTGACCGATATACGTGGGGATATGGAAGCGAATGTACTCCCAGTTACCGCCATACTGGTCGCCGGTCCAAATGCCACCAAAGCGCTGCGTGCCGGCCCAACCATCGAGCGTGATGATGTTGGGGCGCTTGTTAGCGCCGGTCGTCACCGTGTCATAAGCTGTCTTGATGCCATTAAGACCAAAGGAGTAGCCAGATCCAACCCAGGCAACGTCGGTCTTAAGGGTAGTGATGCCTCCCGTCTTGACCTCGGCGTCGAAGTCGCGAAGCAGATGCCACGGGGTCTCAGGGTTGCTGTCGGGCTCAAGGTTGGACTGGGTCCACAAGCCCGTGCTCACACCCTTGGAGTTGGCATACTCGGTGAACTTCTTAAGGTTGTCGACATTGGCACGCACAGCGTTAAGACGGTCGGCCGAGCTCGCTCCGTCGGAGTTGACGCCGCCGGTCTTGTAGTAACCGTTCTGGCCATAGCCGGCGCCGTAACCGTCGTTCGGCAGGAACCAGCCGAGCGGCATGTCGTTGTCCTCGTAGTCATCGATAACCTGACGAGCAGAGAACTGGCGGTCGAAATCGGTCGCTTTCATGTTCTCGGTATCAACCGTAGGGCCCTCACCGTTGAGCGTCTCGGCCGCAAGTGTGCCGTCGAGCTTGTAGCCCGTCGACATGCCAGACTCGTACTTAACGTCGCCCTTCTCGCTCGAGGACTTGCTGCCCTTGGTCTCCCACTTCTTTTGACCCGAGGTCGTTGACCAGCCATCACGGTTATAGGCATTAAGATGACCAAGGTAGAACCCGTACTCGGGCAGCAGTACCGGGTTACCGGTCACCTTGTAGTAGTCCTGCAGCATCTCGGTTGCCACGTTCGAAGCGCCCTCGTTGGTCGCCACGAAGTAGTAGGCATCAAACTCATTCTCGCTGTGCAAAGTCGTGACCGTCGATGAGTCCGTGGAACCGAAGTCGTAGGAACCCTCTGCAAACGTGTTTCGGAGTACGCCGTAGCCGTCACTCGTCCAATAAAACGGGTTGGGCGAGGCAACGCCGCCATCGGTCCAGTTGTTCGTGTTGGAGATGGCGATGGTCTGGTTGGTGTGCAGGAAGCGTCCGTTCTGGGTGCCGCCGCCAAAGAAGTTCTCGGACTTCTCCTTGGCGAGCGTCTGGACGGTACCCTTCTTATCAAGGTCGAGGGACGCGGACTCGGAAACCACGACACGGTCGCCTGACTTGATACTCATCTTGCCAGTCGCCTTGTCCAGGATCACGGTCGCCTTTCCGCCGGTGATCTCGATAGTGTCGCCCTTGTCGGCAACCGTCGCACTCGGCTTGCTGTAGGTGTCCGAGGTATCGGGCTGAGCCTGGATCTTAGCCGTGTGGGACTTACTACGCGGCGTGGCGTACTCGGAAAACTCACCCTTGGGGTCGACGTTATAACGGAAAATACCGTCCTCGAGGAACGTAATACGGCCCTTGATGCCGTCAGCGAAATCGATGTCGACGACATTCGAGGCAGACTGGGACACGGTCGCCGAGTCGACGCCCTTGAGTGGCGTGGCAATCGCCTGCTGGGGATTGGCAAACACGAGCGTCGCTGCAGTGGCAACGAGGACCGCGCTTCCCTTCACCCACCGTTTCGTAAAAATGGAATTCCTGCGCATCTGGTCTCCTTTCTTCCGACATGCTGAGGTGCCGAGGACGCCCCCCGGCAGCATGGGAAAACGTATCAAACGGAGATGTTCGGTACATTCCGCACAATGGGGGCCACCCGTTACCAAGGGGCCAACTGGTAGTAACCAGATAGCCACCTACTAGGTCATATCAATATATGGGAGCACTTGCGCACCCAAGTTCGGAATTCTCCCAGCGGCAGCAAAATAAGCGTCAACGGCAAGGTGGGCTTAATAAGCCATACCAATTGGTTCTTCAGTCAAATACCAATCTAGCAAAAATGTACTGTTTGTCTGGTATTACACAGACCATACCTTTCCCTCGGGAACTGGGCTTCGCGAAGTTTCCCGAGGGAAAGGCTCAGCCGCCATCCTGCAACCTACCGGGGATTGCCATGACGTACGTTGGCTGATTTGGTTTGGAATGAGATGTTGACGGTGGCTGATGGGCACAACTGTCCCGGGTGCATTTCAAGATGCACCTAAATGTCTGTCTTTATCCTTATAGATTGTCCAGGTAGTCGTCGGCATCATAGGTAAGGCTGTAAGCTTTATTCAGGATGCGCACGAGCTCCTGGGCATCGTGCTCGCCGAGCGCTGAGAGTTGTTTCGAGAGCGATGCCACACTCTCGGCATTTTTTTTCGCCGCGAAATCACGGCCTTCCTCGGTAATGCTCACCAGCACACGCCGACGATCGTTTGGATCAGTCCTGCGCTGAACGTAACCCTTACTCTCGAGTGAATCCAAGATATGCGACATGCGCGCACGGGAGAATTTCAGCTTCTTGGCAATCTCGGAGGGAATGACATCACCGTCAATACCCGATAGATACTGTAAAACCGGTGCCTCGCCCACACTGGCGCCGCCGGCAGCACTCAAGGATCCCTTGGCAAGGGAACGTGAGTACACAATCAGTTTTCGAGCGACGTCATCGTAATCCACTGGGGATATTGTCCTTTGCAACTCTAGAAGGGCCATAAAACCGTCATTTGCCGTACATTAGTTAACATTCGCAACTATTATTTATGATACCCCAACGCGGAAGTCTATTGCTCGTCCTTCTTGCGTCGCATAAGCTCCTCAACGTCGACACCAGC
The DNA here is from genome assembly GCA_902493145.1 of uncultured Collinsella sp. Lineage (GTDB taxonomy): Bacteria > Actinomycetota > Coriobacteriia > Coriobacteriales > Coriobacteriaceae > Collinsella. Next base: position 13,619 of record CABUOA010000005.1, on the reverse strand, counting down.
GGCCTCGAGCATGCGCTCGACATTCTTTTTGGCGTTGGTCGTGCCGACCTTAAGCACGATCGAAAGCGGAGTGCCCACCACCAGGCACACGATGCCCACGGGGACACCCCAGCCGGGGCCGCCCTGCATACCCCACATCCCCATCAAAAAGCCAATCGCCACGAGCGAATAGCCCAGGCGCAGCCAAACATTGAGCCGCTGAATAGCATCGGTCTGCATCTTTGCCTCGCGAATCAAGTCGTCGCGCGAAAGGTCGTGTCCATGTTTCTCGTGCATATGGTCCTCCTCGTGCAAAGTGTGCATCATGCGCAAGTGCATCGTTTGTCGAATACGTCATCTTTCAAGAGCAATATAGCGGGTGTCGTGTAGGCGATGGAGGTCGCTGGCCATATTGCCCTTGAAGGGCGGCGCAAAATCAGAAGGCCGTGCGGTTGAGGCCGCACGGCCTTACAGGGGGCCAGGGGATGATGACTAGTAGCTCAGTGCCGGGTCGAAGAAGCCAATGAGAACGCCCACAAATGCGATCACAACGAGGATCAGCATCATAACGATGGGGTTGACCTTCTTCTTGGTCATCATGTACCAGCAGAAGATGATGAAGATCATCGGCAGCAGGTGCGGATAGATGCCATCGAGCGTGTCCTGGAACTTACCGCCACCGGGCAGCACCAGGTTGGGGCTGCAGGTGATGGAGACCCAGGTAGCACCGACTGCACCGATGACCATGGTACCGACCATCACGATGGAATCACGCAGAGCCTTGGCCTTGGGGCCGACGAGGGCCTCGACCGCCTTGCCGCCGAGCTCATAGCCCTGGTTGTAGGCAAAGCGCATGCCAAGGAACATGAGCAGGTTCCACACGACAATATAGAAGATGGCGCCGAGCGGGGAGCCGCCGGTCGAGAGACCGATGGCAATACCGAGCAGGATCGGGATCAGGGTACCGACGATCAGCGAGTCGCCAAGGCCGGCGAGCGGGCCCATGAGGCCGGCGCGGATGCCGTTGATGGCGTCGTCGTCGATGGCCTCGCCGTTTGCGCGAGCCTCCTCGAGGCCGGCGGTGACGCCGACAATCATGGTGCCGATCTGCGGCTCGGTGTTGAAGAACGCGGAGTAGGTCTGGAGGGCCTGCTTCTGCTCCTCGGGCGTGTCGTAGAGCTCCTCGACAATCGGAAGCATGGCGCACAGGTAACCGAAGGTCTGCATGTGCTCCTGCGAGAAGCAGGTCAGGTTGCCATAGGACCAGTTACGGAACGACTTGGCAAGCGTTTTCTTAGAGAGCTTTTTCTTCTCTGCCATTAGATGTCCTCCTCTTCCTCATCATCTGAGCCCGAGGCGATAGCTGCCTTGGGAGCGTTTGCGAGGTCGATCTTGAGCGAAGCGATCTCATAGTTGATCAGGGCGAAGAAGCAGCCGATGCCGGCAGCGGCGATCAGGTTGCAGCCCATAACAGCGGACAGGGTGAAGCCGAAGAAGAACGTCAGGAAGTCCGTGGGCTTAGAGATGGCCTGCTTGAGCAGGATGGCGATACCGACGGTAGGCAGCAGCGAGCCGACGGTAAACAGCGTCTTCATCGCGATGCCGTCCATGGGCATGTAGGTCTTCATGAGGTCGACCATGGCGGTGCCGCCCATGGTGATGATGAACGTCGGGAGGAACGAGCAGACGATGTGACCGATCCAAGGCAGAACGTTGTTGACCAGGTAGAGCTTGTGGAGATCGCCCTTCTCGAGCCACTTCCAGCCCATGCCCTGCCACACCAGGTTGATGGTGGCGGTGCCATAGAAGAGCACAGTGCCGAGCGTGCCGACGGCGGCACCGAGGGATGCGGCCATGCCGGCAGCCTCAGCGGAGGCGGGATCGATGCCCGAGTTCTTGATGGCGAGGATCGCCAGCGGGATGCCGATATAGGACACGGCGCGGACGTCGGCGGAGACGGTTCCGCCGGGGGTCACGAGAGCGATGTAGACAACCTGGATGGCAGCGCCGACGAGGATACCCGTCTGCATATCGCCCATGATGATGCCGACGATGAGGCCGGCGACCAGAGGACGACCCAGAGTGTAGTTGCCGATCGTCGTGCCGCCCATGCCAGGCAGTGATGCCAGGCAGGCGAACAGGCCGAACAGCGCGGCTTGGAATGCATTGATTGCCATGCTTTCCCCTTTCTTTATTCCTCAGCCCCTTTCACCAAGGGCTGTAGATACCAAAATGCGGCTGGCACCTAACTAGAAGCCAAACTGACCGCGGAACTTGGGCCACTCACCGATGGACTTCTCCTTGATAAGGGCGAACTCGACCGTGTAACCGGCGTTGGTGAGATCCTCGAGCGCCTGGGCCTCTTCCTGCGTGATCGACTGGTTGTTGCCAAGCTTGGTGGTGCCGGGACGATCGTTGCAGGGACCGACGATGATGCGGTCCATGCCGGGCTTAAAGCCAAAATCGACGAGAAGTTCCTTCATGTCGAGCGGGTTCTTGGTGATCAGGAAGTACTTGGTGTCGGACTTGAGAACCTTCTCGGAGACCTCCTTGAAGTGCTCCTTGGTCCACACGAACGTCTTCTTGCCCGAGGCACTCTTGTAGGCCTCCTTGAGCACGGGGTTGGACGCTGCAGCGTCGTTGACGGCGATAAGACCGTCGCAGGGATACTCGAGGGCCCAACGGGTAACGGTCTGTCCATGGATCATACGGTCATCAATACGGATGAACGAAATCATGCGTTCTCCCTTTCTTTATCACCGGGGGTCTTTCCTCTTAACCCCCGCTCCATCACGAAAATTTGGGCGGATGCGCTGCCTAGATGTCGTCGTCCTCGTCGTCGGCGTCATCGGTCGGGACAACGAGCTCGGACATACCGTTCTTGCCCTCCTGCAGCATCATCTGCTTGAGGGAATCCAGGTCCATGGTGGCAAGCCCCATCATGGCGGTCATAGCCATGGGCAGATTCATACCGCCGAAGGCAATGGTGTGGGCGAGCAAACCCTTCTCGGCCAGCGTGTTCATGGCATTGGTGAGCGGCGATCCGCCCAGGATGTCACCAAGCAGGACAACCTCGTCATCGGCGGTAACGGGAGCGAGCATCGCCTTGACGTTCTCGACATACTCGTCAGCGCCCATGCCGTCCACGAGACTCGTCGACAAGATGTTCGGGGCGTCATTGCCGAGCATCTTGAGGACACTGTGCAGTCCGGGAGCGAGCGTTCCGTGACTGACCATTACCAGATACCGCATGCGGTCTCCTCTCGACCTGCCGTGTGTCGCACGGCTTTGCTTTTTGCTGAGATTATTGTTGCGCCGGGGCATGTTCGGTACAAGAAAATAGTTGCGAACGGCAACTATTCATCGGTTAACGGTAGCAACTATTTTTGTGCCTAAATTATTTTTCCTTCTAATTATTTTTAAAATAGCAGGTAGATTGCCTGATAAATGTTTTATGTTCCTTATGCACCATACATACCAGCAAGAATCGGGCCTGGCATCTCCGGTTTGCCCCGCAGTGTCAGACCATGTCACGTACGCCCACGACATGGAGGTACCCCATGGATATGATCTCGTTTCTCGCCTCCGAACCCTTCGACCGCAGCGGTGATACGCCGCTCTATGTCCAGCTTAAACATCGAATCGCTCTGCTTATCGCCAGCCAGGCGTTCGACACCAAGACGCCGCTGCCACGCGAGCTCGAAATCTGTGAGCGGCTGGAGTTATCGCGCGCGACCGTGCGCCGTTGCTTCCAAGATCTCGTCATCGAGGGGCGCGTGGTGCGCAAGCGCGGCCAGGGCACGTTCATCAAGCCCCAAACTTCAGCACCCGGCATCGACCTGGCCCTGAATTTCAGCGCGCGGATGCGCGAAGCGGGACGGGTTCCGAGCTCGCAGATTCTCGCCTTTTCAAGCATACCGGCCGTCCGCGGCATCGCCTCCGGGCTCAAAGTGCCCGAAGGGACACCCGTCTGGGAGATTCGCCGCCTGCGTCTCGCCAACGACAAACCCATGGAGCTCAACTACGTCTATATCCCCGTGTCACTTTGCCCCGAGCTCACGCGCAAAGACGTGGATGGCTCGCTCTACGCCTACATCGCGGAAAAGACCGGCATCCTGCCCGCAAGCGTCGATGCCGTCTACGAGACGGTCAACCTCGACAAGCATGAGGCGCGTCTTTTGGGACAGAACACCGGTAAGGCGGCGATGCGCATCGTGCGTTCGACCTACGACAAGACGGGAACCCCGTTCGAGGTAGGCGTGCTCATCAGCTGCGACGGTCAGGCAAAGCTGCACGTGCACATCGCCGCCGACAAAACAACCTTCACCGCCACAGCCCAATAAATCCAAAACGTGGGCGCCGTCGTTCAAACGAACGACGGCGCCCACACTCATTTTCTATTCAGCCCTAGTCATCGCACAAAGCCCCTTCGGCAGCACACGGTGCAACCGAGTCACCGTAGGCCGGGGCGGGAGGCGGTCCTTTCTCTCGGAAAACTTCGCGAAGCCCAGTTTCCGAGAGAAAGTGTCCGGCTGCCGCCCCGGCCGACCAGGTCACATTACACCGTGTGCTGCGGCAGGTCCTGCAGGGCGATGACGTCCATGCCCATGTCGTTGGCGCTGCCGTGACCCTGCTGGTCCTCACGCACCGCCTCGATGGCACTCACGTACGTGTTGGCGGCAGACATCGCGGTCACGCAGGTCACACCGCGTCGCACTGCCTCGGTGCGCAGCAGATAGCCGTCGCCGCGCGAGCCCGGACCGTACGGCGTGTTGATGATCACCGCGATCTTGCCATCGGCGATGAGGTCGCCGATGTTGGGGCGCTCGCCGTCGTGCGGGCCGCTAATCTTCTCCACGATCTCGCACGTCACGTTGCCTCCACGCAGCACGCGCGCCGTACCCTCGGTAGAGCAGATGTCAAAGCCCAGATAGCGCAGGATACGGGCGACCGAAAGGATATGGCGCTTGTCGCGGTCGCACACGCTAATGAACACCTTGCCGCAACTCGGGCCGGGCAGCTTGTAGTCGATCGCCAGCTGCGTCTTGGCGTATGCCTCGGGATAGCTCTTGGCGATACCCATGACCTCGCCCGTCGACTTCATCTCGGGCCCCAGGATGACGTCGGCGCCCGGGAAACGGCCCCAGGGCATAACGGCTTCCTTCATGCAGAACCAGTCCAGCTGACGCTCATCGCTCGGCAGGCCCAAGCTCGCGATGGAATCGCCCGCCATGATACGCGCCGCGCACTTGGCCAGCGGCACGCCGGTGGCCTTGGAGATAAACGGCACGGTACGGCTGGCACGCGGGTTGGCCTCGATCACGTAGACGGTCTCACCCTTGATGGCATACTGCACGTTGACCAGGCCGCGTACGCCCAGCGCCATCGCGATGCGGCGCGTGGTCTCGCGGAGCTTCGCCTGCAGGCTCTCGCTAAAGCTAAACGGCGGGATGCAGGTCGCGGAGTCGCCGGAGTGAATACCGGCCTCCTCAATATGCTCCAGGATGCCGCCGATGTAGACCTCTTCGCCATCGCACAGGGCGTCGACATCGGACTCGATTGCACCCTCCAGGAAGCGGTCCAGATACACCGGGTAGTCGGGGCTAATGCGCGCGGCCTCGGCCATGTAATCGCGCAGATGTTCGGCATCGTAGGCGATCATCATACCGCGGCCGCCCAGCACGTAGCTCGGACGCACCAGTAGCGGGTAGCCGATGTGCGCGGCCACGGCCTCGGCCTCCTCAAACGAGGTTGCCTGGCCCGCCGGCGGGTACATAATGCCCAGCTTGTCGAGCAGGGCGGCAAAACGCTCACGGTCCTCGGCAAAGTCGATGGCATCGGGCTTGGTGCCCATGATGTTGACGCCGCTCTCCTCGAGCATGCGCGCCAGCTTAAGCGGGGTCTGGCCGCCGAGCGTCACCACGACGCCGTCGGGACGCTCAACGTCAATGACGTCCATGACGTCCTCGTAGGTGAGCGGCTCAAAGTACAGGCGGTCGGACGTGTCGTAGTCGGTCGAGACGGTCTCGGGGTTGCAGTTGACCATGATGGTCTCAAAGCCGCGGGCCGCCAGCGCATAGCTCGCATGCACGCAGCAGTAGTCAAACTCGATACCCTGGCCGATACGGTTGGGTCCGGCGCCCAGAATCATCGCCTTGGGCTTGTCCGCCGGCGTGGTCTCGTCGGGAGCCACGCACTTCTTGGCATCCGGGCTCGTGCGGTAGATGTTCTCGTACGTCTTGTAGTGGTACTCCGTGGCGCTCGAGAACTCGGCCGCGCAGGTATCGACCGTCTTCATGCTGGGAACCACGCCCAGACCCTTGCGATAGGCGCGCACAAAGCGCTCGTCCGAGCCGGTCAGCGCGGCAATCTCGGCGTCGCTCGTGCCGTACTGCTTGAGCAGGCGCATCGCGTCGGCGTCGATATCCTCCACGCGCAGGCCGCGGATGCTCTCCTGGACCTGCACCATGTCGTTGATACGGTTGAGGTACCACGGATCGATACCGCAGATGGCATGGATGTGGGCGATGTCCCAGCCACGGCGCAGGGCCTCGACCACAAAGAAGATGCGGTGCTCGGTCGGGGTTGCCACGGCCTGAGCGAGCTCATCGTCGCTCAGCTTGTCGGCACCCTCCTTGCCACCGGCGCAGATGCCCTGGTGACCGTCCTCCAGTGAGCGCATGGCCTTGCCGAAGGCCTCCTCAAAGGTGCGGCCGATCGCCATAATCTCGCCCACGGCCTTCATGCGCGTGGTGAGCGTGGGGTCGGTACCCTTAAACTTCTCGAAGGCAAAGCGCGGCACCTTGACCACGCAGTAGTCGATCGTGGGCTCAAAGCAGGCGGGCGTTGCCTTGGTGATGTCGTTGACGATCTCGTCGAGCGTATAGCCCACGGCCAGGCGAGCGGCGGCCTTGGCGATGGGGAAGCCCGTGGCCTTGGAGGCCAGTGCGGACGAACGGCTCACGCGCGGGTTCATCTCGATGACGATCAGGCGGCCGGTCTGGGGGTTCACGGCAAACTGCACGTTGGAGCCGCCGGTCTCGACGCCGATCTTCTCCAGAATGGCGAGCGACGCGACACGCATGCGCTGATACTCAAGGTCGGAGAGGGTCTGCGCTGGCGCCACGGTGATGGAGTCGCCGGTGTGCACGCCCATGGGGTCGAGGTTCTCGATGGAGCACACGATGATGCCGTTGCCGGCGTGGTCGCGCATGACCTCCATCTCATACTCTTTCCAACCCTCGATGGACTCCTCGACCAGCACCTCATGGGCAGGCGAGAGCTCAAGGCCCTGGCTCACGATGGAGACGAGCTCCTCGTGGGTATGCGCGATGCCGCCGCCGGCGCCACCGAGGGTAAAGCTCGGGCGCAGTACGCAGGGATATCCCACGCGCTCGGCGATAGCCTCGGCGTCGGCCACGCTGTAGGCATAGCCCGAGCGCGCGACCTCCAGGCCGATCTCGGCCATGGCCTCGTTAAAGAGTTTGCGGTCCTCGCCGCGCTCGATAGCGGCCAGGTCGCAGCCGATCATCTCGACGCCGTACTTGTCGAGCGTGCCGTCCTTTGCCAGCTCGACGGCGGCGTTCAGACCGGTCTGGCCGCCCAGCGTGGGCAGCAGCGCGTCCGGGCGCTCTTTCTTGATCACGCGCTCGATAAACTCGGCGGTGATAGGCTCAACATAGGTGCGGTCGGCCAAGCCCGGGTCGGTCATGATGGTCGCCGGATTGGAGTTGACCAGGATGACCTCAAAGCCATCCTCCTTGAGCACCTTGCAGGCCTGGGCGCCGGAGTAGTCGAACTCGCAGGCCTGGCCAATAACGATGGGGCCCGAACCAATAACGAGGATACGCTTGATGTCAGTACGTTTAGGCATGTTAGTTCTCCTCGGTCGCAGCGTTCTCGAACTCGGCGAAATTCCAGCCGGCGAGGCGGTCCTTCGCGGTGTCGATGTCCAGGTAGTTCTCCTCGCCGTCCATGAGTCGCGTAAAGGCGGTAAAGAGATAGTGGGCATCGGTGGGGCCGGGCGAAGCCTCGGGGTGGTACTGGACCGAGAAACACGGGGCGTCGAGCAGCTGGATGCCCTCGGCGGTGCCGTCGTTGAGGTTCACATGTGTCAGGCGAATGCGACCAAAGCGCTCGTTCATCACGACCGGCGCGACGCCGCGACGCACCCAGGCGCGCAGGTCGCCATCGGCCGCATGCTCGGTTTCGCCGCCGGAAAGCTCCGGAATCAGTTTGCCCAGACTGGGGAACAGCAGGCCAAAGCCGTGGTTTTGCGCGGTGATCTCCACGCGACGGCTCACCAGATTCATAACCGGCTGGTTACCGCCACGGTGACCGAATTTAAGCTTTTCCATTTGGGCGCCGCAGGCCAAGCTGATCATCTGGTGACCCAGGCAAATACCAAAGACCGGCACCTTGCCGATCAGCTGCTGCACCTGCTCGTAGGTCTCCACCACGGCATCGGGGTCGCCGGGGCCGTTGGACAAAAAGACGCCATCGGGATTCATGTCGAGCACCTGCTGGGCGGGCGTATCCCACGGCACGACGGTGAGGTCGCAGCCGGCACGGACCAGGCCCTCCAGAATACCGCGCTTCACACCGCAGTCGTAGGCGACCACTTTGTGACGGGCAGGAGCGGCAGCCGCAAGCGCAAAGCCATGCGTGGCAGGCAGGTCGGCGGCCACAAACTCGTGAGGCGCGGGACAGCTCACGGTCTTGACCAGGTTCTCGCCCACCAGCGTGGGCGCTGCGTCCAGACGCTCGGCGAGCTCGTCGACGTCGAAGATCTCTGTCGAGATAATGCCCATCTTGGAACCATTGTCGCGCAGATGGCGCACCAGAGCGCGGGTGTCGACACCCTCGATAGCGACGATGCCGTGAGCGCGCAGGTACTCCGGCACGCTGACGGCCGAGCGCCAGTTAGAAGGCGTGGCGCACATGTCGCGAACAATCATGCCGCGCATAGCCGGAGCGCTCGCAGGGCGCACGGCGTCGCCGGGGAAGGCCGACTGGACATCGGTCTCGTCGATACCGTAATTGCCGATCTGCGGATAGGTCATGGTTACAATTTGGCCGGCATAACTCGGGTCGGTCATGACCTCAAAGTAGCCCTCAAGCGAGGTGTTGAAGCAGACTTCGCCGGTCGCGGTGCCCTCGGCGCCGCATGCACGTCCATAAAAAATGGTCCCATCCTCAAGATACAGGATACAGGGACCGCAGGTGCCCTTGCTGGTTTTGGCCAGCATACGCTGGCAAAGCTCGCTGGGCGCGAAGGTGCGGGCGGCAGCGCCCGCGGTATGGTTGTTCGCCATAATTCTCCTTCCCGGTCTCACAGGACCGGCTTAAAGGTGTGTAGTTAGGCCTCGCGGTATTGTAACCGCAAGCATGCCTCATGGCGTTAATTTCATCGAAATGTTTACGAAATGATAATTATGACTTTCTATGCATAATGATTTTTCTGGGACGGGGATTAAAAATCATCCCGCGGGGCTTGTGGCTCACACGGGATGATGGCGTCTTATTTTTTCTTGTCCTGTTCCAGCAGATCGGACGGTGAACGATCGGGCTTGCCGCCGCGGAAAATCTCGCGGCCATGCAGACGATGCTCCAGGTCACGTTCGGCCTTTTCCTCGTCAATCTTGGTCTGGCTCACCACCGGGTCCTCGATCAGCGACGAAACCGAGTTCACCTGTTTTTGAATGCGCTCGGCAATGGTGTCGTCCATGCTTACGATGCGCATCTTCCAGTCGATACTCGTGGCGTTGGATGAGCTCTTGGTCCACACAAACGTCAAAATGGCGCTCTGATGACCCCGCGCGGGGAACATGCCAAAAAAGGAATCGTGCTGAATGTTGCTATCCTCGTCGATATAGGCATGAACGTTATACACCACGCGGTCAATCTTGTCGTTGAGCAGGGCGTTGGTCGCAAGCGCCGCGGCCTGGATCTGCCCGTTGGACAGCAGCTCGAGCTCATTGGCAGACGACGTGTCCAACACCGTCACCTCAACCGTGCCCGTGCGCTCATCGGCCTCGTCGACAGAAAAATCGAGTGGGAACTGCGTAAAGCCGTTGCCCCACTCAAGGCCGCCCTTCAGCGCCGTCGAAACGGTATCCACCGAAACGCTCTCGGACAGGTTGGCGGTATTCAGACGGCGCATCACGCCGTAGCCGATCTGCATGCCCACGATCAGCACCAGAATACCGATGACCACGGCCATCGCGGTCTTCGTAATGGTATGGCTCACCTGCGAGCCCGAAGGATCGTCCTCGGACAGCGGGTCGATATGTTTTGCCTGGCTCGCGCGGTCCTCGCTGCGCAGCTGCGCTAGCGCCGCTTTGTCACCGCGCTTGGCCGCAGCCTCCTTCTCACGCATGCGCTCGGTTCGCTTTTTGGCAAGCGTGGGATCCAAGACACCGGATGCATCGATTTCGGAGAATAACTCCGTCACTTCTTCCGGAGTCAAAGGGTTCTTGTCAGCCATAAACTTCCTGTCATATCAATCAGTCGAGCTCGTGCGCACGCGCACCTTCGAACTGCATTCGATAGTAACGGGCATAGGTGCCGCCACGGGCGAGAAGCTCCTCGTGCGTGCCACGCTCCACAACGCGACCATGCTCAACGGTCGCAATCTCATCGGCATGCTTAATGGTCGAAAGACGATGGGCGATGATAATCGTGGTGCGGCCGCGTGCCAGCTCTTCGAGTGACTCCTGCACCGCCTCCTCGCTCTCGTTATCCAAAGCACTCGTCGCCTCGTCCAAAATCAGGATCTTGGGGTTCTTGAGAAACACGCGCGCGATGGCAACGCGCTGTTTCTGTCCGCCCGAAAGACGGCTGCCGCGCTCGCCCACGACCGTGTCATAGCCCTGTGGAAGCGACTCGATAAAGGCATCGATGTTGGCGCGACGGGCGGCCTCGGCGATCTCCTCTGTCGTAGCGCCCGGCTTGCCGTAGGCGATGTTCTCGCCGATTGTTCCGTCAAACAGGTAGACATCCTGCTGCACCAGGCCGATGGCGCGGCGCAGGCTCTGCTGCGTCACATCGCGCACGTCCTGGCCGTCGATGCTAATGGATCCGGCAGCCACGTCATAAAAGCGCGGCAGCAGCGAACAGGTCGTGGACTTGCCACCGCCCGAAGGGCCAACCAAAGCGATGGTCTGCCCGGGCTTGATGGACAGATTCATATGGTCGATAACGGGACGCTCTTCGGCATCGCCCTCGCCCAGCTCAACGTCCTCGTAGTTAAAGCACACGTCGTGATAATCCACGGCGCCGGCGGTCACCTGCAGATCCGTGGCGCCCGGCTTGTCCTGGATATCCGGCGCGGTCGAGAGCACCTCGTCCATACGCTTAAAGCCGGCGATAGCCTTCTGATACGTTTCGGCCGAATTGACGAGTGTCTCGAGCGGCGTGCAGAACAGCGAAATATAGAGTGCAAAGGTCGCCATATCGACCGCCTGCAGCTGCCCCTGGGCGACCAGCCAGCCGCCCAGCAGCACCACGATCACATAGAGCACACCCGAAAGCAGGCCATATGTCGCGGTATAGACGCCCATGGCGTGATACATGTTCTCCTTGGACGAAAGATAGCGATTGTTTGAGGCGCGGAACTTGAAGCGTTCGGTCTCCTCATTGGCAAAGCTCTTGACCACGCGCATGCCCGCCAGCGAATCCTGCAGCTGCGCATTGATGCCGCTGATCTTTTTGCGGTTGTCGCTAAAGACCTCGCGCATGCGCATGTTCTGCCAAAACATGATGACCGCAAACGCTGCTGTCACCACAGCCATGGCAAGCGCCAGCACCGGGGCGATGGTAAAGAGGATCACAAACGAGCCGATAATCTCGATGCCGCAGATGATGATCCACTCGGGCACGTGATGCGCCGCCTCGCAGATATCGAACAGGTCGTTGACCACGCGACTCATCATGTCGCCCGAGCTGTTACGGTCGAAGTACGCAAAGCTAAAGCGCTCGTACTGGTCAAACAGGTCCTCGCGCATCTTGGACTCCATGCGCGCGCCCATCACGTGGCCCCAGTAGCTCACAAAGTAGCGGCAGGCGCAACGGATGATATACATCAGCACCAAACCCACCGCGATCATACCGAGCGCCTGCATAATGGCAGCCTGACCCTGGGTAAACAACCCGCCGGTCAGATTGCGCAGAATAATAGGAAACGCAAGGTCAATGGCAGCAAGCACCAGAGCGCAAACAGTATCGGCAACAAAAAGCCCCATCTGGGGCTCGTAATACGAGAGAAACCTTTTAAACATGCAATCCTCGAAGAAAAATAAATAGCGTGAGAAATCCGGTTGAACCGGTCAGGCTGAAAACAAAGCGTCCCAACAAGCATAACGCCGATGTTCTGGCAGCGTCAGCGAAAACGTCCCTAAGCGAGCAAGGTGCCTTGAAAGAGGAGCGACGCGTACTTCGGTACGCGAGCGACGATTGAAAGGCAGATTGCCGCTTAGGGGCGTTTGCAGCGTCGACTCGTTACGCGGTTTGGTAAAACCGCGTAACCTAGAGCTCGGCCCCACCCAAGCGGTGCGCGATGCTATCGCAGGCCAAGGCGCCCACGACGGTCTTGGCGTCTTCGATCTTGCCGTCGAGCACGGCGTCGATCAGCTCGTGCAGCGGCACCAGGTCCACGTTGACAAACTCGTCATCATCGGGGTTGGGCGCATCAAACTCGAGCTTGGTAGCCAAGTAGATGTGGATGATCTCATCGCAAAAACCGCAGGACGTGACAATCGACGTCAAAAAGCGAATGCGACCAGCCCTAAAGCCCGTCTCCTCATGCAGTTCGCGCTTGGCGCAATCGAGCGGGTCCTCGCCTGGATCGAGCTTGCCGGCGGGAATCTCGACCGTCACGCGGTCGATGGCGGTGCGGTACTGACGCACCAGTACGATCTTGCCGCTCTCGGTCAGTGCCACAACGGCCGCTGCACCCGGATGGCGAACGATATCACGGGCGCTGCGGCGACCGTTGGGCAGCTCAACCTCAAGACGGTGGACGTCGAGGATCTTGCCCTTCCAGGCGCACTCCTCCGAAAGAATCTTCTCGTGCAGCTCGACATCGTGCGGGTCGTCGTCGCCCAACACCAGCATCGGCTCGTCGACAACCTCGCCACCCGGCTCGCCCTCGGCGTGTCCGTACGCGCGGCCATCTTCCTCGACGATCTGCGCGTCCACGAGTTCTTCGTCCTTCTCGTCCATCCGTCTCATTCCTCTCGGACTTTAGGCATCCCAGGCGTCGCGGCCACGCAGTGCGCGCAGACCGATGTCGTGACGCAGGGTCTTGCCCTCAAAATCAATCTTCTCGCAGGCATCGTAAGCAAGGTTGCGAGCGTTCTCAAACGTGTCGCCCAGCGCGGTCACGGCAAGCACACGGCCACCGTTGGTCACGAGCTGGCCATCCACCACGGCGGTGCCGGCATGGTACACGGTCACGTTCTCCATGGCCTCGGCGTCGGCGATGCCGGTGATGACTTTGCCCTTCTCATAGCTGCCGGGGTAGCCCGCGCTCGTCAGGACAACGGCCACAGCCCACTCGTCACGCCAATCGAGCTCAATCTGATCAAGCTCGCAGTTGGCGCAGGCGAGCATAACCTCGACCAGGTCGTTCTTGAGGCGCG
>CABUOA010000004.1 GCA_902493145.1 uncultured Collinsella sp. | reverse complement strand
TGCCCGTGGCGGTTGTCGTGCGCCTGCGCAGCGCCGAGGTTTATTTGGTCGAAGTTGACCGCATGGACCCGATTGCGCTCGCGCATGCGTGCTGGGAGATCGGCAACATGCATGCGCCGCTTTTTCGAGGCGATTCGGACGAGTATACCGTGCGCATGTATACGCCGGTGCAGCCTGTTTTGGGCCGCATGCTCCGGGGCGTCGAGGGCGTTCGGCTCTCGACGGTTACCCGTGAACTCGATTCGGACCGGCGCTTTGCGTCGAGTGCGGCGGATGCCGTTGTGAGTATGGCACCAGACTTTACGATCGTAAAGAAGGCGCGCGGTTAACGTGCGTATAAGTAAGGCGGACTTTGAGAGACAACTATTCAAAGTCCGCCTTTCTGTTGATGAGATGCTGTGGGGGAGCATATGGGTCTTGAAGGAATCAAGCTGATTGCATGCGATTTGGACGGCACGTTGCTGCATCCGGGGGAGCGCGAGCCGCGTTCCGAGGCCTTTGAGCTCATCGATGAGCTGCATCGTCGCGGTATCGTGTTTATGCCGGCGAGCGGCCGTCAATATGCGAGCTTGCGCTATCTGTTTGCCCCGGTGGCCGATGAGCTCGCCTATGTATGTGAAAACGGAGCCCTGGTGATGAGCGAGGGACGTGCCGTTGTCAAGCGTTCTATGGAGCGTGGCCTGGCCATGGATATCGCGAATGCCGTGGTTGCGTACCCCCATGCCGACGTGACCCTTTCGTGCGAGGGACACCTCTACACCATGAGCGGCAACGATGCGTTCGTCGATCATTTGCGCTATGAGGTCCACTGCGATGTGGCGGTGGTCGCCCGCCCCGAGGACATCGACGAGGACGTCATTAAGATTGCCTTCCAGACGCCCGAGGTGGATCAGCCGGCGGCCCTGGAGTATTTTGAGCGCCTCTTTAGCGACCGTGTTGACGTGATGACGTCGGGAACCGAATGGACGGACTTTATCGGTTTCGGTTCGGGCAAGGGCTCCGCGCTTGCCGATTACGGTCGTGCCCTGGGTATTTCGCCCGATGAGATGATGGCGTTTGGCGACAATGAGAACGATCGCGACATGCTCAACGTCGTGGGCCATCCCTATCTGATGGAGAGCTGCAACCCCTCTATGCGTGGCATTAACGACCGCGTCCGCTACGTGCGCACGGTCGAAGAAGAGCTGCGTCGTCTACTTGCTGAGTAGACATTTGGGACATGTCTAGGAATCTACTTTTTGCTGCAAAGTGCGGAAAGGTGGATTTTAAGGCATGTTCCAAACATCTACCGGCAGTCGGGGCAGAGACCCTCGAAGATGGTGTAGTGCGACGTGACGTGCCAGCCGATTTGCTCGGACGCTTTGGCGTCGAGCTGGGCGTCGAAGGGGAGCGGTACGTCGATGACGCGGCTGCATGAGGTGCAGATGATATGTGCGTGCGGCTCGATCGTGCGATCGAAGCGGCTGCCGCCCGGCGTCTTGATGGAGAGGATCTCGCCGGCGTCGGCCAAGAGATTGAGGTTGCGGTAGACCGTACCGCGGCTGATTTTGTCATCCTGCGCGCGCACGACGTTGTAGATTTCGTCGGCGGTGGGATGGTTGTAGCTTTGGCGCACGGCGTCAAGAACCAGCTTTCGCTGCTTGGTATTCCTTCTTTGCACCGCCATGCGCCTCGCCTCTTTTCTATCAACGGTCGTAGGTAAATGATACCGTATTTAGCACACAATACTAATAATGAGGACTGAAACCGTCTTCATTGGCAAGTGGGGCTCGGGCCTGGGCATCTACAAGGCGAAAACGCGTTCCCATGCGCTCGTAGGAGGCATGAAGTGCCTCGAGATGAGATAGGATGTCTGCCGGAGCTCCCTGTATCTCCATCTCGACTGAGCCGTCTTCCATGTTACGCACCCAGCCGGTGAGTGCGCGTGCCTGCGCGAGGTTGGTGTTGGTAAAGCGAAAACCAACGCCTTGGACTTGCCCCGCCCAGCGCAGGAAATAACGCAGGGGAGTGTCTTGAGTGGCCTCGTCGCTTGCAAGCACGGTAAGCCTGCGGCGCAGCTCGAGCTCGACGTTTGACGGTTTTTGAGGCTCTCGACTGCCGCCGGTGACGCTGGAGAAGAACGTATCGAAGAGGCCCATCGCTATGCCTGCTTGCCTGCGTCGGCCGGGAAGGTTATGCCAGCCTGCTGACGCACGGCATCCATGATGCGTAGTGAGACGAGCGTGACATCGCGGTAGTGGCCAAGCTCGTGGCGTCCCGCCGGGGTCTCCCAAATCTCTTCCTTGACGTTATCGATGCCGCCGATGGCGGTGATAAAGTCTGTGAGTTCGTATTCCATGGTGTTGCTCGATTTGGGCAGGTCGAGCACGCGGCCGTTGTCGCCCTGTTCGCGCGGCGCCTCGGTCGCCGAGCCGCGTACGACGTCGCCGCGATAGTCGATGCGGACGTTGCGGGGCGTTGACAGATGGTCAATCTGGATAGTGCCACGCTCGCCTTCGATCTGCGAGGGCAGTAGGTCATTCGTAATTTTGGAGTGCGCGAGCTCGACGGAGATGCGGCCTCCGCCATAGCTGGCGAGGATGGAACCGCAGCCGTCGATGGGGCCGTGCGTGAGCTGTCGCGTGGTGGGGTCGAGCAGAGTAGTCATGCTCGTAAGGCCGGAGGGCATGCCGAAAATCTCGACCATGGGCTCGACGGCGTAGACGCCAATGTCCATGAGGGAACCCGATGCCATATTGCAGTCGAAGATATTGGTGGCGCGTCCCGCGAGAATCTCGTTGTAGCGCGAGGAATACTTGCCAAAGCGCAATGAGGCGCGGCGGATGGGGGCGATCTCGCCCAGGGCGTCCTCGATGGCGTGGAAGGCGGGATCGTGGAGGGGACGCATGGCTTCGAGGGCCACGACACCTGCTGCCTCGGCAGCGCGGAAGACTTCCAGCGCCTGCGCTTCGGTGGCGCAGAAGGGTTTCTCGACGATGACGTGCTTGCCACCGGCGATGCAGGCAAGGGCCTGCTCGTAGTGAAGTGCGTTAGGGCTGCCGATATAGACGGCGTCGACGTCGGCGGCTACCGCAAGCTCATCGAGTGACGTAAAGTTTCGCTCACCACCGCGCTCGGCGGTAAAGGCAGTACCGCGATTGGCGTCGCGTGAAAGCGTGCCCACAAACGCGGCTTGGTCGTTGGCGTTGACGACCTGGATAAAGTCGTCGGTAATCATGGAAGTGCCGATGGTTGCGATACGCAACATGTGTCCCCCTTGCGTTGTTTGGCTTACAGGACGAGTGTAGCGCGGGAGGACACAAAAGCGTGCGAAAACGCCGTTACAGGTCGCTCTCGTTAAAGCCGGCGTCGATATCGAGGTTGCTGCCGTCGGCCGCCGTGGTGGCAAGCTCGTCGCAGCGCTCATTGAGCTCATGGCCGGCGTGGCCCTTAACCCAGATGAACTCCACTTTGTGTTTGCTCTTTGCGGTGAGCAGGCGCTCCCACAGATCGCGGTTCTTGACAGGCTGCTTGTTGGCGGTCCTCCAGCCTCGTTTTTTCCAGCCGTCAATCCAGTGTTTGTTGAAGGCGTTAACGACGTACTGCGAATCGGAATGGACCTCGACCTCGCAGGGGCGGTTAAGTGCCTCGAGCGCCACGATGACCGCCATGAGCTCCATGCGGTTGTTGGTGGTCTTGGCGTAACCGCGCGAAAGCTCGGAGGTGAAGGTCTTGCCGGCGGGGTTGGTGTATTTGAGCACGGCGCCGTAGCCGCCGCGTCCCGGATTTGATCGGGCCGAGCCGTCGGTATAGATGATGACCTTCACGGGCTTCCTTTCGTTGGGTACGTTTCGTGTGAGTGACCATTGTAGCGCCATGCCCGCCGGGGGCTAGCAATCTACGATTTCTATCCCGTCTTCCGACAGTTAGTTGGCATGGATGATGCGGTTGAGCTCGTCGAGGTATTGCTGCAAGAGGGGAGAGGGCTTGCGCTCGTCGTGCATGATATAGCCTACGTGCATCGTTGGGGCGTCTGCTAACGGGATCGATGCCATACCCCATTGCATTTCATTGGAGAGGACACCGGTCGACAGGGTGTAACCGTTCGACGTGATAAGTAAGTTAGTAAGTGTTCCGCGGTCCGAGATTCGTATGTTGCGGTCGCAAGGGATATAGCTAAAAGGTTCCTCGGCGTAATAGAAGGAGTTTGAGGTTCCCTGCTCAAAGCTGTAGCGCGTATAGGGTGTGAGGTCGGCAAGGGACAGCTGCGGGCGGCGGGCAAGCGGGTGGCGCTCGCTAACGAAGACGTGGACCGTCGCGTCGAATAGGGGATGGAAGCTCGCGCGCGCATCGGCAAAAGCCTTCTGCAGAACACGGGCGTTAAAGTCGTCCAGATACAGGATGCCGATGTCGCTGCGAAACGCGCGGACGTCATCGATGATCTGCGATGTGGTAGTCTCGCGCATGATGAACTCGAACTTGCTGTCGCGGCAGCGCTCGACCACGTTGACAAAGGCCTCGACCGAAAAGGCGTAGTGCTGGGCGGAAATGGCGAGGCGGGCTTGCGGGGTGCCGCCGTCCTCGTAGCGCGCCTCGAGCATATCGGCCTGCTCTACGACCTGGCGCGCATAGCCCAAAAGCTCGGTGCCGTCGTTGGTGAGCGTGACGCCGCGGCTGGAGCGCGTAAAGATCTCCAGGTGGAGCTCCTGTTCCAGGCTTTTGACGGCGTTTGAGATGCTGGACTGAGCGGTATAGAGGCGCTGAGCTGCGGCATTGATTGAGCCGGACTCTGCTACGGCGATCAGGAAACGAAGCTGCTGGAGGGTCATCGGCGCCATCCTTTCGAGTGTTATCTATATAACCGATAACAGGTTAGCGCTTTTAAGTGATTGACCGAGGGAAACAATGCTCGTACTATTCAAAACACACAAAGGCGGTAGGTAATTAAGCCAAACACGGAACCGGGATGTGAAAGGAGGCCCGCATATGAATTGCTTACCAAGACGAATGCCGGGCTCCTGTTTGCGCCCGTCGGCGTGATCAGGAGACAGCGACTTACTTCTCTCTAATTTATTAACTTTTGTTCGATCAAGGAGATCATCATGAGCCAGTTCATCAACAACCCCGAGCACACCTTTGGTTTCGATACCCTGCAGCTTCACGTTGGCCAGGAGAGCGCCGATCCCGCATCCGACTCCCGCGCCGTGCCTATCTACCAGACCACGAGCTATGTGTTCCGCAACTCCCAGCACGCCGCCGATCGCTTTGGTCTTGCCGACGCCGGTAACATCTACGGCCGTCTGACCAACTCCACCCAGGGCGTCTTCGAGGACCGTATCGCCGCACTCGAGGGTGGTGTGGCAGGTCTTGCCGTCGCCTCCGGTGCTGCTGCCATCACCTATACCCTGCAGGCTCTTGCCCAGGCCGGTGACCACGTGGTGGCTCAGAAGACCATCTACGGTGGCTCCTACAACCTGCTGGAGCATACGCTCTCCCAGTTTGGCGTCGAGACCACCTTCGTCGATGCCCACAACCTGGACGAGGTCGAGGGCGCCATCAAGGACAACACCACGGTCATCTACCTCGAGACGCTCGGCAACCCCAATTCTGACATCCCCAATATCGACGCCATCTCCGAGATCGCCAAGAAGCACGGTTTACCGGTTGTCGTCGACAACACCTTCGGCACCCCGTATCTGTTCCGTCCGCTGGAGCATGGTGCCAACATCGTCGTCCACTCCGCAACCAAGTTCATCGGCGGCCACGGCACCTCGCTGGGCGGTGTGATCGTCGACGGCGGTAACTTCGATTGGAAGGCGAGCGGCAAGTATGAGCAGATCGCCGAGCCCAACCCCTCCTACCATGGCGTCTCGTTTGCCGAGGCTGCCGGTCCCGCCGCCTTCGCAACCTATGTCCGCGCCATCCTGCTGCGTGACGAGGGCGCCTGCATCAGCCCGTTCAACGCTTGGATCCTGCTCCAGGGCACCGAGACTCTGTCGCTGCGCGTTGACCGTCATGTCGAGAACACCAAGAAGGTCGTTGAGTTCCTGACTGGTGATAGCCATGTCGCCAAGGTGAACCACCCGAGCCTGTCTGAGCACCCCGATCACGAGCTCTATCAGAAGTACTTCCCCAACGGCGGTGCCTCGATCTTTACCTTTGAGATTAAGGGTGGCCAGGAGGCAGCTTGGAAGTTCATCGACCATCTGCAGGTCTTCTCGCTGCTCGCCAACGTGGCCGACGTCAAGTCGCTCGTCGTGCACCCGGCTACCACTACGCACTCCCAGCTCTCTGCCGAGGAGCTCGCCGAGCAGAACATCACGCCCTCCACGATCCGTCTTTCCATCGGTACCGAGAACGCCGAGGATATCATTTGGGATCTGAAGCAGGCCTTCGCCGCGCTGGACGAGTAAGGCGACTTGTGCAAGGACCCCTTGCGACTCGATAGGTATAACTGCATAAAATGCCTGCTCAAGGCGCCTGTGCGAACAATGGTTGCACAGGCGCCTTTTTTGCATAGAGCGGGTGCAAAAACAGGGTTTTTGGCATGCTTTATGCAATCGAGATGTGGAAAACTCCTGTTAAGAGGATGTGAGTTTTACGCAATTGACGTGCGCCTTTTGAGTAAAACCGCAGGTCGCGATTTGCTCGGGGTACTATGCAGCGCGATCGAATCACACGCAGCTCAAACGCAGCAAAAACGCACTACGGAGGTTTCTAGCTACATGAGGATCGATTCACGAAAACCGAAAGCCGCCGCCCTTTCCGCCGCTCTGACCGTGGCACTTTTGGCGGGCGCCGGTGCAACCGATGCCCACGCGGCAACACTATCCGATACGGTTGGACCTACGCCGTCCGAGGCGACGCTGGTGCAGCCCGTTGACTATCGCGGCGATGGTTATGGTTCCATGCAGGAGTGGAACGCCTCGATGGAGGCCAAGCGCGATTCCCTTGAGATGCGCGCTCAGATCATTATGAATATGTATGGCGACTATGCTACCGATGACGAGCGTGCTGTGCTGCAGGGTTGCATCGACGGTGCGGGTAGCCTGTTGACGATGGGGGAGGTCGACGCCAAGTCGACCGAGCTCGATGAGCTGCGCGCTGCGCTTGAGGATGCCAAGCGCGAAGCGCTCGAGGCTGCCGCCGAGGCGGAGGCTGCCGAGGCCGCCCAGGCTTCGTACTACAACGCCGGTTACACTCCGTCTTACGCGTCTGCCGCGTCCTACGCGAACGGATCGGGCCTGACGCGCTCTGCGGGTGTCAATAACTACAACGGGCGCCGCGAGACCTATTACAGCAGCAATGTGCTTTATCACTATCGCACGGGCGAATGGACTCAGGATTCTGAGGGCTTCTGGCGCGATTCCGACGGCTATTACGTTGTTGCCGCGGGCGATATGGCCCAGGGCTCGACCTTTACGGGCTCCAAGGGTGATTGCAAGGTCTATGACTCCGGCTGCGCTGCCGGAACCACCGATTACTACACCGGTTGGTAATTTTTCTGCATCACGGATATTTGGCGGACGGGCGTCTTTACCGAGCTTTAGGGCAACGTAAGGACGTCCGTTCTATGTATGCGTTTGAGTTAACAGAGCCCTTACCGTGGCGGTACGCTGGGCGTATGGATGCGGGGCACACTGGTTCTTGAGAAATAAGGTCTTTCTCTTGGAGGAAGTGGTCTTGTGAATGCTCGAGATATTGCCGTTGCCGCCGTCGCGTTGATGCTTGGCTGCCTTGCTCCCACGGCCGCGCTCGTCGCGGACATGCAGGGGACATGCGGGGCTGCTCCTATCGTGGTCGGCGCGCTGATCGCGGCCACGCTGCTGGGAAGCGCAGGCGTGGTTCTTTGCCGCGACGATGAGGACGAGGTGCCGGGGTCGCAACGCTAACTGTTGTGAGATCGGCCGCCGGTCATAGACGAAGATGAAGGCCGCCGCAGGGGAAAGGTTCCCTTGCGGCGGTTTTGCTGTTAAGGCTGTTGAATGCGGCGCGTCGGCGCTACCAGCTTTTCTCGATATCGCGGATGCGCCGATAGAGCCACTCGTTTTGCGGTGCCTGGATATCGTGTTTGGCTGCGAGGCGGCAGATGGTGCCCGCGAACTCATCAACCTCGGTTTTGCGCCTTGCGATGCGGTCTTGAGCCATCGAGGGCATACCGGCGGGGTCGATTCCCTCGATGAGGTGCACCATTTGCGTCAGGTCTGCCTCGGTCAGTTCAACGCCCTCGGCGTTGGCGACCGCAAGCGTTTCGCGCATGGCGGAAACAAAGCAGCGACGCTGCTCGGAGCCCGGCTCCGTGGCGCTTCCGTAGGTCCCGCCGTAGGCCATGCAGGTCTGGTTGATGCCGTCGTTGAGCATGAGTTTGGCCCACATGCGGTGGGCGATGTCGTCCTCGACGGTATGGGCGATGCCGCAGCGCGTATAGAGCTCGTCGATTGCGGTGATGGTTGCGGGGTTCGTGCCGGCCGCCGCGCCAAAGCGGATTTCGCCCGCATTGGTAAAGGTGAGCGCGCCGTTGAGAAACACGGCGTCCATGCCCTGGCAGATACCAAGAACGGTATGCTCCCAGCCAAAGCGTTCGGCAATCTTTTGCTCGCTCGTAATGCCGTTGCACAGCGAGGCGATGAGCGTGTTGGGTCCCACGACGCGCTCCATAGTCTTGAGTGCTTGGTCGAGACCGGTGGTCTTGACTGTCAGGATGACCAGATCGGCGGGCGTCGCCTCGCTGGCACGGACGGACGTGAGATCGCAGGGCTTGCCGTTGACGGTGAGCGCGTCGTTCGCGTGACGCTCAAAACGGGTGTCATCCATAACGTATTCGACGGCGTCATTGCCGAGGGCCTTGGCAATCATGCTGCCGTAGAGCAGGCCGACGCCGCCCTTGCCGATAAAGGCGACCTTGTTGATCTGCATGTGAATCATCTCCCCATGTAAAAGGCGCCCGCGTAAGGGGCGCCTGATGGATTGTATGCTGCCAGGGTGATTGGTGGGTGCGCGGGGCGGCTGTTATGAAAAAGAAACTATTGCGCTGTGCGCTTATGCCGCGGGGCAGACCGCAAAGACGCGGGCGGGGTATCCGACGCCATCGCGGACCTTGGGGAAGGTGCAGAAGATGACGGCGCCTGTGGCGGGAAGCTCGTCCAGATGGTCCATGACTTCGATCTGATGGCGGTCGACCGAGAGGATGTATTGCTCGCCGGGGTAGGGGTAGGCGTCCTCGCACGTGGTGATGCCCGGCTCCTTTCATCGGGCTTTTTGCTGATGTTAAAGCGGTGCCGTGACGGCTCGATTTCTGCTGCGTTACGATACGTTCTCAATTGCGATTCCGATGTGTTTCGATGACGTGACGGGTTTGTTTCGCCTTGTCAGGGCTTCGATGGGAGGGGAGGGGCCGTGCAATACCGCGTTGACCCTAAAAGTGGTAACCGAATATCCGCTCTGGGTCTGGGCTGCATGAGGTTTCCCGGTGCGCCGGGACGTCCGGATGCGAAGACAGCCGATGCCATCATTTCCCGTGCGGTGGAGCAGGGGATTAACTACCTGGACACGGCCTATCTCTATCCCGGCAACGAGGCGTGCGTGGGTGCGTCGCTTGAGCGCCTGGGCTTGCGCGACCAGGTTTTGCTCGCAACCAAGCTGCCGCATGCTTCGTGCAAATGCGCGGAGGATTTCGACCGGTTCTTCGACGAGCAACTGCGCCGCCTACGGACTGACCATATCGACTATTACCTCATGCACAACATTACCTCGCCCGCCCAGTGGGAACGTGTGGTGGCGTTGGGCATCGAGGACTGGATCGCGCAGCAAAAGGCTGCAGGGCGTATTCGTCAGATAGGCTTTTCGTACCACGGCAGCGCGGCGGACTTCCTTACGATGCTCGATGCGTATGAGTGGGACTTTTGCCAGATCCAGTACAACTACGCTGGAGAACGATATCAGGCGGGAACGGCGGGGCTCATGGCCGCCGCCGAGCGAGGTCTCGCGGTGTTTGTGATGGAGCCGCTTTTGGGCGGACGCTTGGCAGGCAAATTGCCTCCGCGGGCGCGCGCTGTTCTCGATGGTGCATGCGATCGGCATTTGCATATGCCTGCCGCTTGGGGGCTCTCGTGGGTGTGGAATCATCCCCAGGTGACCATGTTGCTTTCGGGTATGACCGATACCGCGCAGGTGGACGAGAATTCGTCACTGGCAGACCTCGCGTTGCCGAATTCGATGACGGCCAACCAGCTCGACACGATTGCGCGCGTGTTGATGGAGTTTGAGAAATCGAACCGTGTGCCCTGCACGGGATGCGGCTATTGCATGCCGTGCCCTAAAGGCATCAATATCCCTGGATGTTTTGCCGCCTACAACGCAAGCTATGCGCACAGCTGGTTTACGGGGCTGTCTCAATACTTTACGGCGAGCGCGGTGCGCACAAGCGAGCCCAAGTTGGTGAGCAATTGCGTCAAATGCGGCAAATGCGCGCGGCACTGCCCGCAGCACATCGATATTCCCGAGCGTCTCGACGATGTGCGCCGACGTTTCCAGCCTGGTCCCGTGACGGCGGTGCTTAAGGCCTTCGGCAAAACGCGCTCCTCATGACCCTTTTATAACTTGCGGTGGAATAGTTCCTGTTTGCGGCAGAATAGGGGCCAAACAGGAACTATTTCACCGCAACTGAAGGGGGCTGTCGTGGGTCATCGAGATTCATGTGATGATTTGCGTGAGGTTCGTTGGGGCGTTTTGGGCGCCGGGCACATTTCGCATCGATTTGCATCGTCGCTCAAGGAGGTGGACGGGGCACGGCTTGTGGCTGCGGCCGGCCGCACTCCTGCACATGTCGAGGAATTTTGCCGAGCGTTTTCGATCGATGCTGCGCATGGCCATGCCTCGGTCGACAATAACGGCGACGCGGCTTATGGCGCGCTGATTGCCGACCCCGATGTCGACGCAATCTACTTGGCTCTTCCGCATGGCATGCATACGCGTTGGGCCTGTCGCGCGCTGCGCGCCGGAAAGGCCGTGCTGTGCGAAAAGCCGGCCGTTTTGAGTGAGGAAGAGGCTCTCTCGATTGCCTCCATCTCTCGCGAGCGCGGCGTGCTGTTTATGGAGGCGATGAAGAATCGGTTTTGCCCGATGCGCACTCGCGTGAAGGACTTGCTTGCGTCGGGTGAGCTTGGCCGTATTGTCTCGATTGAAAGCGTGCAAAAGCTCGATTACGGCGAGTCTCCTTCGGGCTATCTGCTTGATCCGTTGCAGGGCGGCTGTCTATATGACATGGGCTGCTATGCGGTTGGTTGGTTTGAGGATTTGCTCGCGGGCGCGTGCGAGGTTTCGTCCCGTGAAGTTCGCTGGCGTGACGTATCGGGCGGTCGCGTCGATTGGGCCGACGAGATCCATATGAGCGTCGGCGGTATACCCATTCATATGGTGTGCGACGGCAAAGCAACATATGAAAGCCGCTTAACGATTGCCTGTGAGCGGGGTTCGTTGGAAATCGAGCGTCTCCATCGCCCCGAGCTCGCCCATGTGAAGTACTCCGACGGGCGAACGCTCGAAATAAATGCCCCGTTTGAGGTCGATGATTTCTACGGCGAAATCCAGCATGCGACGCAGCTCATTCAGGCGGGGAAACTCGAAAGCCCCATCATGTCCCTAGCCGCCACGCAGCGCTGCGCGCACATCATCGATGCAATCCGTCTAGCCCTCTAGGACTTGGCGCTGACGCGTAGGGGATCATGACGCCGGCGCCCGTGGTGCCTGGCGGCCCACATCTCTGATGCCCCTTTTATAACTTGCGGTGGAATACGGTCTGTTTGCGCCAAAATAAGGCACCAATAGACCGTATTTCACCGCAACTGATGAGGGGGAGTTGGAGATGCTGACGATCGGGTGCCATCTTTCGACGACGAAGGGCTATCGGGCGATGGGGGAGACGGCGTTGTCCATTGGCGCCAATACCTTTGCGTTCTTTACGCGCAACCCGCGCGGTGGCAAGGCAAAAGACCTTGACATGGATGACGTGGCGGCCCTGCGCGAGCTTATGGAGCAAAACGACTTTGGCCCGCTCGTGGCTCATGCCCCGTATACCTATAACCCCTGCTCCGCTAAGGAGCGGGCGCGCGAGTTTGCCCTGGAGGCCATGGCCGAGGATCTGCAGCGCATGGAAGCGCTGCCCGGCAACTACTACAATTTTCATCCCGGTGCGCATGTGGGACAGGGGGCAGACGTCGGCATTCAGATGATTGTCGACACGCTGTGCCAGGTGATGTTTGAGGGACAGCAGACGACGGTATTGCTTGAGACCATGGCAGGCAAGGGCACCGAGGTGGGCCGTAGCTTTGAAGAACTGGCGTGCATTATCGAGGGCGTTGCCGCCAAGTGCCCAGAGCTGTCCGATAAGCTGGGCGTTTGTTTGGACACCTGCCATGTGAGCGATGCCGGCTACGACATCATCCATGATCTGGACGGCGTACTCGACGAGTTTGACCGCGTGGTGGGTATCGATCGCTTGCATGCCGTACACATCAACGATTCGAAGAACCCTTGTGGCGCCCATAAAGATCGTCACGAGTGCATCGGCAAGGGATACCTTGGCAGCGAGGAATTTGGTGGCGGTATGCAGGTTATGCAGAATATTGTATCGAATGGCCGTTTGTGTTCGCTGCCGTTTATTTTGGAGACTCCGAACGAACTTGCAGGTTATGCAGCTGAAATTAGATTATTAAGGTCATTGCAGCAGTAATGACTGTCACAAAGTAGAGTATTCCATTCACGTTATGGGTTTGTTTCAATCAGTTTTCTCATTGCAGATTCGTAATTCCAGGTGCATAATAGCCAACAGTTTTTGCAGGCCTCTGAATCAAACGAGGTCACCGGAAGGAGACTGATTATGAAGCTCAAGAAGCTTGGCGCATTTGCCGCCACGGGTGCCATGGCGCTCGCCCTCGCACTGACGGGCTGCGGCTCGTCCAACGCCACCTCTGGTTCTGATGCCGGTTCCAGCAGCTCTGACGACGCTAAGGTCGAGAAGGTCGACGGCTCCAAGGAGTACGCGCTCGTCAAGGATGGTACGCTGACCGTCGGCACCTCTGCCGAGTACGCTCCGTTTGAGTACAAGGATGACAACGGCGATTATCAGGGCTTTGACCTTGAGCTCATCAAGGCCATCGGCGACAAGCTGGGCCTGGATGTCGAGTATGTCAACAATGACTTTGACACGCTGGTTCCGGGTGTCGCTTCGGGCGCCAAGTATGACGTTTCCATTGCGGCTATCACCGACACGCCCGAGCGTGAGAAGGAAGTCACTTTCTCTGATTCCTACTACATGGACGATCAGGCTATTGTGACCAAGGTCGATAACACCGACATCACGGCCGACAACTACAGCGAGAAGCTCAACAACGCTGACGCTACCATCATCGTCCAGTCTGGCTCGACCGCCGAGGCCTTTGCCCAGGAGAACTTCCCCAAGGCCAAGATTGTCCCCTACAAGGACGCTACCGAGTGCTTTAGCGCTCTGCAGTCCGATAAGGGCGACGCTGTAGTCACCAACCGCTCCGTTGCCAGCCAGCTGACCGCCGAGCAGTTCAACACCTGCCAGACCATCAAGCAGATTAGCACCGGCGAGGAGTACGCCATTGCCATCAACCAGGGCAACACCAAGCTCAAGGATGACATCAACCAGGCCATCAAGGACCTGACCGACGACGGTACCGTCGACGCCCTCATGGCTAAGTACAACATCAAGTAAAATAACTACTTGATTGCGCGCGGGCCCTTTCCGTTTTGCGGAGAGGGCCTTTGCGCTTCTCTTGACGGAGAGCGTTTCCGTCTCGTTTTGCCGGCAACTTCTACGATAGGAGCCACCTTGTCTCGACTGAACAAAGGGGCCGCGGAGCAGCGTTTTCCACTGCCCGCCTTGCTCCAAAAGCTAGTCTGCGTCATGGCCGTGGCGCTCGCGCTGGTGTGCGCGGGGGCATATGCGCCCACGACCGCCCAGGCGCTTGAGACCGCAAAGATTACCGCCCGACCCAACACCGGTTCGGGCAGCGATGTGGTCGGCGGCACCGAGACGCGCATTACCTGGGAAGTTCAGGCCGATGCCGACGAGGAGCTGAGCGGTCTTTCTTTGACGTTTGTCGACGGCACGACATTTGGTACCGATGACACGCGATTGACGATGCTCTCGGGCGAGGACCTCATGGATCGTACGCCCATGAAACCCACGTGCACGGCTGATGGTCAGACGCTCAAGATCGACTTTGGCGAGACGGCGCCTGCCGGCGGCTTTTTCCGTGTCGAGGTTTATGGTGTGACGTTTCCCGTCGAGGGCGGCGATGAGGTCTTTAGCGGCACCTATACGCTCGCTGACGGGTCGACCAAGAAGATCTCCAAGATTCCGTCGGTGGAGATCAAGGGCGTGACGGCCTTCGATAACTTCCTGGCCGATCTTAAGGAGCAGCCGTGGGTCGAGGCCTGGAACTCCAATATGTTCCTGCGCCTGTTCTTGAACCCGGTCATTTTGGTCCAGAGCCTGCCGATCGTCTTCAAGGGCTTCCTCATGTCGCTCTCGATCGTGCTTGTGGCGTTTCCGCTGGCAATTCCCTTCGGTTTCGCCCTATCGCTCATGCGCATTTCCAAGTCGCGCATCCTGCGCTGCCTTGCCGGTATCTACGTGAATATCATTCGCGGTACGCCGGCGTTCCTGCAGATCTATATCGCGTTCTTCGGTCTGCCGTTGGCCGGCGTCAAGGTTGATGACTATGTGCTCGGCGTCATCGTCATGGCCATGAATTCGTCTGCCTATCTGTGTGAGATCTTCCGTGCCGGTATTCAATCGATCCCCAAGGGTCAAAACGAGGCTGCTCGCTCTCTGGGCATGAATGCCTTCCAGACACTGCTCTACGTTATGATTCCGCAGACGTTCCGCAATGTTTTGCCTACGCTGACCAGCGAGTTTATCTTGCTTTACAAGGATACGTCGCTGCTTGCGGCCGTGGGTGTGGTCGAGATCGTCATGAACGCCCGTACCATCGTGGCCACGACGGGCTCCATCACGCCGTATGTGGTTGCCGCCCTGTTCTATCTGGTCATCACCCTGCCGCTCGCTCGCTTGGTGAGCGGTCTTGAGGCGAGGCTTTTGGGCACGGCCGAGACCAAGAAGAAGCGTCCCGCCAAGAGCGCCGGACAGGTTGTCGCGACGCCTGCCGATCACATCGCCGGTCTGTAAGGAGGTCCTATCATGAGCGAAACCAATAACTCGAACGAGGTCGTCGTCAGTATCAAGAACCTCCAGAAGGCCTTTGGCGACAACGTGGTCCTGCGCGATATCGATCTGGATGTTCACAAGGGTGAGGTCGTTGTGGTCTTGGGCCCCTCGGGCTCGGGCAAGTCGACGATGCTTCGCTGCATCAATCGTCTGGAGCATCCCACGAGTGGCTCGATTATCGTTGAGGGCGTGGATGTGTGCGCCAAGGGTGTCGACCTCAACAAGGTGCGTACGCATCTGGGTATGGTGTTCCAGCAGTTCAATTTGTTCCCGCACCTGTCGGTCAAAAAGAACGTCATGCTTGCGCAACAAAAGGTGCTCAAGCGCAGCAAGGAAGAGGCCGAAAAGATCGCCGTCGAGGAGCTGACCAAGGTCGGTCTTGCCGAGCGCATCGATTTTATGCCGAGTCAGCTTTCGGGCGGCCAGCAGCAGCGCGTTGCCATCGCCCGCGCCCTGTCGATGAACCCGCACGTCATGCTCTTTGACGAGGCCACCTCGGCGCTCGACCCTGAGCTCGTGCGCGACGTCCTGGGCGTCATGCGTGACCTGGCGCACGACGGTATGACCATGATCGTCGTGACGCACGAGATGGGCTTTGCCCGCGATGTCGCCGACCGCGTCGTCTTTATGGACGGAGGCGTCATTGTGGAAGAGGGTACGCCGAGCGAGGTCTTCGACCATCCTAAGAGCGAGCGCACCAAGGCGTTCTTGGGCAATATCTCGTAGCCGGTTGATGTAACTGCCGTTACAAAAGAGCGGGGCTGGACTTGAATCCAGCCCCGCTCTTTTGTAGGGATGGGGATGCGCTTTGATGCAGGCTCTCTTGGAGGCCCTGGGTTCGTTACGCGAGCTCGGCTCCGAGGGCCTTGCAAGCGGTCTCGCCCTCGTCGTCGGGCGCGTCGTAGCAGATGGTGGAGTCCACGACGTTGACGCCGGCCTCGTCGGCGTCGGCCTTCCAGTTGTCCATCCACTCGCCCTCGGCCCACGAATAGGAGCCAAAGAGGACGACCCTCTTGTCGCCGAGAGTCTCCTTGACCTCGTCCCACATCGGCTGGAACTCATCGTACTCGAGTTCCTCGGAGCCCATGGCGGGGCAGCCGAAGGCGATGGCGTCATAGCCTTCGGCCTTGTCTGCGGAGAAGTCGGCGCAGGAGATGACCTCTGCCTCGGCACCCGCGGACGTGGCGCCTTCGGCGACGAGATTTGCCATGGCCTCGGTATTGCCCGTGCCGCTCCAATAGACGACGGCGATCTTGCTCATGTTGAGTCCTTTCAGTTGTGCGGCAGGTTGCCGCGGCTTCTATGTTCTATCGGGTTGCCTGGGCAAGTTGCGCCAAGCTGCTGCCCTGCTGATAGACAAAGGTGAGGTATTGAGTGCAAGCGCGGTAGGCGTCAAACATCGCAAGCGCTTGCTCGACATTCGTGTAGACCTTCCAAGCTCCAAAGACCTTGTAGTTCTCGCCGCGCTGGACGATAAACTCGCGCACATCGTCGTAGGGATATCCGAGGAAGTAGCCTATTTCGTGCGGAAACTCGCAGGTGCAGTCGTTGCTGCAGCTAGCTTGCTGGGGTAGTGCGCATCGAGTCTGGCTACAGGCGCATTCCGCGACGTTATTGCTCGCGAGCGTGATGCGTGATGCCAAATGCACAAGGCATGTCGAAAGGTCTCTCGTGTCGTAGCCTTCCGAGGCGAGCGCCGTTTGGGCGCGAGGGTCTGCGAAATAGGTGGTGAGGCTTTTGGCTCGGTACATATACACGAGCGCTCCGCAGGGCCGCCAGACCAAAACACTCAGGTGGATACCGAACGGGTCAAGCTCGCGATTGCACTGGGCGATAACGTTGAGCAGGCGTGCTCGGCGCTCTGCGATGGTTTCGGTTGCGACCGAGCCGTCCCCGTGGGCGTAGGTGCCTGGATAGGTAAAGAGCGATGCCGGCTTGATGCCCGCGAGCGTGGGAGAGCAGTTGCGCACGACTGCCGCCTGAAACGTTGGGATGTCTATGGTTCGAGTCACGGCGCTCCTTACGGATCTAACTGTTAGCCTAGGAAAACTTATACACGAAAGTAAGCCTTGGTCAACAAAAAAGTTTGAAGAGGGAAACTAATTGACCGAACGGACATGATTTTGGGTTAAGATGGGGACACCCCATGGGGGTATCTAGATAGTGCTACTTGAAAGGGGAACGCATGAGCGACTTGCTCAACCCTGCGAATCTCATCGTGCTGGCCGTCATTGCCGTCGGCATGTTTTTTGGACTGCGTCGCATTGCCGCTTCGACACACGGGAAGAGTTGCTGCAGCGATGGTGCGAGCGGCAAGAAGGCCAAAAAGGTTGTTGTGGTGGATACCGATGCATCGCACTATCCCTATAGCGATGAGCTGCTCATCGGCGGCATGAGCTGTGACGGCTGCGCTCAGAACGTGGCCAATGCCCTCAATGCGCTGGATGGCGTGTGGGCAACGGTGACGTATGCGGACCACACGGCACGCGTGCGCTCTAAGCAGCCGGTTGATCGTGGTGTCCTCGAGACGGCCGTGAAAGACGCGGGCTACTACGTCATGACTCTGTAAGCGCCGCCCTGGATGCGCTTCCTTGGCTAGGCTCGTCCGCGCAGTTCGATGTCTTGGATGTCGTCGAAGTCGATGGCGATGTCTCGGAGTTTGAGGAGCTTGAAGGCGGGGAGCGCCTCGTCGAGGATGCCGGTGCGGCTGCGATAGCCGTATGTATCGTAATAGGTGACACGAATCAAGTCGCCACGTTTGAGACCCTCGAGCTTTTTAGAAAGCGCGAGGGCTTTTTCTTCCGTGAGCTCACGTTTTGGCTCGACGGTGATTTCCTGCTTGCGCACGAGTTCGTAGTATCCCGTGAGGGCGGCAAAGGGCATAAACTGTGCGGCGCGGTTGGCGCGCACGGCACCGTTGGCAGTGAGCTTGGGGTCGGCGGCGCGGCGTCTGCCCTCGGGGTCCGCCAGGCGCTCGAAGGCGGTCGGCGGGCGCACGGGCTGCTGCTTGGGTTTAGGCACGATGTCCTCCAACTTGGCCGTTGCGTTCGCGCGCGGTGGCGCCGGCGGTAAAGCTTAATCCCTTGACGAGCGCGTTCTTGCCGTACTTGCCTTTCACGGCCAGGACGGCGCGCGCCAGGTCGCGCTCGCGCTCATCGGCCTCGATATCGCTGAACAGATCGATGGTGGCAAATTCCTCGGGCATGAGGTTGCCAAATCCCAGGTTGATGCGCTTGACCGGTCGTTTGGGATCGACTGTTTGTGCCCAAAGGTCATCGAAATACCCCATGATCTTCTTAAACGAATTAGTGCGCTCGGGCAGCTTTCGCGAGGCGTTGGAGTGCGCAAAGAGCGCGGCATAGCCACCACGCGGTTTGCCGCCGTGTTCGCCCACAAAGATGCCATCGATTGCCTGCGCTTCGCGCACCAGACGACGCCTTTCGTCATCGCGCTGGACGGGCTTGGGAGCACGGGGCGCGAGCTCGGGGCCATCGGTCGCTGCGGGCTCGATGCCCGAGGTGCTCGAGCGCAGGTGTCCGCAGCCGTCTATATACTGCGCCGTGCCGCTGGCGTTGAGCCGGCGTATGTCGGCGCGCTCGCTCGCGTAGCCCACAAAGAGCGAGATGCTGTCGCAGACCACGTGCTTATCGACTAGATCCAACACGGCGTTGTCGACCATCTCGCGCAAGACGGTGTAGGCCTGCTCGTAGGCATAGCCCTTCGAGAGCACCTGTCCTGTGGTGGTCGAGGTCGCTTGCGGGCGATAGGCTTGGATATCGGCGATGGTTGTCGGCTCGCGCCCGAAGGCGTGGTCGATGAGATATTCGGCATTGACGCCGAGCTCATCGTAAAGCAGGTTTTCGTCGAGCGCGGCGACGCCCATCAGATCGTAGACGCCGTACTTTTCGAGACGGGCCGCCACGCCGGGGCCGATGCCCCAGATGTCGGTGATGGGGCGATGGGGCCAGATCTCCTTGCGAAAGGTCCCGTCGTCGAGTATGCCGATGCGGCTGGGTACGTGCTTGGCGGTAATGTCGAGCGCTACCTTGGCCTGGAATAGGTTGGGGCCGATGCCGACCGTCGCCGTGATGCCGGTGCGCGCCAAGACCTCGTCGCGCAGCGTGCAGGCGAACCCTTCCGCATCGGTGTGATAGAGGTCCAGATAGGGCGTCACGTCGATAAAGCATTCGTCGATGGAGTAGACGTGAATGTCTTGCGGACTCACGTATTCCAGATAGATGCCGTAGATTTTCGCCGACACCTCCATGTAGTGCTGCATGCGCGGTACGGCCTTGATGCAGTCGATGCCGTCGGGAATCTCGAACAGACGGCAGCGGTTGTGTATCCCGAGGTCCTTCATGGTCTGCGTGATAGCGAGACAGATGGTCGTGCGTCCGCGCGATTCGTCGGCAACGACCAGGTTGGTGGTGAGCGGATCGAGCCCACGATCGACGCACTCGACGCTGGCATAAAACGTCTTGAGGTCGATGCAGATGTAGGTGTGCTGCTCGTGCTCCATCCGAGCCTCCCATCAAACACATGTTCTTATCGAATACCTGTTCGATAATACCTGCTCGACCGGACACCGTCAAAACCTGCCTCTTTTTGGCAGGTATGGTCGTGCGGCTGCATCGGGTTTTTAACGCAGCCCTAAAGAGTGCGTAACAGCTCGGAAAAGCTCGCTTCGTAGCATGAGTCTAACGATTGATACCACCATAAAGCACGGAAGGGTTGTGGGGATAATGGTCAACTATGGGTTTGGTATGCCGACGCGCTTGGTTGCGGATGGGGATGTGGCTCGCTGGTGCGGGCGATTGGTTGCCCACTATGGCGGCACCAAGGCACTGGTCGTGCTGGGAGGCGACAAGCACACGCGTGATGAGCTCGTTTCGGCGGCGCTGGGCTCGGTTGATCGAGCTCTGCTCGAGCGCGTGCTTTTCCGCTGCGGCTCGGTTGAAGGCGACGGAGGAGACGAGCTGATCGACGAAGCCGTGGCCCTGGCGACCGACGAAGGCGTGGACTTTGTCTTGGCGATTGGCGATGCCGATACTGCCGGCTTTGCGCGCGAGCTCGCCCGTCGCATGGCGGCGCTCGATGTCGGCGAAGACGGTTTTGTCCCTTATGGATGTATCGTCTCGGAGGGCAAGGTGCCTGCCGTCGTGGGGGCCGGCGAGGTTCCCGTTTTTGCCATCATCGCGCCCGAACTGCTGGAGGGCATCGGGTCTCCTCTGCGTGAGTTGCTCGGTAGCGTCTGCGCTGCGGCCTAATATTTGGCATAAAGGGATAGGTTATTTTTGATTGGTAAAGCGTTTGACCTGCCAAATTAAACCTGTCCCTTTTTGGTCGGTTGCCGTTTGGGGGCCGATTGGCAACGCTCGCTGATTATAGTCTTGACCTGCGCTAGAATAGTGGCATCTGAATGTCCGGGCGCATGGAGGCGTGCGCCCGTATGCTGAGGAGGACTCTATGGCAACTGTTGCCGCACCTATCGATGCTACGTCGACTGCCGCTTGGAAGGCGCTCGAGGCCCATCAGGAGAAGCTCGAGGCCGAGGGTATCGACCTCAAGGCCTGGTTCGCCGCCGATGCCGAGCGCGTGAACAAGCTGAGCTTTGACGCCGGTGACCTGCACTTCGACCTGTCCAAGAACCTGGTGACTGATGAGACCGTCAAGCTGCTGTGCGATCTTGCCCGCGAGGTGAAGCTCGAGGAGCGCCGCGACGCCATGTTCTCCGGCGAGCACATCAACACCACCGAGGACCGCGCCGTCCTGCACACCGCGCTGCGCCGCCCGGCAAGCGAGAAAGGCCAGCTCATCGTCGACGGCCAGGACGTCGTCGCCGACGTGCACGAGGTCCTCGATCGCATGTATGCCTTCGCCGAGCGCGTGCGCTCCGGTGAGTGGAAGGGCGTTACCGGCAAGAAGATCGAGCACCTGGTGTCCATCGGCATCGGCGGCTCCGATCTGGGCCCGGTCATGGCCTACGAGGCTCTGCGTCCCTACGCCGACGCCGGTATCGACTGCCGCTACATCTCCAACATCGACCCCAACGACCAGGCCGAGAAGCTCAAGGGCCTGGATCCCGAGACCACGCTCGTGATTATCGTCTCCAAGACTTTCACCACGCTCGAGACCCTCACTAACGCTCGCGAGGCCAAGACCTGGATGCTCGAGCAGCTCAAGGCTCAGGGCGCCATCGACGGCTCCGATGAGCAGAACGCCGAGGCCGTGGCCAAGCACTTCGTCGCTGTTTCCACCGCACTCGAGAAGGTCGAGGCCTTCGGCATCGACCCCGCTAACGCTTTTGGTTTCTGGAATTGGGTCGGCGGCCGCTACTCCGTCGACTCTGCCGTGGGCCTGTCGCTGATCGTCGTGCTCGGTCCCGAGCGCTTCCAGCAGTTCCTCGAGGGCTTCCACGCCATCGACGAGTACTTCTGCAACACGCCGCTCGAGAACAATGCCGTCGCGCTGATGGGCCTGCTCAACGTCTGGTACGTCAACTTCTTCGGTTCCAAGAGCCACGCCGTGCTTCCGTACTGCCAGTATCTGCACCGTTTCCCGGCCTACCTGCAGCAGCTCACCATGGAGTCCAACGGCAAGCATGTCCGCTGGGACGGCAGCGCTGTGACCTCCGATACCGGTGAGATCTTCTGGGGCGAGCCCGGCACCAACGGTCAGCACGCCTTCTACCAGCTGCTGCACCAGGGCACCGTGGTGGTCCCGGCCGACTTTATCGCTTTCGCCAATACCGCCAACCCTGCGACCGACAGCGGTCAGGACGTGCACGAGCTGTTCCTGGGCAACTTCCTGGCCCAGACCAAGGCGCTTGCCTTTGGTAAGACGGCCGATGAGGTGCGCGCCGAGGGTACGCCCGAGCAGATCGTCCCGGCCCGCTGCTTTGAGGGCAACCGTCCGACGACCTCGATCTTCGGCGACACGCTGACCCCGTTTGCGCTCGGCGAGCTCATCGCCCTGTACGAGCACATCGTATTTGTCGAGGGCACGGTCTGGGGCATCGACTCCTACGACCAGTGGGGCGTCGAGCTGGGCAAGCAGCTTGCCAAGCAGATTACCCCTGCCTTCCACGACGACGCCGCCAAGGCCGAGCAGGACGCTTCGACTCAAGCGCTTATCGAGTTCTATCGCGCGCATCGCAAGTAGTTTTTACGGCCGAGTTGGCTTATGGCTGAAAGGGGCCCGTATCCGTTGGGATGCGGGCCCCTTTGCTTTGCCGTGGTCCCGGGGCGCACGGCCTTTGTGGAACATCGCCGGGGCGCCGCGCGCCGCGAGAACCCTGCGCCTAGATCTCGGCCTCCGCATGGCCTCGCTGCGCCTCGGGCAGCTCCCCGTAGAGTGGATGGTCTTCGAGCCTAAAGCGCTCGACCTGTTCGGGAGTGCGACCGCGCACAAAGAGCCACGAGCGATCGATCGGCGTCGCCATGAGCGTGCTGGGCAGCGCGTCGGCGCGGTCGGAAAACACCCGGGCACTCTCGGGATCCTGGAACGCCAGCACCAGATGCGTGTCGCAGTTGCCCATGATGGAGCGTGCGCGTGCCTCGCCATAGAGCGCATCGAGCTGGTTGGTCGACTGCAGCAGCAGCGTTGCCCAGATGTTGCGGCTTCGGATAATCGAGAGCACGTTGTCGATCTGGGGGATCTGCAGATTTGCGAAGTCATCGAGCATAAAGCGCACGGGCACGGGCAGGCTGCCGTCGGGCTGCCTATCGGCCTCACGAATGAGGCCCATAAACGCCTGCGAAATAAAGAGGCCGGTCAGCGGATCGAGATTGCGGTCAATATCGCTCACGGTTACAAACAGGGCGCAGGGGGTGTGTCCCATGGAAGCGAAGTCCACCTGATGGCACTCACGATAGAGCTGTGCCGCACCGTCGAATCCCAGACACATGACCTTTTCGGCAAGGATGCCGACGATGCTCGCGTGCATGCGCTCGGCATTTTGCGTAATGGCGTAGCGCCGCCATAGCGAGAGGGCATAGCTTTGGGGGTCGGTCGTGATCAGGTCGTCAAACAATCGACCCGTGGCACCGTCCTGCAGGTGCTCGATCAGCTTGATGACCGAGCTGATCGTCTGCTCGTCGGCGGGCAGCTGTTCGGTGACGTAGGCGATAAGACACGACAGCAGGTTTGCCGCCGCATGATCCCAAAAAGGCTGGTTGTTGTCCTCGATGGGGCAGATGGCCTTTGCCACCGAGAGGATGTCCTGCTGGTTGGGCCTGCCGTCCGCCTTGCGGCGAATGTGCCTCAGGGGGTTGTAGCCGCAGCGCTCGATGCCGGGCGCAAGGGCCGGGACGGTGTTGAGGTCGGCGAAGTTGAGACATTGCACGCGGTAACCGTGGGCTGCCAGCACGGGTCCCACTTCGCGACAGAGCGTGCCTTTGGTGTCGAGCACGATGTAGCTTGCGTTCATTTGCAGCAGGTTGGGCTTGAGGACGTTTCGGGTCTTGCCGGCTCCCGAGGGGCCGATCACAAGTGCGTTGTTGTTGAGTCCCGTTTGGCGGGTGTCGCAGGAAAGCGTTCGATCCTTGGCGAGGATGGTGGACGATGCGGACTTAGATGCGGCGAGGCGGCTGGCGAGGTTAGACATGGGCGACCTTCTTGGTGGTCGAGAGGATTTCGTGGGCAAAGCCGAGCTCGACGGCGCGCTCGGCCGAAAGGTAGGTGTCTTTTGCGGTGAGGGACTGGATGCGCTTGGGCGTGAGGCCGCTGCGGTCCGAGAGGATTTGCGTGAGGGTCTTGCGGGTCTGCATGAGACGCCGGCTGGTTTCCTGCAGCGCAAGTGCCGAGCCGCCTGCCCCCTGGGGGATCAGCGGGTCGTGAATCATGAGCTCTGCATGGGGCGCCATACGGCGATCGTCGCCGCCCATAAAGATCACGGCGCCCATGGACGCGGCGAATTCCAGGCAGACGGTGCGGATGGGGCACGATGCGAGGCGCATGGCGTCATAGATCGCAAGGCCCGATCGCACGCTTCCGCCGGCGCTGGCGACAAATATGGTGATGGGGCGGCTGGGGTCGGTGGCATCGAGCAGGCGGATTTGCTGGCATAGGTCGTGGGCCATCGGGGTTTCGATGTTTCCCATGACGGAGAGCTCGCGACGGGCGAGCATCTCATCGTAAATGCTGGTGAGCGTGATGCCTCGGGCGGATTCACGCATGGTGAGGGGGCTGATGATGGGGGAATGATTGGTGTCCATGAGGACTCCTTTCTGTTGGTTGTGTTGTGGAATAGGATTGTTGCCCGCGGAGGGGCTGGCGGGCTACAGGGTTCGTCCGAGCCTGAGATCGAGCTCGGTTGTGGGGCAGGCTGCCTGTTCGTGCGGCTCGCAAGCGCCAAGGGCTCCAAAGCGATAGAGCGTTGCGGCGGGCGTGGTGTAGGCGAGCCGCAGCTGATGCTCGACAGGGGCACATCCGTCATTTTTGTAATGAGCCGCGTAGTACTGCGCGATGCTGGCGTTCATCTCGCTGCCATTGCGATGGCGCTCAAACTGGCGTCTGCAGGTCTCGATGATCTTTGCTACCGACTTGGGTGCCGTCGCGGGAACAAGGGCGAGATAGCCCTCAAATAGCTCGTTGATGCTCAGGAGGCACAGCAGGTCGATCAGCGTCCTTATGGCTGCTCCCTCGGCAGAAAAATGCGCGGTCATACGGTTATATCGGTTGCGGTCGACGATGGCCGCATGGGGTCTT
Organism: uncultured Collinsella sp.; assembly: GCA_902493145.1. Classification (GTDB taxonomy): domain Bacteria; phylum Actinomycetota; class Coriobacteriia; order Coriobacteriales; family Coriobacteriaceae; genus Collinsella. Next base: position 58,928 of record CABUOA010000004.1, on the reverse strand, counting down.
GGAGTTTTCTGCCCTGTGGTCCCGGGCTTTTGCCGCGCCTGTGTATTGAGCTCGACGTTGCAGCGCTTGAGGCCGTCCAACGGAAGGAACAGTGCGGTGCGCAGGGTGTTCCGCTTGCTTTCGAGTTCATGACGCTCGTCGGGTTCCCATTCGAGCTTGAGTTTCGTGTCGAGCGCCGTAAGCATATGGGCTAGGCAGCCTACGGTAAGAACGTACGAATCGTTGTCGCGTTTTGGGGCATAGGGGTCTGTCAGCTTGCGAATGTCGGGGTCGCCCATGATCTTTGTGCAGCGCTTCAGCAGTTGAGGGTGGTCGGCCAAGATCGTCGCGAGCGGTAGCGACGCGTAGTTCTTGATGGTCGCGGCGGCAAAGGCGGCGTCATATTCGTTTGCATATGCTCGCTCAATGCGGGCATCCAGAATGCTTTTCTTATCGCCGTCTTCAGCGTGGTGGTTTGTCATAGCTTCTCCAATCGGTTGATGTTCGTGCTGTTTGTTGATGTGTTGGTTGTCGTGAGTGATGTGCTTGCCGTGGGTGATGTGCTGACGTTGGGGTGCTATGCGGTTTTCAATGAGCCCGTGAGGCAGTTGCTGCAGGGGCGGGATGGAACGGCCCATGCAAGGCGGAAGGCATCGTGCTCAAAATCGAGACAGCAATGCCCTGGGTGCCTCACATGTGGCAGTTACCTCATTAAGTTGTCATTGCGTTTGGGGTTGTACTTTGCCGATCTTCTTTCTCTTACACGCTAAAAACTGAAATTTCATATGCTCGATCTACTTAAAACCGCAACGGCGGTCTTTTATCAACTTATATGTCGGAACGCGTCTTTGCAAGTACTTTTTTGCGTTTGTTTCAAATGGGGTGGTTTTGCAACCGTCACGCGCCACGCTATGCGAACGTGCCCCGGCTCGGATAAGATGGTGCGATCGAGTTCTACCGCGCTCACCGCAAGTAGTCTTTGTTGCTGAGATAGGTCATGGCCGAAAGGGGCCCGTATCCCAACAGATACGGGTCCCTTGCTATTTAAATGGGCATGAGGGTGTATTGAGGGGGGGATGTCTTGCTGTCGGCATCCGCGTGCGGTGCCATTCGCTGTCTGTAAATATACGTTTACAGCTAATTTCATACCACTTGTCGGAATGCGGACGCTGTCCTTGCATGTCGGGCGTACATTGAACGTGGTTTTTCGCGTGAAACCACGAATCGGTTGTCAGTCCTGAACAAGGAGGCCCAGCATGACGCTTGCCAAACCCATCAATAAATACATCGACTATATCGATGCCCCCGAGGACACGTTTGAGCAGTATGTCGAGAAGGCGTTAAAGTACAACTTTCGCTGCGTATTTGCGAACCTTCAGGAGTACGAGACGGGCCGCGCCATGCTCGAGGGCTCTGACATCATCCTTGCCGGCGCCATCGACTTTCCCCAGGGCACTATGACGCTTGAGGAGAAGCTTGCGAGGTTTGAGGAATACGCTGCGTGTGGCTTTACCGAGATTGACTACGTTTTGAATCAGGGGTCGATCGAGAACCGCGATTTTGATGCCATCGAGCGCGAGATGACTACCATTGCTGATTTTTGTCGCGCGCATGGCATCACTGACAAGGTAATCGTCGAGATGTGCAAGCTGGACGGCGACGACGCCGCCAAGCGCCGTGTATGCGAGATCGCGCTGGAGGCCAAGCCGGGATTCCTTAAGACATCGACCGGCAGAAGCTTTGGCGGTGCTAAGCTCGAGGACGTGCGGCTGATGCACGAGGTGCTCGGCGATGCCGTGGCAATCAAGGCGGCGGGCGGTATCCATAATTACGAAGAGGCTTGCGCATTCATCGAGGCCGGCGCCAGCGCGTTAGGTGCATCGGCGGGCATCGCGATCGTCGAGGGCGCACCGACGGATGAGCGTCGCTAGCAGACGTATTTGACCTGAGCGATAAAGCTTCACGACCACACGCCGTTCATGTTCGGGACAATATGACATTTTTCCCGTTGCAAACGGAGTCGCGGTGGCTGTTCTGTATGATGACTCAGACAAGGTTATTCAATGACAGGGAGGCATATATGGCAATCAAAGCCATCGCGATGGATATTGACGGTACGCTCACCAACGACCAGAAAGTGATTAGCCCGCGTACGCGCGAGAAGCTGCTCGCTGCGCAGGAGTCGGGCATTAAGCTCATCTTGGCGTCGGGCCGTCCCGCATGGGGGCTGCACGCCTTGGCGCAGGAGCTCGACCTTCAAAACCATGACGGTCTGCTGGTGGCCTTTAACGGCGCACACGTCGTCGATGCCCAGACCGACGAGGTGCTGTTCGATCAGGCTATGCCTGCCGACGAATTGCATCGCCTGATTGATCACCTGCGTAATTTTGACGTGATCCCTATGATTTCGCTCGGTCGCGATTTGCACGTCGAGGACTCGTACCATTGCATGATTACGCTGCCGGATGGCTCGCAGAAAAACATCGTCAAGTATGAGCGCGACGCGTGCGATCTTAAGATTCGCGAGGTGGAGAGCCTGCATGAGGTCGCTGATGCTTATCCCGTGGACAAGCTGCTGACGGCGGGCGACCCGGCCTATCTGCAAGCGCATTACGAGGAGATGTACGCGCCCTTTACCCAGACGCTTTCGGGTATGTTTACGGCCGACTGGTACTTTGAGTACACGGCGCCCGGTATTGACAAGGCCCGCGCGCTCGAGGGTGCCCTGCCCAAGCTCGGCATCGATGCCAGCGAGGTCGTATCGTTTGGCGACGGCCAGAACGACAAGTCTATGATTGAGTGGGCCGGCACCGGTGTTGCCATGGGCAACGCCGTCGATGAGGTTAAGGCTGTGGCCCAGATGGTGACCGCCAATAACAACGAAGACGGTATTGCGGTGGCGCTGAATAAGCTGCTGGGCTAGAATCGCCGATAGTGCATGGCTCGGGCGTCCGCTTGCGGGCGCCCTTTTGTTAGGGAGGGTGCCGTGTCCGCATTTCCGTTCGACGCCGTTATCTTTGACATGGACGGCGTCATTGTCGATACCGAGTATTACTACCTGGGCGAGACTGCCGCGTTTGCCAAGGAGCTTGGACTTAACCTGACTCAAGAGGAGTTGAACGGGCAGGTTGGTACCTCGCATCAGTTCTTCCTGCGTATGCTGGTCGATTGGTTTGAGCGCGCCGGGAAGGGGCATTTAACTGGCGAGGAAGCGTTGATCCGTTGGGACGAGTGGGCGCATAAGCGTCCGCGCGACTATCAGGCTTTGATTAACCCAGGCGCCGTGGATACGATTCGAGAGCTGCCGCGCCGTGGCGTTCGCGTGGCGCTTGCCAGCTCGTCTCCCATGGATAGCATCGAGGAAGTGCTCAATGCGTGCGGGCTGTCGGATGCCTTTGAGTATGTGGTGAGCGGCGAGCAGTTTAAGGAGAGCAAGCCCGAGCCCGACATCTACCTGCATGCGCTGGACCTGCTGGGGCTGCCCGCGAATCGCTGCTGCTGCGTTGAGGATTCGGTGCCTGGCATCACTGCCGGCAAGCGAGCCGGCCTGACAGTTATTGCCAAGCGCGAGGAGCGCTTTGGCTTTAGCCAGGATGCCGCGGACAAGATTATCGACCAGCTGCCGGAGCTGCTCACGCTTTCTTAGGAGCGCGGTAGTTGCGCGTTTTTCGGGTCAGATGAGTAAATACCCGACATTTTGGTGCGACAGCAAGCATACTTTATGCTAATGCGGGCTTAAGGGCTTGTTGAATGCCCTTAAGCCCGCTTTTGACTTAATTGGGCTGGGAGAGGGTATATGCCACCGACTGAAGGACTAACTGACGGTAAAGCAGCGATACCGCTGTACCAACAGGTTATCGATATCATTAAAAACGAAATCAATTCCGGTGCCTACAAGGCGGGCGCGCGGATACCCAACGAATTCGAATTGGCTGAGAACTATAAAGTTGGCCGCGTTACCGTGCGACGCGCTATTGAGGAGCTCGTCCAGCAGGGCTATCTAACGAAGCGGCAGGGGAAAGGCACGTTTGTCAATGCCCCCAAGCTCAAGCGCAAGATTCGCCAGAAGGATGACGTCCAGAGTTTTTCGGACGCATGCCGCGTTAACGGAATGGAGCCGGGGGCGTGCGTCATTTCGAGAAAGATACTGCCGGCAGATTCTACCGAAGCGCAGTTCTTTGGTGTTCCCGTTGGAACTGATTTGATTTGCGTTGAGCGTGTGCGTACTGCCGATGGCGTCCCTGTCATGCTCGAGAACAACATATACGTTTACGAGGACAACGCCTATCTATCAACGGCACCTCTATCTAACCAATCCATTTTTGAGTTCGTGCGCAACCGGACGGGCCGCACGCCCGCGTTTACCGACCCGTGCACGCTCGAGATCGCGTGCGCGTCGCCCGAGGTCGCTCGACTGTTGGCAGTTCCCGTTGGCGAACCCTTGTTTTATATGGAAGCCTTCTTTTTCGATGAGCAGCGGCGGCCGTTTATCATCGGTCGTCAGCGGATCATTGGGTCTCGCTACGTTTTTGACATCTAGGACATTGCGAATGGAAACGCCCGGTGGATTATCTCACCGGGCGTTTCCATACCGTTCACGGCGCGAACGCAACCGTTCAACCGCGTCGCGGCAATCAGTTTGAAATTATCTTGATGATGGGAAAAGCTGCTGGTAATCTATGGAACGTCATAGAACGTTTGCCTTGCGCAGGCGTTGAAGCGAGATGTGATGCAGTCTCGAGTTCTTTGGAGGTATCTATGTCAGATACGAAGGCGAAGAAGACAAACAGACGTTTTAAGTTCAAATTACCGCATGTCTATACGATCATGTTCTTGCTGATCGTTGTCTTTGCGGTCCTGACTTGGATCGTTCCCTCTGGTCAGTATCAGCGCAAGACGATTTCGACAGCGGCGGGCGAGCGTGAAGTCGCCGTTGCTGGAACCTATGAACAGGTCGATAAGAACTACACCGATTCCGAGACCGGCGAGACCATCAATCTGGGCCAGGATATCTTTGCGGTCCTGCAAGCGCCTACTAAGGGCATCCAGGAGGCTGCCGACGTCGTTGCGTTCGTCTTATTGATTGGCGGATCGTTCGCAGTCATCACCAAGACCAACGCTTTGAATGCCGGCATGAGCCGTGTGATTAAAAAGCTCAAGAACAAGGACATCCTCATCATTCCCATCACGATGACGTTGCTGTCCATTTGCGGCACTACGTTTGGTATGTCTGAGGAAGCCCTGCCGTTCTATGCCATCTTCATTCCCATCATGATGGGTATCGGGTATGACTCGATGACGGCGTTTATCATCTGCTTCCTTGGTCCTAACCTGGGATATTGTGCTTCGACCATCGACCCGTTTAATGTTTTGATCGCCCAAGGCATCATTGGTATCGAGGGCAATCCTCAGCTGTGGCTGCGCGCCGTTTCTTGGGTCATCTTCACTGCCGTCGGTATCGCGTGGGCCATGCGCTATGCCATGCGTGTCAAGAAAAACCCCGAGTCGTCCATTACGTACGAGGACGACAAGCTCAAGCGTGTTGAGTTTTCCGTGACCGATGCCTCCATCGAGGAAGAGTTCACTACCCGTCAGAAGCTCGTGCTTATCGATTTTGCCTGCGGTATGGGCATTATCGTCTGGGGTCTTGTTACCCAGGGCTGGTACATGAATGAGATTTCCGCCGTGTTCCTTGGTATGGGCTTGCTTGCCGGTATCCTGGGCGGCCTTGACCAGCAGACGATCGCCGAGGAGTTCGTTAAAGGCATTGCCGACTTTGCGTACGCCGCCATCGTCATCGGCATCGCTCGCGGCATCTTGGTCATTGCAGAGGGTGGCATGATCATCGACACCATCCTCCAGGCGCTCGCTACTGCACTGGCCGGTGCACCTGCCGCCGTCTACACCACGTTTATGTATATCGTCCTTGGCCTGCTCTCTTTGCTGGTTCCCTCGAGCTCTGGACTTGCGGCGCTCACCATGCCCGTCATGGGTCCGCTGACCGAGCTTATGGGCCTCAATCCCGAAGCCGCCGTTACCGCGCTCCAGTTTGCTAATCAGACCATCAACACCATCAGTCCCGTGGCGGGCATGACGGTTGCCGGTCTTGCCGTGGCAAAGATCTCGTTTGGTCAATGGTGGAAGACCATTTGGAAGTTCTTCATTTTTATGGTCGTCTTTGGCCTGATCGTAACGGCAATCTCTGGCATGCTTCCGGTGTAGGTGGTTGTGATGTCTGATCGTTTAACGGTCCTGACGTCTAAGAGCGTCTTTACCGGTACGGGGGACCTGCCGTTTGAAGGTTTCGTAGCGGTCCGTGGCAATCGAATTGAGGCGGTTGGCACCAAGTGTGAGGTGGCTTCGTATTTGACCCAGGCGGACGAGGTAGTTGATCTGGGCGACCGCACCGTCATGCCTGGTCTGATCGATGTACATACCTTCTATACAGGCTGGGCGCTGCGGACGTTGGGGTCTGATCTGTCCGGCATCGATGATGCCAAAGAGGCCGTGTCGCTCTTGCGTGCATGGAAAGAAGATCATCCGGATTGCGCGGCGGCTTTTGGCCACAACCTATCCGAAACGTTGGCATCGGATGCCGAGAACGCAAATACGGCAGCTGTGTTTGACGAGTTTTTTGGTGATATCCCTGTCGTCTGCTTTACACCGGGCGCGGAGACCTGCGTTCTCAATGCTGCCGCCAGTGCGCGATACGGTTTTACACCGCAGGCGTGCTATGCCGAGAAGATCTGGCGCATGATGAGCGATTTCCTCGCGTTGCCCGAGGTGCGCGCGGGGTATTCGGACTACATGAGCATGCTTAACGAGCGCGGCGTTACCGCCATCAAGGAGATGGCGTTTGATGACTACTACGGCTTTGCCGACGAAATGGCTCGCCGTGAGGAATCTGGCGAGCTGACGGTTCGCGTCTCTATGATGTCGCAGCCGGTGGGCGCTGGTGCAAATCTGGCATATGCTCGCGAGGCACGAGAGCGCTTCCGGGGACCGTTCGTTCGTTTTTCTGGCTTCAACCGTATGACCGATCGCGGCGTATGGGCGGGGCTTGCCGAGATGATTGACCCCTATGAGGATACGGCCGATGCGGGCGCTGCCGGCAAGACGGTCGTCGAGGAGCCAGAGTGGGATCTGATTGAAAGCGAGCTGCGTGCAATTGATGCTGACGGCTTCCGATATTCCTTGCATTGCCAGGGTGATGGCGCCGTTCGTCGCACCGTGGCGCTCTATGCCTCGCTGCCTCGAGACGAGCATGGACGGATGCTTCGCCGCCATGCGATTACCGATCTCGAGAACTCTGACCCGACCGATCTTGTCGAGTTTGGCAAGTTAGGTGGAATTTGCGAGGTCTATCCGCAGATTCTGACGCTGGACCGGCGCGAGGATTGCCTGTCGATGATGCGTCGACAAATTGGCGAGACGCGACTTTTGCACAGCTGGAATCGCCGCGGCATGGAAGATTCCGGATGCACGGTGTGCTGTGGAACGGATTTGCCGCTGTTGATTCCGAGCCTGGGCGAGTCAATCTACAGCGCGTGCGGCGGATTCTTCGCCGACGGACTGCCCGTGAATGAGGTCAACACGCTGACGCTTGTCGAGCTCTTGCGCGCTTGGACTGCCGGGGGCGCGTACGATCTGATGCGCGAAGATGAGCTGGGTACGCTCGAGGTCGGCAAGCTTGCCGATATCTGCGTGCTCGATCGGGATGTGTTTGACCTCGATTATCGCGACGCACGCGATCTTGCGGTTGATATGACGATGTCGGACGGACAAATCGTGTTCGATCGAAATAAGGAGGCATAAGATGTCTGAATCCAAGCCGACGCTGCGCCGCGAACAGATTGCGGGCATGAATATCCACTACATCATGTGGTCGCTCGATTACTTCCTTGATGTGCAGCAGCGTTTGGGCTTTGAGTCCATTGAGCTGTGGTGCGCAGAGCCGCATGTGACGCTCGACCATACGGGCTACTTTGAGGCTGAGGTCCTGGCGAAAAAGGCTGCAGACCGTGGGCTTAGGTATCGTACTCTGTGCCCCGAGAATGTTGTCTATCCTTGGCAGTACTGCGCACGCAAGCCGCTGCATGAACAGCGCAGCCTGGCGTACTTTAAGCACGGCATTGAGCTTGCCGAGGTACTTGGGTGCGACCGTATGTCCGTCAACTCGGGCTGGGGCGACTGGGACGAGGACCGCGAGGAAGCCTGGAAGCGCAGCCGCGAGCACTTGTCCATTCTGGCGGAGTATGCCGGCGAGCACGGTCTGGTGCTTACGATGGAAAGCCTGCGTCCCGAGGAGAGCAACCTTGTGACGACGGTTTCCGATGCGAAGCGCATGATTGACGAGGTCGCGAGCCCGTATTTACAGCCCATGGTTGATACAACCGCGATGGGCGTTGCTGGCGAGACGCTCGAGGACTGGTTTGCCACCTTTGGTGATGGGGCAATTCACGAGATGCACTTTATCGACGGTGACCCGTATGGCCATCTGGTGTGGGGCGATGGCAAGCACGATATGGACGCCTTCGTTGCCACACTCAACGTCCATGGTTTCGACGGCATGCTGGGCCAGGAAATTACGGACGGCCGTTACTACGATGACCCGGCGGCGGCTGATGCCAAGAACATGGCCGCATTCGAGAAATATCTGATTGACTAAAACAACTATCGGCCACGCAACCAACGTCATTGATTGCGGCCCAAACAAGAAAGGAACTGGATATGAACGCACGCGATCTGATCAAAGAGGCAATTGCCGAGAAGGGCAAGTTCGACAGCGTCTACTGGATTGCTTGCGGTGGCTCCATGATCGATTTGATCCCGGCTCATGAGCTTCTGCAGCGCGAGGCAACCACCTTCACTTCGTATATCTATACCGCGCGTGAATTCGACATTATGCGTCCGCGTCGTCTGGGCGAGAAGTCCCTGGTCATCGCTTGCAGCCACAGTGGCAATACCCCGGAGGTCGTCGAGGGCTGCGAGATTGCCCTTGCCGCCGGCGCTACGGTGATCGCCCAGACCGACAACGCTGGATCCAAGATCGACTCCGGCAAGTGGACCACGTGGGTCTACCCATGGGGCGAGGGTGTGCCGCAGGCCGAGGTCCCCGCTGGCATTTCGCTGTCGCTTGCGGCCGAGCTGCTCGATCAGCAGGAGGGCTACGCCGATCTTGCCGATATGTATGCCGGTATCGCCGAGATGGATAAGATTCTTCCCCCGGCACGTGAGAAGGTAAATGCCGAGCTGGGCGATCGTTTTGCCAAGCTTTGCCAGGAGCACGAGTTCTTCTATATTCTGGGCAGCGGTCCCAACTTTAGCCAGACCTACGGTTTCGCTATCTGCTCTCTTATGGAGATGCAGTGGCAGCACTGCAGCTACATCCACTCTGCCGAGTACTTCCATGGCCCCTTCGAGGCTACTCAGGATGGCGTTTTTTACTTCCTGCAGATGGGCTCCAGCGAGTGCCGTGCTATGGACGAGCGCGCCCTGGCGTTCCTTAAGACGCATACCGATACGCTGATGGTGCTCGATGCCAAGGAGTACGGTATGGAAGCCGTGCCGGCGAGCGTCCGTGCCTATCTGGACCCGGTGCTGTTCTACGCCATGAACTGCGAGCTGCGTGCTGCACGCGGCAAGGTGTTTGATCACGATCCCGATTTCCGTCGCTATATGGGTGTTGTCGAGTACTAGAAGGAGCAAAGGCCATGGCATTTAACGTTAACGCGCTCGGATTTGGCGACAACGTCGTCGATCGCTACGAGCATATCCACACCATGTATCCCGGCGGCAATGCGGTGAACTTCGCCGTTTATGCCAAGAAATGCGGTGCCGCACGCTCCGCATACATGGGCATTTTTGGCAATGATGCCGCTGCCGAGCATGTCATTGCAAGCCTCGAGGATGAGGGTATCGAGCTTGACAAGTGCGAGCAGATGATTGGCGAGAACGGAGCGGCTCGCGTGACCGTCGTTGACGGTGACCGTGTCTTCCTTGGCTCCAACGAGGGCGGTATCCGTGGCGATGCGCGCTATGTCCTCGATCGCTTTGACCTTTCGTACATGAAGCAGTTCGATGTGGTTCATTCGGGCAACTATTGCTTTACCGAGCGCGAGCTGCCCAAGTTGAAGGCTGCGGGCGTCACGGTCTCTTTTGACTTTTCGGACGACTCTACCGACGAGTACTACGAGCAGATTGCGCCCTACGTCGATTTCGCTTTCTTTAGTGCGGCGGATGCTGCGAGTGAGGATGAGGTTCGCGAGCGTCTGGCATGGGTGAAGGGCCTGGGTCCGCGTTTTGTGTCGGCTACGGCGGGCGCCGAGGGCTGCATTGCTTACGACGGCGATCGTTATTACCGCCAGCTGGCTAAACCGGTAACGGACATGAAGGACACCATGGGGGCGGGCGACTCGTTCCTTACCTCGTTTTTGATGTGCTATCTCGATTCCGCCAAGCGTGGTGAAGATGGCGCCGAGGCCATCGAGCGCGCGCTCGACTTTGCTGCCGGGTTTGCCTCGACCGTGTGCGGCATGGAAGGTTCTTGGGGCCACGGAGCACCAATCGTCGAATAGCCGAGCGGTCCCGGGGAGGTGCAGGCGCCTCCTCGGGACCCGGTGTGCAAAAAATGCCAAATATGAGTACTGTGACTAATTTAGTCGCAGCAAAATCAACCCCTTCAGACGTGATTTGAGCGTCTGGAGGGGTTTAAGATTTGTGAAAACGCAGGATGAATGACTGTAAAAGCTTTAATTAGCGGACAATCGAGGATTATTCTGGCGGTTGGAAAGTTAAAAGAAATGTATCCATTCCGGTAGCAGTACTCATATTTGGCATTTTTTGCACACCAGGGGTTAGCGAAGGTCAAAAACAGAGCGCGCATTTGTTAAAACTATCGACTCGATGCGCTTTGCGTCGCAGTTTTTGAGCGAGGTGATGCGTTCTGAGGTCCTTGTGAGCGACCTGATGAGCGACTGCGTGCTTGTTTCTGTGTTTGGCTCGGCCGGCGCATCGGTCTCGAGCAGTAGGCGGTCGAGTGGAATCTGTCGTGCGTATTCGCGACAGCGCTTGGTCGCGAGCATGCGTTCGTTGACGGAAAAATAGCAGCCCGCATTACGCGCGCGGGTGAGTTCGTCCGAAGTGCCGCTAAACCAGTGGAAGATGATAGCGGGGGAGTCGGGGTTTGGGATGAGTAGTCCATGCGATTCGAGGACGTCCAGTACGGCTCCTGCCGAACGAACGGCGTGAATTGATATCACGCGCCCGGTAAGAGGATGCTGCACGAGCGCATCGCAGAGCCGGTTAAGTGCCTGTATTTGTAGCGGCTCACTTCCAGCAAAGCGCGCGGAAAAGTCGAGTCCGACTTCGCCGATGTAGCGTTCTTGGGCAGCAACTTCGCAAAGCAGATTGACTTCGGCAAAACCGCAGTGGCCATCGGCGAGCCACCAGGGGTGAAGCCCAACGCCGGCGATGATGCCCGGGTGGCGACGAGCGCGCTCGTTTGCGGCCGAAAAGTCGCGTGGATCGACGCCGCAATCAAATAGACCCAAGCCCAGCGCCGTTGCCTCATCGGCAACGGCGTCCGGGTGAGCCATTAAATCAAGATGGCAGTGTGCATCAAATAACCGGGGCTCCATCTCGGCGCGCTCCGCTAGTCCAAGCGCTGGCCATCGGCGCGCACGCGCTCGGTGCCGCGGCCACTGATCTGGCGGATAACCTCGCCGGCAATCATCTGGCCCATGATGGGCGGCATAAAGCTGGCGGTTCCGAGCTCGGTGCGCTCGTGGATATTGGAAGGGTCGCGGGGCTGTGTCTTAACCGATTCCTCGCAGCTAAACAGTACATGAAGACTCTTGATTCCGCGCTTCTTGCATTCTTTGCGCATGATGCGGCTCATGGGGTCACGTACCGTATCGAAAATGTCGGCAAAGCGGAGGCACTCGGGATGGAGCTTGTTGGCCCCGCCCATGGAGCTAACCAAACGAATGTCGTGGTCCTGAGCATATTTGGCAATGGTGAGCTTGGCCGAGATGGTGTCGATGGCGTCGACGACGTAGTCGAGCTTGCCGTCCGTCTGCTCCAAAACGCGCGCGAAGAATTCGTCGATATTGTCGCTCAACAGGTATTCGGTGCGCTTGATGACGGTAGCGGCTGGATTGATGTCGTGGATCATGGCTTCCATAACATCGACCTTGCGCTTGCCGATGGTGCTTTGAAAGGCGATGGCCTGGCGATTGATATTGCTGGGCGCGATGATGTCCTTATCCAGAATGACGAAATGACCAATGCCGCCGCGGACAAGTGCCTCGCAGCAATTGGAGCCCACACCTCCGCAGCCGAGCACCAGCACCGTGGCGGCGGCGAGTTTGTCGAGTGCCTCGCGGCCCATGATGATCTCGAGCTTGGTGTCGCGTGTCTCGTTGGGGGTTGCGGCTGTGGTTTCGGTCATAGACATCCTCCGATGGGGAAGCGAATCGTGTTTTAGCTATCGTCATTATAGGTATTATCGCGATTCCATTTGAGCCCTAGGGGCTTGTTGAAATGAGGCAGTGATTCGCATAAGATGAAGCAGATGGCACCCGTTGCCGCGGGTTGGCCAACTCCCAAACACGTTTGTAGCGTGAGAAGTGGCCGTCTTCGCATTACGCGGGGGCGGCTATTTCATTCGACCTCCAATGTGGATGCCGAGCTCCACAGCCGCGATTACAAGCAATAACAACGTCAGGACATCGTCAATACTCATAGTCCATCTCCTTCTCGGGTAGAGGGAGCTGGCCCATCTGCTTCAACTTCCATTGTAGCTAAATACGAACGAATGTTCTATAGATGTTCCTGTATTAGATAATTAGACAAACATCTAAATATCGAGTATAGTGTGCGCGTCATGAGAGATGATGAAAGGGGGTCTTATGCCGGGAGAGGGTTTTAAGGCGCTTGCCGATCCAACGCGACGGCGCATTTTGGAGTTGCTGCGCGAGGGCAATTGCACGGCGGGGGAGCTTGCCGAGCATTTCGATATCAGTAAGCCGTCGCTGAGCCATCACTTGGCGACGCTCAAAAACGCCGGGTTGGTAACCGACGAACGTCATGGTCAAAACATCGTATACAGCTTAAACACTACCGTCATGCAGGACTTGATCGGTTGGTTTATGGGCTTTACAAACACGGAAGGTGATAAGGATGAATAACGAAAACAAGGGCATTCACCCCACGGGGGTATCGTCGCGCGTGTGGATTGCGCTGGTCGCTCTGTGCGTCGCCAATGTCGCAGCGCATCTCATGGTGATGCCGAGCTTGCCTGGGCAGATTCCCACGCACTGGGGCGCGAACGGCGCCGTCGACGGTTGGGGTCCTAGCTGGATGGCCTCTGCGCTCGGTGTGCTGCCTCTGGCGCTTCTCGCAATGTTCTGCGTGGTGCCGCGCATCGACCCCAAAGGTGAGGCATATCGAACCTCGGGCAAGTTCTACCAGGGCTTCGTAATCGCCTTCACCTTGTTCATGTGCGCCATAAGCTGGCTGGGAGAGCTTACGGTCTGGGGCGTGGTGCCGGCGGTCGGTTCGGTTAACGTGCTGATTTCCGGTGTTGTCGGTTTGCTATTCATCGGCGTAGGCAACTACTTGCCGCGTGTGAAGCAGAACTATACGCTCGGTATCAAGACGCCTTGGGCGCTTGCCGATCCCGAGAACTGGCGCCGTACTCAGCGTTTTGGCGGCGCCTGCTTTATGGTGCTGGGTATTGGCCTAATTGTGATGGGCGTGGCAGGCAGCGTGCTTTCGAGTGAAGTCGTCGCCGCGGTGATTGCGGTTCTGGCGTTTGGTTCGGTTGGAGCCGTCTACGTCTACTCGTATCTGTTGTGGCGCAAATCGCAGCGAGCCGCTCGTTAAGGTTGCGGAAAACTAGCGTACGCAGTTCATAGTGTGTTAAGGGGGACTTTTCCCAGGTAGTATTAGGGGGTGTGGGCAACCATGCCCCTTTTTCGTTAAGTTTCAGAGCTGGTTTTCTCATTTCGTTTCCACTAAAGCGAAACAAGAATAGGGAAACAGCAGGTAGAAAGGATAAAACAGGCAAATGGCAGAGTTTATCTACCAGATGTATCAGGCTCGTAAAGCCCATGGCGACAAGGTGATCCTTGACGACGTGACCCTGAGCTTCTACCCCGGTGCCAAGATCGGCGTCGTGGGCCCCAACGGTATGGGCAAGTCGACCCTGCTCAAGATCATGGCCGGCATCGAGGAGGTCTCCAACGGCGATGCCAGGCTCACCCCCGGCTACACTGTGGGCATCCTGCAGCAGGAGCCGCCGCTCGACGACGACAAGACCGTCATCGAGAACGTGCGCATGGCGTTTGGCGATATGATCGCCAAGGTCGATCGCTTCAATAAGATCGGCGAGGAGATGTGCGACCCGGATTGCGACATGGACGCCCTCATGGCCGAGATGGGCAAGCTTCAGGACGAGATCGACGCCGCCGACGGCTGGGATATCGATTCCAAGCTCGGCCAGGCCATGGACGCACTGCAGCTGCCCGATTCCGACATGCCAGTCAACGTGCTTTCCGGCGGCGAGCGCCGCCGCGTGGCCCTGTGCAAGCTGCTGCTCGAGGCTCCCGACCTGCTGCTGCTCGACGAGCCCACGAACCACCTGGATGCCGAGTCGATCCTGTGGCTCGAGCACTTCCTGCACAACTACCAGGGCGCGGTGCTTGCCGTCACACACGATCGCTACTTCCTGGATAACGTTGCCGAGTGGATCTGCGAGGTCGACCGCGGTCACCTTTATCCCTACAAGGGCAACTACTCCACGTATCTGGAGACCAAGGCCGCCCGTATCGAGGCGCAGGGCAACCGCGACGCCAAGCTCGCCAAGCGCATGGAGGCCGAGCTCGAGTGGGTACGCAGCTCGCCCAAGGCTCGCCAGGCCAAGAACAAGGCTCGTCTGGCTCGCTACGAGGAGATGGAGGCCGAGGCCCGCGCAAGCCAGAAGCTCGACTGGACCGACATCCGCATCCCTGTGGGCCCGCGTCTGGGCAACAAGGTTCTCGAGGCCCATCACCTGCACAAGGAGTTCGATGGCCGTGTGCTCATCGACGACCTATCGTTCACCCTGCCGCGCAACGGTATCGTGGGTGTCATCGGCCCCAACGGTGTGGGCAAGACCACGCTGTTCAAGACCATCGTGGGCCTGGAGCCGCTGACTTCGGGCGAGCTCGAGGTGGGCGAGACCGTCAAGATCTCCTATGTCGATCAGAACCGTTCCGGCATCGACCCCGATAAGAACCTGTGGGAGGTCGTCTCGGATGGCCTGGACCACATGATGGTCGGTGAGACCGAGGTTCCGAGCCGTGCTTATGTGGCGAGCTTTGGCTTTAAAGGCCAGGACCAGCAGAAGCGCGCCGGCGTACTTTCCGGTGGCGAGCGCAACCGTCTGAACCTGGCGCTTACGCTCAAGCAGGGCGGCAACCTGCTGCTCCTCGACGAGCCCACGAACGACCTCGACGTCGAGACGCTGTCCTCGCTCGAGGCGGCGCTGCTCGAGTTCCCGGGCTGTTCGGTGGTCATTAGCCACGACCGTATGTTCCTGGACCGCGTTGCCACGCACATCCTGGCGTGGGAAGGCACCGACGAGAACCCGGGCAACTGGTATTGGTTTGAGGGCAACTTTGAGGCCTATCAGGCCAATCGTATCGAGCGCCTGGGCGAGGACGCAGCCCAGCCGCATCGTATTCACCGCAAGCTGACGCGCGACTAATTTGTTACGCGGTTTTACCAAACCGCGTAACTACTCGACGCTGCGCGGGCCGCAAGCACCCCATCTTGCCGTTCAAACCGTCGCTCGCGTACCGAAGTACGCGTCGCTCCTCTTTCACGGCAACCTGGGGCACTTGCGGCCCGCTCGCTGTTGGTCACGAAACATCGATGAATGCTAATAAAAGCGGCTCAAATCCTGATTTGGATTTGAGCCGCTTGTCGTTACTGCTCGGGCTCTTCGACTTTGTCGATGGCCCAGGCGGCACCGAGGCCGCCAGTGGTGTTGCGGCGGATGCGCACGGCAACCTCGCGACGCTCGCCGGCCTGCGTGTAGCGCAGGGGGAAGCTTGCGCGGTTTCGCGCGGCCTCGATGGTACCGCGCTCGCGGGCGATCCAGTAGTACTCGCCGACGATGCCGAGCGTGTCGGCGCCGTAGGGGAGATAGGTCGACAGCTGGTGCAGAAGCGGGCCGGGGCAGAAAACTTCGGTTGCGAAATCGATGGGGAAGTCCTCGGGGATGGTGGGCGCTGCGGGCGCGGGGGTTGGGGCCGCTGCGGGTACCGAAGCCGGTGCCGGTGCGGGAATTTGGTCGCAAGCAGCGGCGGGCACGGACTCGATGACGGGTGCGGGCTCTGGCGTCGTCTTCGGCTTGATTGTGGAATCTGCGGGCTTCACGGTGACGGGCGCGTCTGCAGCTTCAGTTTCAACCTCAACCTGCGTCGAGCTCTCATTCTCGACGCTCGACTTTGCCTCGATGGGCGTGGATGCCATGGTGGTGATGCCGGCATTGGCGTTCTCGGGGTCGTAGACGACCGTGAGCGAGATGGCGGGCTGCGGCGTCTCGGGCTCCGGCGCCGACTCGGTAGCGTCTTGATCAGCGGACTCGTCGGGCTGATTGTCCTCGGCCTCGTCGCCAAAGACATCGCTGTTTTGGAACGCAGACGGCTCGGGTTGGTCAGCGGCTTCTTCGGTTGTCGACTTGGGCGCTTCGTTGAGCTCCACAGTGGCTTCCTGCTCGGATATGACTTCGGAATCGGTCGTGGCGGCGATTTCGGTTTCGGCTTCTGCCGTTACCTCAATAGCGACTTC
This sequence comes from uncultured Collinsella sp., assembly GCA_902493145.1. Taxonomy (GTDB): domain Bacteria; phylum Actinomycetota; class Coriobacteriia; order Coriobacteriales; family Coriobacteriaceae; genus Collinsella. The sequence goes on along the minus strand of CABUOA010000004.1, from coordinate 42,110 downwards.
GATCTCTGTCTCGGGCTCGGGTTCCGGCGCGGCTTCAACCATGGCTTCGGGCTCGGGACGCTTAACGTGCTTGGGGCGCACGGCCTTGAGGTCCTTCTCACCGCGCTTTTTCTTTTTGTAGGACTGCTTGGCGCCCTTGGCGGTCTTGGGCTTGTCCTCGCCCTTGGCAAGCGCGGCATCCCAGGCCTCGTTGGCGATGACCGTGGCATACAGGCGGCCGCCTTTAAAGACGGTCAGCTTAATGCAGTCGTCGAGCTCCTCGAGCAGCTCGCGCGTGGACTCGAAGCCCAGGTCATAAGCGGTCATGTCGCCAGCGGCGAGCGCCTCCTCGACCTGTGTCATAAACGTTTGCTTGCCGCACCCAATCGCGTCGCGCAGCAGGCGATACAGATAGATGTGGTTGCCCAGCGAAAGCGTGGGCCTAACTATTGTCTTGCTCATGGCAAATCTCCTCTTTACACATGTAAAGCATCTTACCATCGCATGGCGTTCGCCATGGCGGCGCCCAAGGCAAACGGGCGCGAACCGCTTTCGATTCGCGCCCGTTGTATAGGTCGGTTATCTATGAGAGGCAAACGTGCTTAGTTGCCCGATGCCGTGCCTTGGCTCGAGTTGTCAGATGCCGTGCCGGAAGCGGTTCCGCTCGAGCTGTTGGTGTTGTTACTGTCTGCCGTGCCCGTTCCCGACGTGGTGTCGCTCGTCTGGCCTCCCGTGTTCGGCTGTGAACCGTCAGTCGTTTGGCTTGAGTCGGTCGTGCCGGACGGCGTGCCACTGTTGGCCGTAGAGGAATCGGTGCCCTGCGATTGGTTTTGGGTGTTCGAGGACGAATTGGCAGAGGTAGGACTGTCTTGCGTGTCGTCCGTCTGTGCCTGCTGATCTTGCGACTGGGTGTTGCCATTTGCATCGCTCTCGGTCGTGCGCGACGACAGGATTGGCTCGGGACGCTCGCCCAGACCCTCACCGGCAGTGGTGATAAGGATGGCGCCGGCGCAGGCGATGACCGCGACGATGGCGATGGCGATCGAGAAGACGATGACCTTCTTTTGTGTCTGGCTGCGCTCTGCCGCCGCTTTGGCGCGCAGGCTGTTGGGGGCGACGCGCGCCGTGGTCGCGCGTCCCGCAACCTGGCGCATCTCCTGCGTGGTTGCGGCGCCACCTAGGTGCTCCTCGACATTGGGCTCAACGGGCTCGTAGGCGCCGGTAGGGTAGTCAACAGCGGCATGCGTGCCCTTGATTGCTTCGGCGCTGGCGGAGATAAAGTGGCGATAGACCTGCGAGGACACAACGGTGATGACTGAGCTCACAGCGGCACCAATCACCGAGCCGGCAATGCCGATCTTTGAAGCAAGCGCCACGCTCGTGGCGGCAGCTGCGGCGCCGGCGATGATCTGGGGAATGGAAATGTCGTCGAACAGGCCCTTTTTGGGCGCGATGGCCATGGTCTGGCCGATGGAATGGTTCTCGTGCACGCCGTTGTTGAGCGATGCCGGCGTCATGACGCGCGTGCGCGGCGCGTCGGTGTACTTGGTTGTCATACGGGGTCCTCCCGGTGTAAATCTGCTTCGTTTCGTGTAGCCATCAGGGTACCCACCAGATGTGAATCGTACGTGACATTTAACAGATACCATCAACTCATCAATAGCTCACCAAGTTGGTGGGATGTGGTTCCACCCGGTGGTTGAACTACAATAGGGCTTGCTAATTGTGTTGAATAGCGTCTACGCACGGGAGCATTCTTATGAATCTTCACCTTTCTCAGTCTGATGGCTTTTTGCGTGTGGCGGCGGCGTCGCCGCAGATTCGCGTGGCCGATGTCGAGGGCAATGCCGAGGTTGCGCTGGCGGCTGTTCGCGAGGCTGCCGAGCGCGGCGTTCGCGCGCTGGTACTGCCCGAGCTTAATCTGACTGGCTATACCGCGGCCGATCTGTTCCATAACCGCACATTACTGCATGCCTGCGAGACCGCACTGGCACATATTCTCGATGAAACCCGCGGGCTGCCGATTGTCTTTACCATCGGTCTTCCCGTTGCAGTTGCCGAGAGTATCTACAACTGCGCCGCCGTGTGCTGCGCGGGCGAGCTTTTGGGCCTCACGGCCAAAAAGTATCTGCCCAATTACGGTGAGTTTTATGAGCGCCGCTGGTTTGCTCCGGCGCCCGCAGATTCTGTGTGGGTCGAGTTTGCCGGTCAGGGTCCGGTTCCGCTGGGTTCGGGGCTTGTCTACCGCTGCTGTGATGAAGGTGCCGAGGATATGGTGCTGGGCGTTGAGGTCTGCGAGGACCTGTGGGTGCCGGCGCCCCCTTCGACCGAGATGGCGCTTGCCGGTGCGACGGTGATCCTCAATCCGTCGGCTTCGGACGAGATTATCGGTAAGGCGGATTACCGCCGCAGCCTCATTTCCAACCAGAGCGCGCGCCTGTACTGCGCCTATGCCTATGCGGACGCGAGCGAGGGCGAGTCCACGACCGATATGGTCTTTGCGGGCGAGAACCTCGTCTACGAAAACGGCTCCAAGCTCGCCGCGACCAAGCTGCTTACCTGCGACATGGCCATCGCCGACGTTGATCTTGACCGCCTGGTTGCCGAGCGCCGTCGTTCGACGACGTGGACGCGCGCGGACGATGCGCCGGAGGCCACGGCCGTTGAGTTTTCGTTTGAGGGCGTGTTGGCCGAAGAGCCTGTCCTGCGCGATGCCTGCGATATCGACCGCGTTTTCCCGCGCGCGCCCTTTGTACCGGCCGACCATGGTGACCTGGCCGAGCGCTGCGAGACCATCCTCGACCTGCAGACCGCCGGCCTCAAGACCCGCCTGGCCCATACGGGCACCAAGGCGGCCGTCATCGGTCTTTCGGGCGGCCTTGATTCTACACTGGCACTGCTCGTGACGGTGCGTGCCTTCGATGCACTGGGGCTGCCGCGCACGGGTATCACGGCGGTCTCCATGCCCGGCTTTGGCACGACGCATCGCACTAAGTCCAACGCCGAGTCGCTCGCGCGCGACCTGGGCGTGAGCTTCCGCGAGGTTTCGATCCACGCGGCTGTGGAGCAGCACTTCAAGGACATTGAGCACGATCCGACCGTGCAGGACGTGACCTACGAGAACAGCCAGGCCCGCGAGCGTACGCAGATTCTGATGGATCTGGCCAACCAGGCTGGCGGTTTTGTCATCGGCACGGGCGACCTGTCGGAGTTGGCACTCGGCTGGGCTACCTATAACGGCGACCACATGAGCATGTACGCCGTCAACGCGAGCGTGCCCAAGACACTCGTGCGTCACTTGGTGCGTTATGCGGCTGATGTCTTTGGCGGGCGTATTGCCGAGGTTTTGCTCGATATCCTCGACACGCCGGTGTCCCCCGAGCTTCTGCCGCCCACGGGCGACGGCGAGATTGCGCAGAAGACTGAGGATTTGGTGGGCCCGTACGAGTTGCACGACTACTTCCTCTACTACTTGCTGCGTTTTGGCTTTGAGCCGGGCAAGATCTACCGCATGGCGCTCAAGAGTTTCGAGGGTGTCTACGACGCCAAGACCGTCCACACGTGGCTGCGTACGTTCTATCGTCGCTTCTTTGCCCAGCAGTTTAAGCGCAGCTGCCTGCCCGATGGCCCCAAGGTTGGTTCGGTGACGCTCAGCCCGCGTGGCGATTGGCGTATGCCGAGTGACGCCAGCTCGCGTCTGTGGCTTGCGCAGATCGACGCGCTCAATCCAGTTGACTAAGGTTGGCTAAATTGAACCAATACGGGGGTTGCAAGCGTTACACTTTTGCAATCTGATGGCCCGTATCGCGCGGCGCTCTTGTCGGAGCGCCGCTTTTTTATATCGGAAGGTGGCACCATGCAGGCATCGCAGCGTCTCGACCGCTTTGGCGCGGAGGTCTTCGCCTCGCTCAACAACAAGCTGCTCGCGCTGAAGGCTCAGGGCAAGACCATTTACAACATGAGCGTGGGCACGCCCGACTTTAAGCCGTACGGCCACGTGGTCGAGGCGCTCACACAAGCAGCCCAGGATCCCGAGATGTGGAAGTACGCCTTGCGCGACCTGCCCGAACTCAAGCAGGCCGTATGCGATTACTATGAGCGTCGCTTTGGCGTTTCGGGCATTACGCCGTCTATGGTGCAGTCGTGCAACGGCACGCAGGAGGGCGTTGGCCATTTGGGCCTGGCTCTGCTCGATCCGGGTGACACCATTCTGGTTCCCGATCCGTGCTACCCGGTCTTTGAGGCGGGTGCCAAGATCGCCGATGCCAAGCTCGAGTACTATCCGCTGGTTGCCGAGCATAATTACCTGCCCTATGTGGCAGGCATCGATCCCGAGGTGGCTGATCGCGCCAAGTATATGATCGTATCGCTGCCCGCCAACCCGGTCGGCTCGGTGGGCACGTCCGAGGTCTACGAAGAGATCATCGCTTTCGCCCGTGAGCACGACCTGCTCATCGTCCATGACAACGCGTACTCCGACATCGTGTTTGACGGCGAGCCCGGCGGAAGCTTCTTGCAGTATCCCGGTGCGCTTGAGGTGGGCGTGGAGTTCTTCTCGCTTTCCAAGTCGTTTAACGTCACCGGTGCCCGTATCGGCTTTTTGGTCGGCCGTGAGGACGTGGTCTCTGCCTTTGCCAAGCTGCGCGGCCAGATCGACTTTGGCATGTTCTTCCCGATCCAGAAGGCTGCTATCGCCTGCCTGAACGGTCCGCGCGATGAGGTCGAGGCGCAGCGTCTGAAGTACCAGGAGCGCCGCGATGCCCTGTGCGACGGTCTTGAGGGCTTGGGCTGGGAGCGTCCCAACGCGCATGGCTCTATGTTCGTGTGGGCTAAGCTTCCCGGTGGTCGCACCGATTCCATGGCGTTTTGCGAGGAGCTTATGGAGAAGGCTGGCGTTGTGGTGACGCCGGGCGCGAGCTTTGGTCCTTCGGGTGAGGGACACGTGCGCATGGCGCTGGTCCTGCCGCCCGATCAGATTGCTTTGGCTGTCGAGGCCATTCGCGAGGCGGGCCTGTATTAGAAGGCTGTTTCGACTCGTCAATAGCTCGAAACCGATTTCGTGCAGTTATTTTACGAATCCTGCAAACAATTTCGGTAAACGGTCGATTTTTGGCTGCGAATAGGAGCATAATCAAAGTCCCGATTGGATGTATTGGGATTACGGCAAGCCGCTCGGGTCGTTCCCGGGCGGCTTGCTTGTGGAGAGAGATGGGAGTTTCTAATGGTTAACGAGAAGAAAGTCGCTATTGTCGGCTGCGGTTTCGTCGGTTCGTCTTCGGCGTTCGCGCTGATGCAGAGCGGTCTGTTCTCCGAGATGGTCCTCATCGACGTGGACAAGAACCGCGCCGAGGGTGAGGCTCTGGATATCGCGCACGGCATGACGTTTGCCGAGCCGATGAAGATCTACGCCGGCGATTATTCCGATGTCGCCGACGCCGCCATGATCGTCGTCACCGCTGGCGCTGCCCAGAAGCCCGGTGAGACCCGCTTGGACCTGGTTAACAAGAACGTCAACATCTTTAAGTCCATTATCCCCGAGATTAAGAAGTCTGGCTTCGACGGCATTCTGCTCATCGTCTCCAACCCGGTCGATGTTCTGACCTATGCCGCCATCAAGATGTCCGGCCTGCCCGAGGGCCATGTCATCGGCTCCGGTACCGTGCTCGACACCGGCCGTCTGCAGCAGATGCTCGGCGCTCACGTTGAGGTCGACCCGCGCGATGTCCAGGCCTATGTTATGGGCGAGCACGGCGACTCCGAGTTCGTCGCTTGGTCCAGCGCCCAGGTTGCCGGCGTTCCGCTGAACACCTTCTGCGAGCTTCACGGCCACCTGGAGCATGAGGCTGCCGAGAAGCGCATCGCCGAGGACGTCAAGAACTCCGCCTACACCATCATCGAGAAGAAGCACGCCACCTACTATGGCGTCGCCATGGCCGTCAAGCGCATCTGCACCGCCGTCATGCGCGATGAGCAGACCGTTCTGCCCGTCTCCTCGCTCATGGTGGGCGAGTATGGCCTGTCCGATCTTGCCATCTCCATGCCGACGGTCGTTGGCCGCGACGGCGTCGTCTGTCGCGTCCCCGTGCCGCTGAACGATGACGAGCAGCATGAGCTCACCGCCTCCGCCAAGGCCCTCAAGGACATCATCGACAGCGTCGACTTCTCCTGCTAAATCAAGCTCTTTTGGGCAACAGGCTACAATGAAAGGCGTCCGGGTCCACACGGCCCGGGCGCCTTTTTGATGCAAAGTAACCTGACCCCAATGCACCATAGTTGATGGGAGGGCCATGTCGGATTCGCCTAATTTTTTGACCTATGCCCAGACGGCGTTTGATCCGTTTGAGGAGCGGCCGTTCTGCGCGGTGGATAGCCTAGTCTTTGCGTGGTTGTCCTATTTGCGTTTGCCGGGTGATATGGCGGAGCTGGCCGGTTGGCAGGGACTGGATGTGCGTGAGCTGCTACGTGCCGAGTGCTACCGGGACATGATTGACGACTTGTGGGACCCAGAGGGGAGCAGAGCCTTGTTGGAGGCCGTGACAGCAAGCCCTCGCTACCGTGGCGTACACGTTTGCGGCTATCGTGCCGTGAGCGATGTGGTGGCGACAGAGCAGTTTGCAGCCATGGCGTTCCGGTTTCCGGCGGGGTTTAGTTATTTTTCCTTTCGGGGGACCGACAGTACGATTGTGGGCTGGAAAGAGGACTTTAACATGGCATTCCGGTGTCCTGTGCCGGCCCAGGAATCCGCGGCGCGTTATGTGGACGAGGCGGCGGATGCGATTGACGGGCCGCTTTTGTGCGGAGGTCATTCCAAGGGTGGAAACCTTGCGGTGTACGGTGCGGCGATGTGCTCCGATGTCGCCCGTGAGCGAATCGAACGGGTGTATTCCCATGATGGTCCGGGCTTCGTCGAGGAGTTTCTGAACGGCAACGCCTTTGCCGATCTTTCCGGTCGAATCGACAAGACGCTACCTCGGTCGTCGATCTTTGGCATGATGTTCGAGACGCAGGAGGACTATGCCATCGTTGAGAGCACCGAGTTCAGCCTGCTGCAGCACAATCCCTTTAGCTGGGTGGTTGATGGTCGCGACTTCGTGTACTGTGAGTGCCTGTCCGCCGGTGCTCGATACGTTGATGGCTCCATTCGCGAGATGCTGCTTGCAGTGGGGCCTAGCGAGCGCGAGCGTTTTGTAGATGCGTTATTTTCCGTGTTTGAGGCTACGGGTGCTGAGCGGTTTGCGGATATCGCTGGGAATCTGCGCGAGAGCCTGCCCGTGATGCTCCAGGCTGCGCAGGGTTTCGACAAGGATACACGACGCTTTGTCTCGCAGACCATCGTGGCAATCCTTAAATGCGCACTGCTGCCCAAACGACCCCAGATCGACATGTCCGCCGCCGGTAAGAGTCTGGCAGAACAGCTCGAGGCTTGGCAGTCCGAGCTCCTGCGCTAGCCATTGGTGCAAAGCAACCTGGCCCTCAATGCAGCAATCTTCGATGCGCTCGGGGAGGGCTCGACCGCTATACTGGTTCGTGCCGAAATCGATCTAGAACGGAATGCCGTATATGAAAATCAATCACGCGATTCTGCATATCCTGGACTTTGACTCTGCCGTCAACGTTATGAGCCAGCGCGAGCTCGATATCGAGAGCCGTACCGTGCGCAATTTCGTAACAACGCATCTGCGCCGCGCACGCACCTCGGCCGACAATAAACGTGCCACGTTTGCCGAGAACTCTGCGTTTGGCGGCGAGCTCAAGGGCTATTTCTTTGGCGAGCGCGAGTTCGTGGACCTGTCGCAGCAGATTGCGGAGTTTATCTCCTCCGAGCTTACCAAAGCCGAGAAAGCCGAGTCCACCGACGTGCTCGTGGCTGATTTTGACGACGATGAGGATGCCCGCTGGTTTGCCGTGATGCTGCTGGGCTCCAAACAGGCCTTTATGCACGAGGTGGGCCGCGAGGAGGGCGAGGTACGCAACGACATCGCGCGCCACTATGCTATCCTGCCGAATCCTTCCCAAAAGGTGCCGAGCTATGCAATCGTGCGTGCAAGCACCATGGAGATCGGCTATGTGGACAAGAAGCGCAAGATTGCCGGTGAGGACCGCATGCTCATTCCCGACGGTCTGCTGCAGTGCGATACGGGCGTGTCGGGCAAGGAGGTCATCGACACCGTGACGCGCGTGGTCGAGGAAGTCGCCGAGGAGCACGGTGCCAATACGGCCGTAGCGCTCGCTAAGGTTAAGGCTGCCGTTGCCGAGAAGGTTGAGGATGACGAGGAGCTGCCGCCCTGGGATATCGTCGATGAGGTCTTTGAGGACGAGCCGGTCATCAAAGAGAGCGTACGTGCGGCGCTGACCGAAGAGAAGGTGCCCGAGCGTGTTCCCGTGGAGCGCAAGCAGGTCGAGCGTGCGGCCGTGCGCAACCACAAGATTCGTACCGATACGGGCATCGAGATCAGCTTCCCGGCCGAGATGGGTTCGAATTCCGAGTACATTGAGTTCGTCAATGAGCCCAACGGCCTCATCTCCATCGAGCTCAAGAATATCGGCAGCATCGAGAATCGATAAGTTGCGTTACGTCTACAGCGAGAAAGCAAAGGCCGAAGCTCCTTGGGGCTTCGGCCTTTTTGTTTAGGGATGAATTATCCCGCAGGTTGAGCATACGTCAGCGAAAACGCGGTTTGTCAAAACCGCGTAACTATTAAAGTTGACGTAAGCCCTCTTCCAGGCCGGTCTTGCTGTCGGTCTTCTCGTCGCGCATCTTGATGACGCGGGCGGGGACACCGGCCACGACGGCGCCGGCGGGGACGTCCTCGACGCACACGGCGCCGGCGGCGACAACAGCGCCCTTGCCCACGCGCACGCCTTCCAGGACCACGGCGTTTGCGCCGATCATGACATCGTCCTCGATGATGACGGGCGTGGCGCTGGCGGGCTCCACGACGCCTGCCAACACGGTTCCAGCGCCGATGTGGCAGTTCTTGCCCACGGTGGCGCGGCCGCCCAGCACGGCGCCCATATCGATCATGGAACCCTCACCAATGACGGAGCCGATGTTGATGATGGCGCCCATCATGATGACGGCGCGATCGCCGATCTCGACGCGGTCGCGGATGATCGCGCCCGGCTCGATGCGGGCGTTGATGCCCTTGAGGTCGAGCATGGGCACGGCGGAGTTGCGGCAGTCGTTCTCTACGTCGTAGTAGTCGATGGAGCCGGCGTTGGCGTCGAGGATCGCCTTGAGCTCATTCCAGTCACCAAAGACGGTCTTGCCACGACGACCGCCGTAGACGTGCGCATTGCCCCACTGGACCTTCATGCCCGGCTTCTCGCGCACGTACAGCTTGACGGGCGTTTTCTTGGGCGCGGTGGCGATGTAGTTGATAATCTCCTGTGCATCCATCTCGGCTGCGTTGCTCATTTGCTATCTCTCCTTTGGGTGGATTCGGTTGATACCTGGTTAGGCAAACATGACCTGGTCGAACGTATAGAAGCCGGGTTCGCGGGCGACGAGCTTCTGCGCGGCTGCCAGGGCGCCGTTGACAAAGATCTGACGGCTCGTGGCGCGGTGGGTGAGTGTGACTTCCTCGTCTTGGCCAAAGAAACTCACTTCGTGCACGCCGGCGACAGTGCCACCGCGCAGCGAGTGCATGCCGATCTCCTTGGGATTACGCGCGCCGCACATGCCCTCGCGGCCATAGACGGGGTGGTAGCCTGCCTCGGGCTCGGCTTCGACGACGGCATCGAGTAGCAACTTGGCAGTGCCGCTGGGGGCATCGACCTTTTGGTTATGGTGCGTCTCGACGATTTCGCAGTCAAAGCCGGGCAGCTCGCGTGTGGCCTGCGCTACCAGATGGCGCAGGGCTGCGATGCCGATGGAGTAATTGCCGGAGTGCATGACGCGGGCGTTCTGACCCAGCTCGCGCAGGCGATCCATCTGCTCGGGTGTGTAGCCCGTGGTGCCCGAGACCAACGCCGCGCCCGTGCGCTCGACATAGGCGACGACGGCATCGAAGGTCACGACGTTCGAGAAGTCGATGATGACGTCGGCTGCCGGGGCGCTCTCGAGCTCGGACAGATCAAAACCGATCTGGGCGACGATATCAAAAACGGGCTGACCGGCGGCGTCGACAACGCCCTCGGCGGTGGTGCGGATGAGCGAGCCCATACGGCCCGTTCCCATAATGACGGTCTTAATCAAGCAGACCAGCTCCCTTCAGAGCATCGGTAAGTGCAGCGCGCGTGTCGTCTGCCATGGGGCACAGCGGCATGCGGTAGTTCGCCTCGATCATACCCATCTGAGCGAGCGCTTCCTTAACGGGGATGGGGTTGACCTCGCTAAAGAGGGCGTTAATGAGCGGCTGACCGGCAATCTGGATATCGCGGGCGTGCTCCACGTCGCCGTCCAGATAGGCGCGGCACATGTCGTGCACGAGCTGCGGCTGAACATCGGCCCACACACTGATGGTGCCCGAGGCGCCCAGGCTCATGAGCGGTACGGTGAGGGCGTCCTCGCCCGAGTACATGCGGAAGTCATCGGACAGCAGGTGGGCGATCTTGGCCGCGTAGGCGACGTTGCCCGAGGCTTCCTTAATGCCCATGATGTTGGGGTGCGCGGCCAAGCGCTCTACGTTGCGCTCGCTGATGCCGCAGCCGCAGCGGCCGGGGATGTTGTACAGGATGCAGGGGATGTCCACGGCGTCGGCCACGGTCTTAAAGTGCTGGTAGATACCCTCTTCGTTGGACTTGTTGTAGTAGGGGGTAATGAGCAGCAGACCGTCGGCGCCCAGTCCCTGATAGGTGAGCGACTTGGTGAGCATGGTCTGTGTGGAGTTGGAGCCCGAGCCGGCAATGACGGGGACGCGTCCCGCAACCTGCTTGACCACTGCGGCGACAACGGAGTTGTCCTCGTCGTCGGTCATCGTGGCGCTCTCGCCGGTGGTGCCCAGGGTGAGGATGGCGTCGGTACCGTTTTGCAGGTGGAAATCGATAAGGCGCTCGAGCGCGTCAAAGTCGACACTGCCGTCCTTTTTAAACGGCGTGACAAGGGCGACGATCGAGCCCTCGAGGTTGCGGATATCCATGTTCTTCTCCTTCGCTTCCGCGATCTGGATGCGTTTGTTCCACTGAGCGGCGACGGCCAGACGCTCGTCCTGGGCGCGACGGCGGGCACTTTCGGTGCGCGACTTGGCCAGCAGCTCTCGGCCGCTCGGCAGCACGTCGAGCGTGGCAAAGTAATCGCCCGGGCGCTCGGCGCGGCGGATGAGGTCTGCCGAGCCGTCGGGGCGCAGCAGCACCTCGGCGGAGCGCAGGCGTCCGTTGTAGTTGTAGCCCATGGAGTAACCATGCGCGCCGGTATCGTGGATCACGAGCACATCACCCATGTCGATATGCGGCAGCTCACGATCGATGGCGAACTTGTCGTTGTTCTCGCACAGATTGCCCGTGATGTCGTACGTGTTCGTGACGGGGGCTGCGGTTTTATCAGGACCGTCCGGCTGACCCATCACCGTGATGTGGTGGTAAGCGCCATACACGGCAGGGCGGATCAGATCGACGGCACTGGCGTCCACGCCGATATAGTCCTTGTAGATCTGCTTCTCGTGGATGGCCTTGGTGACCAGGCAGCCGTAGGGGCCCATCATAAAGCGGCCCATCTCGGTGCAGATGGCCACATCGCCCATGCCGGCGGGAACCAGGATCTCGTCGTATGCCGCGTGCACTCCCTCGCCGATGGCGTGAATGTCGTTGGCCTGCTGCTCGGGCAGATAGGGGATGCCGACGCCGCCGGACAGATTGATAAAGGCGACATGTGCGCCGGTCTCGCGCTCCAGGCGCACGGCAAGCTCAAAGAGGATGCGCGCAAGCTTGGGGTAGTAGTCGTTGGTGACGGTGTTGCTGGCAAGGAATGCGTGGATGCCAAAGTCCTCGGCGCCCTTGGCCTTGAGCATGCGGAAGGCCTCGAAGAGCTGCTCGGTGGTCATGCCGTATTTGGAGTCGCCCGGGTTGTCCATGATGCCGTTGGAGAGCTGGAATAGGCCGCCCGGATTAAAGCGGCAGCTGACCGTCTTGGGGATGGGTCCCGCAACGCGCTCAAAGAACTCGATGTGGCTGATGTCGTCAAAGTTGACGATGGCACCCAGCTTGTCGGCGAGCTCAAAGTCCGCCGCCGGTGTGTCGTTGGACGAGAACATGATGTCGTGTCCGGTGATGCCCAACGAGCGGGCGATCATGAGCTCGGTATAGCTCGAGCAATCGCAGCCGCAGCCGTATTCGTTGAGAATGGAGATGAGCGCCGGGTTGGGGTTGGCCTTGACGGCAAAGTATTCCTTAAAGCCCGGGTTCCATGCAAAGGCGTCGCGCACTTCTTGCATGTTGCGGCGGATGCCCGCCTCGTCGTATAGATGAAACGGCGTGGGGAACTGCTCGACGATATGCTCGAGTGTCTCCTTGTCCACAAACGGCTGCTTGGCCGCATACGCCTCGTTGGGGGTCAATGCCATGTCCCGTAAACCTCGCTATCCAGACGGCGCCATCTGCGCATCGAATCCGCATAGCGTGGACCCAATGTCCGGATAGCGCTCCCGCATTGCTGCAGACAGTCCTGCGGGTGTTTCCCGCAGGCCCACCAGGTTGTTCGTGCCCGAAAAACCCAGTTCGGCGGGTTTCGCCTCCCCGCGGGGTCAAAGCCTGCCGGCTCGCCCGCGGTTCTTCGTGCCCGCGCCTCTATCAAGTGGTAACGACCCTACCACGTTGCACTTTACCAAACAAGAGTATTCGTATATAACGTTTAAAAAATGCAGGGATATGCTGGAAACATGCGTGCCACAATCCTGTATCACAATAAGTTGCAACAGGTGTGCCTCACGAAGGGATTCTCTATGACCGAGCTCCAAGAACTCCGTCGCTATCGCCGCGATCTCCATCGCATTCCGGAGCTCGATTTCGATCTTCCGCAGACTATCGCCTATATCGAGGGCGTGTTGGCGCCGCTCGCTTGCGAGGTGGTTCATCCATGCCCCAGCTGCGTCTGCGCTTTCTTCGACGCTGGCGTTGGTGCCGCGCATGCCACGGCGATTCGCGCCGATATGGATGCGCTGCCCATCGCGGAGGCAACGGGCGCGGCCTTTGCCTCGACGCATCCCGGTAAGATGCATGCGTGCGGTCACGACGGTCACATGGCCATGGTGCTTGCCGCCGCGACGTATGTCGATCGCACGATTCGTGAGCAGCCGGGTGCCATCAAGCGCAACGTGCTCTTTGTGTTTCAGCCGGCCGAGGAAACGACCGGTGGCGCCAAGACGGTGTGTGAGAGCGGCGTATTCGAGCGCTATGGCGTCGACCGCATTTTTGGCTTCCACGTATGGCCCGATTTGCCCGCCGGCACGTTGGCGAGCTGTTCTGGTCCGCTGCTGGCGCGCTCAAGCGAGACGCACATTCATATCCATGGCGCGAGCATCCATATCGCCAAGACCTACGGCGTTCCCGTTGGCGAATCGCACGATGCGGCGCTGGCGGCTGCCAAGTTCTTGGTTGCCGAGCGTGAGCTGATGGACGAGCTGGGCACCGACGAGCCCTGTATCGGTAAGTTTGGTCTGCTGCAGGCCGGTACGGTTTGCAATGCGGTGGCGGGGGAGGCCCATGTGGCCGGAAGCCTGCGTGTGTTTACGGACGACATGTTCGACCGGGCGCGCGAAGGAGTGCGCCGCGTGCTGGACGATGCCTGCGTCTCAACGGGCTGCACGTATGATCTCGACTTTGCCGAGGGCTATCCGCCGGTCGACAACGACCCCGAGTTGTTTGCCAGCGTCGCGCCTGCCTTGCCCGGGCTGCAGCTTGTGGAGGAACCGCTGTTGATTGCCGAGGACTTTGCTTTCTATCAGCGCCATTTGCCGGGCGTGTTCTTCTTGCTGGGCACGGGTATTCCAGGGGGACAAGAAAACCCGATCGACGCTGATGGCTGCCCCGCCTATGCCACAAGCGCTCTGCATACCGATAGCATGCTCTTCGACGAGGAAATCCTACTCAAGGGCCTCGATGTCTACAAACGATTGCTTTTGCTTGACTAAGGCGTGAAGGACTATTTGTTCTAGAAAACACGAACAAACGTACGATATAATAGAGATGTAAGTCTGTAGAAACGTTTGACGTTACTAACGTAAGGCGATACTATGATTGCATCGTATAAAGATGAGGATACCGAACGCTTTGCCATGGGTGTGCGGGTCAGGAGGTTCGTGCCCTTTGAGCGTGTTGCGTTGAGGAAGATTCGCCAACTGCAGGTTTGTGCTTCGCTTGATGATCTTCGCGTTCCACCGGGCAACCGCCTGGAAGCTTTGAAGGGCGATCGTGCCGGTCAATATAGCATCCGTGTTAACGAGCGCTATCGGGTCTGTTTTGAGTGGAGACAGGAGATGGCTTGGAATGTCGAAATCGTCGATTATCACAAGTGATGAGACTTCGGCCGATTTGCTGTCGCCGGTGACTCCTGGTGAGCTTCTCAAAGAGGAGTTTCTTGTTCCCATGGGCATTTCTCAATATCGCCTTGCGAAAGAGACCGGGATTCCGGCTCAGCGTATCGGGCAGATTGTCTTGGGAAAACGTCGCGTGACGGCCGACACCGACCTCCGTCTTTGCCGTTATTTTGGCCTGACGGATGGTTATTGGCTGCGCGCTCAGGTGGCGTTTGACCTTGAGGCCGAGAAAAGGCGGATTGAACCGGAACTCGATAAGATCGTTCCTGTTCAGCAGGCCATCGCACTGTAGTGCTCAAAGATGATGGGAGTGACGATGGAACGACGCCGACAGTCTGCCGTTTATAGTCCCGGTGGGTGTGGATGTGGCTTGTTGTTGCTTCCGGTTATTGCTGTGAGCATTGGCGTGATGTTTGCGCTTGCCGGGGTGGCAGCAGCGGCACTCGTGTTGCTGATTGTGGCCATTGGCGTGACGGTCTGGCTGTGTCGTTCTCGCGAGCAACGTCGTGCCGATGGTAAGACCAATGTTGGATGGACCATCTTTTTAGTCGTCGCCTACCTATTGAGCATCAGCTATTTAGCCTTCTTTATCCTGTTGCTTGTGAGCACCTTTACCGGGGAATCCGTCACGGTGGGTTGATGCGCTGCCAGCAGACGGTCGTGCAAAGTGCGTTTGCTCGGCGTTTTGATAACTGCATTGGCCGTTTATCGCAACTTTAGCTCTCAGCTAATGAATTCAAGTTCAATCCTTCCTACGATGTGCTGTGTGCCGGCGCGGTAGCCGGATCGTAGGAAGGATGCATGATGAATAAGCTCGAAAACGAAGTGCTGCTGAGCCGTCGCGCTGCACTTGGCGCATTCGCCACTGTTGCCTTGGGGGCTGCCGGTCTTCTTGCCGGTTGCGGTAGCGATAAGGCGACCGTCACCGAGGATGCCGACGATGGCGACAAGAAGGAAGAGATGAAGACGGAAGAGCAGCCTACGACTGACCTGGCTGTTGGCACGACGGTGACCACGACCGCTGGCCTTTCCGTCGTCGTCGATTCCGTCCAGCCCGGTCTCACAAATTATGACGGTTCGACCATGACGGGTATTCACGTCACGTACGTCAACAATGGCGATGAGGGCGCAGATTACAATATTTACGACTGGAAGGGCGAGGACGCCAACGGAGCTCAACAGAATCAGGGTTACTACAGCGAGGGCTCCGATGAGCTGCAGTCTGGTACCCTTGCCGCCGGTGGCTCCGTGGCGGGCAATATCTACTTTGATGGTGACATCAAGAAGGCTCTCTATTTTGCCAACGTGTTTGATAAGTCTGCGACTGCGAGCTGGGTGCTCGCCTAGCTTGTTGCCGTTGTTGACCGCATGGGGAGGTGAAGCCGCATGCCCGATAAAAAGCTGACGGACGAGTTGCTCAATGAGCTTCTCGATGCGCCGAACATCGATGGCTATATCAGGGAGCACGACTTTGCCGCCCCGTCGCTTTCGGACTACCTGAAGCAGCTGCTGCAGGAAAAGGGCTTGGAGCGCTCGCGCGTGGTTCGTATGGCCGATCTCAATGAGACCTTTGGCTATCAGATCTTTACCGGTGCGCGTCACCCGAGTCGCAATAAGGTGCTGCAGATTGCCTTTGCGATGGCGCTGACGCTCAAGGAGGCCAACCGTGCGCTGACGGCTGCCGGGGTAAGCGTCCTTAACTGCAAGGATCGCCGTGATGCGATTATCATCTTTTGCATCGATCGCGGGTGCAGCCTCCAAAAGGTCAACGAGGAGCTGTATCGCTTTGGCGAGGAGACGGTGAGCTAGCGGCTGATATCTGAGCCGGCGGGGCTGCCGAACAACGATGCAAGCGAACGGGGCGCGGATGCCATGGGGTGTCTGCGCCCTGCGTTATGATGGAGGCTATGGATACTCAGACCCCAACATATTCCGATGACGAGCTGACCGCAGCACTTGCCGAACATCTGGCGTCGCTCGATCGCGACGACAGCTATCGCGTGGAGCGTGTGCTTAAGCGCTCGTCCGTTGAAACAACCGAGCTCGTGTACTTTGAAGGAACCGGTGGTGGTTCGCTCGGCCCCTTTGTCCGTAAACGCATCGATGCCTCGGCTCAAATCGGCGGGGCATACGAGCGTCTGTTTGCCGCTCAGCGGGCGGGCAGGCGTTTTGAGCACCTGCCCAGAATCGTCGATTGTCGTCGTGTGGGCGACGAGCTCAACGTGGTTATGGAATACATCGAAGGGGAGACGCTCGGGGTGTTGGTGGACCGTCTGGGAGCCACCCCCGATTATGCGCGTGAATTGTATCCTGCCCTATGCGATGCCGTGGGCGAGCTCCACGCCGGTTTTGCAATGGCGGGGGAGACGTCGGCACCGGTGATCCATCGCGACCTCAAGCCGTCGAATATCATCGTGACAGGTGCCAACTATACGCCTGATGACGGCCTGACGTTTTCGTCGCTGGTGATTATTGACTTGGGGATTGCGCGCGTGTGGCGCGCTGGCGCCGATGCCGACACCGTCAAGTTCGGCACGCGACCCTATGCGCCACCCGAGCAGTATGGGTTTGGGCAGACGAGCGTGCGCAGCGACGTCTATGCACTGGGCGCCCTGTTGTTCTTCTGCTTGACGGGAGTCGACCCTAAACCGGGGCTCGACATGCGCGAGCAATGCGAAGCGCGTGGCATTCCCACCCCACTTGCCGATGCCGTCTGCATGTCGATGGCGCTCGACCCGGCCAAGCGTTTTGCGAGTGCGGAAGCGTTGGGACGGGCGACGCGCACGGCATACGATCTGAGCCGCCCCGTGCGGCCTCCTGCGCCTGCGCCTGTCCGTACTCCGGCATCGGAGGCAGAGCTGACGCCCCAAGGGCTCCAGAACCCCACAGGGCTTCCTAGGCCTGCCGCCTCCGCTGCATGCGGTCTGCTCTCTCGCGTTCCGGAGTCTCTGGGGCGCATTTGGAATACGCTTGTCTGCTTCTCCCTACTTGTGTTCTTTGCCGGAAGTCACTTTGCCGTCTTTCACCCCACGGGAGCAAACCAAAGCTACCCGACGTGGTTTCTCATAATCGAGTACTTTTTCTTTGTCGATGGCCTTATGGTGCTTATGCATTTTGCGCTGCTCGATAAGCGCCGTCTTCGTCGGCGATTCGCACTGCTCGACAGCTATCGCGGCAAGAAACTCGCGAAACTCTGGCTCAAGGCATTGGGTGTGCTGCTCCTATGCATGATCGTCATAGTCGCGGTTGCCAATGCGACCGGCGTCGTCGATACCTCCGCTACCTAAAAGAAAAGGGCCCCATTGGGGCCCTTTGCAGTTGCACCTAGATGCGGTTCATCTGAGCGGCGACTTTGTTGTACCAGTCCTGCCACGTGGGCGGGCAGTACTTTTTGGCCGCTGCCGGGGTAAGGGTGGAGCCGTAGTTGGCGCCCAGATAGGCAACGTGAGCGGAGATGCCCTCGCTCCAGCTGCCAAAGCTGCGCCAACCGCCGCCACGGGCACTCCAGCCCCAGGCGTTGTAAGAATTGGCGCAATAAGCACCCTTGGTGCTCTCGATGCAGGCGATGGCGGGGGACCAACGGGGGTCGACACCGGTATTCCAAGCGGCGACGGCAAAGTTATAGCCCTGGCCTGCCATGGGGGAGCCGGCGAGATAATTGTCGATGCGGCTCGTCCACTCATTGATGAACGAATCGTAATCGGAGCTACCGGTATTGGCGTTGTTCACCGTGGTGTCGATGGTGGTGTTGGTGTTGGTGGCCTGGCTGCTGGAATTGCTGCCGCTTACGCCCTCGCCCGAGAGCTTCTCGGCGGCAGCGGCCTTATCGGCCTCAAGCTTGGCAAGCTCGGCGGCATTTTCCTGCTCGGCTTTTGCCTGTGCCTCGCTGCGGAGCTGCTGGGCCTGAGCCAACGCATCCTCGGCGTTTTTCTGCTCTGCCTCAAGCTGAGACTTGGCCTGCTGGAGCTCAGCCTTGTTCTGCTCGAGTTCGGTTTGCATGTTATTGAGCTGTTCGATCTCGTCGACGCTCGAGCTCGTGATCTGGTTGGTGTATTTGCAGGTCGTGATGAACTCACCCAGGCTCTGCGCGTTGACCAGGAAGCTCACGATGGGGTTGGTGCCCTTCTGATACTTGTACAGATCGCGCATGGCGGAGCTTGCCTTGGCCTGCTGCTCGGGAAGCTTAGCCTCGATTTCCTCGATGCTTGCCTCATTGGAGTCAATCTGCTTTTGCAGGTCATCGAGTTTGGTGCGGGCGTCGTTGTAGGCGCTCGTGGCGGCTTCGATCTTCTGCTGGGCTGCGGAAAGCTGGTCCTGCGTTGCCTGCGAGGCGGCATACGCCGCAACGGGGGAGAGCATCGGCGTGGCCGTCAGCGCAACGGCGAGCGCGGCGCTCGTGATGATACGAGCCGGCTTCGACGCAATGAGCGCTGCGGCGCGATGATTCGAATGCTGCATCCAGTCCCTCTGCAATCAATCGTAGGTTATGGTTCGAACGGTATTCTACTACTGCTTTCGACCTCAACTTGAACCTTAAAGGTTCCAAAGGGTCAAGTTGAACTTGAGGCTTTGGCTTTGACCTGCAGTTATGATGAATTGTTGAGAAACCATAGAGTTCAACTTTAACGTTACAGAGCCCTGTTTGAGAGGTGTTTTGGGCTGTAAAAGCTATCTCAACGTGGGGTTTTACAACTACAGCGTGCCCTCCTGACGAGCCTGCTCAATCTCCTCGAGGGTCTCGGCAGGGGTGAACGAGCAGATGCCGTCGCCGAACTTGACCACCTGGATGTCGTCGCCGATATGGACCTCTCCGCCCTTTAGTACCACGCCAAAAACGCCCTCGTGGGGAAAGATGCAGTCGCCGGCGAGATAGTAGATGGCACAGCGTGTGTGGCAGACCTTGCCGATTTGGCTGATTTCGACAAGCACCTCGCTGCCAAGCTTGAGCTGCGTGCCCATGGGGAGCGAGAGTAGATTGATGCCTTGCGTGGTGAAGTTCTCCCCAAAGTCACCCTTGCGCACATCGAGTCCGCGGGCCTGCGCCGTCTGGATGGACTCTGCGGCCAAAAAGGAAACCTGACGGTGCCAATGCCCGGCGTGTGCGTCGGAGGCGAGGCCAAATTGTTCTATAACGGTGTCGTGTCCATCCGCGATGGGCGACTTGCGTGTGCCCTTGTGCGCCGACGTGTTGATTGAGACGATGCGGGCGGGCCTGTCGTAGGTATCGTTTGCCGTGCGTAGGGGAACGGCCGTTTGTGCGCGTTCCGCCAGCTCGCGCTTCGTGGCATTGAGGATAGGATTATCGGTCGGATGGTCTTGGGGCACGTGCGCGCCTTTCGTTCGAGGATGTCAATACGCTGAATCCTACAACAATGGTAGGTTCATTGCCCATTGTCATACAACGGTGAGCGCCGTCTTCGTGCTGGACGATTGCGTCGATTGCCATAGATACGGTGGAGCTTTGGGCGCCGGCGGCTTGGCACGCTAGAATAAACCAGTTGCGCAAAGACCGCCCGTTGTGTGGGCAGTTCATGATAGGAAGTTTCCATGGCATTGCAGTTTACAGAGCGCGAGTTCATTCCCGTGCTGCTCGGTGGCGACATCAACGCCTATTCGGTGGCGCGCGCCTTCTACGAGGAGTACCAGGTCAAGAGTCTGGTCTTTGGCAAGTATCAGACGGGTCCCGCGTACCGCAGCCAGATTATCGACTACACGCCCAACGTGGATATCGATACCATGCCCGTGATGCTCAGGACCGTCAACGGCATTGCCCAAGCGCATGCCGATAAGACGATTGTCCTTGTGGGCTGTGGCGATAACTATGTTGCCCTCGTGGCTCAGGCCAAGGATGCCCATGAGTTGGCGGATAACATCGTCGCGCCTTACGCTCCCTATAGCATGCTTGAACAGTGTCAGAAGAAGGAGATCTTCTACGAGCTGTGCGAGAAGCATGGCGTGCCCTATCCGCATACCTTTACCTTCACCATGGCGATGCTGAACGCCCAAGGCGAGGCGCCTGCCGAAGTGCTCGACCAGATCGATTTTCCCTACCCGATGATTCTGAAGCCTTCTGACGGCATCATGTGGTGGCAGCACGAGTTCGAGGGCCAGAAAAAGGCCTATGAGATTGCCGACCGTGCCGAGCTGGAACAGGTCATTCGCGACTCGTATGCCAGCGGCTACACCGACGACCTGATCTTGCAGGATCGCGTGCCCGGCAATGACGAGTACATGCGCGTACTCACCAGTTATTCCGACCGCAACGGCAAGGTGCGCATGATGTGCCTGGGTCACGTGCTGCTCGAGGAGCATCAGCCTCACGGTGTCGGCAACCACGCCTGTATCATCACCGAGCCCAATGACGAGCTCATGGGCGGCGTGCGCAAGTTGCTCGAGGACCTTCACTTTGTGGGCTATTCCAACTTTGACGTTAAGTACGACGAGCGCGACGGCTCGTTTAAGTTCTTCGATTTCAACACGCGCCAAGGTCGCAGCAACTACTACGTCACTAACAGCGGCTTTAACGTTGCCAAGTATGTGGTGGACGAGTATGTGTTCAACCGCCCGTTTGAGCCGGAGTTTGTGACGGCGCAGGACGAGGCGCTGTGGATGGTCGTTCCCATGGGCGTCGTCGACAAGTACGTCAAGGATCCCGAGCTGCGCGCTAAGGTGCATCGCCTGGACAAGGAAGGCAAGGGCGCCGACCCTTCGTTTATGAAGGGCGACTTTGTCTTTAACCGCTGGCTGCGCATGTGGCACACCAAGCTGCGCCACTTTAAGCTGTTCAAGACGTATTACAAGTAGATGAGTGCGGCGCCCGTCCGGTTTACATCGGGCGGGCGCGGGTATGATACGCGCAATTGCGCAAGCGTCACCAAGGAGGCGGCGATGGAAAAGCTGGGAGTTATCGGCGGCATGGGCGCCGAGGCCACGTCGTATTACTACGACCAGGTGGTGCGCCATACGGCTGCTGCCTGCGATCAGGAACATATCGACATGGTGGTGCTCTCCAAGTCGACCATGCCCGACCGCACGCTTGCCATTAAGACCGGCGAGCATGCCAAGCTGCTGGCGACCATGAAAGAGTGTGCCCAGGCACTCGAGTCGCTGGGCTGTGCGCACATTGCCATTCCCTGCAACACGTCGCACTACTTCTACGACCAGATCCAGTCGTTTACGAAGGTGCCGATTATTCACATGCCGCGTGAGTCGGTGCGCTATGCCCTTGCGGGTGCGGTGATGGGGGAGTGCGAGTTCGACCCCAACCTGAGTATGCCGGCCGAGCCAGTGCACAAGATTGGCATTATGGGCACCGACGGAACCGTGGGCGCGGGCGTCTACGGCTGCGAATGCGAGGCTGCGGGTGTTGAGGTTGTCTATCCCAGCGAGAAACGTCAGAACGATGTGATGTCGCTTATCTACGATGATGTGAAGGCCGGACGTGAGCCCGATATGGATAAGTTCGACCGCGTGATGTGGGAGTTCGCCCGTAGCGGCTGCGACCGTGTCATTCTGGCCTGCACCGAGCTCTCGGTGCTGCAAAAGTACCGAGAGATGCCCGAGATCACCCTCGATGCTATGGATGTCCTGGTGCGCGAATCCATCATCCGCAGCGGCGTCCCCTACCGCCTCTAGCTTCCGACCCGTCAAAAAGGGACAGGTTAATTTTGGTAGGTTTTATCTGGTGAAACAATAAAGGCCTCGGCTCGTTTGGTGCGAGCCGAGGCCTTTTGCGTTGGGCGGTTGCTGTCGGTGGCGAACTAGAACAGGAAGCCGATGGCGATGAGGGCGATGCTGACGATGAGTACGGCGATGTCCAGGCCCTTGATGGGGTAGCGCTTGTACGAGCTGGCGCGCGTGCGCAGATAGAAGCCGCGCTGTTCTGCCGCCAAGGCCGTGGCATCGGTCTTGCCCACGCTCGAGATGAGCAGCGGCACACACAGTGGCAGCATGAGCTTAAGCTTCTTGATAGGGTTCTTGGTGTCGTACTCGACGCCGCGCGCGGTCTGCGCTTCCATGATGGCGTTCATCTCCTGACCAAACACCGGCACAAAGCGCAGCGCCGTGGTAAAGGTGAAGGCATAGCGATACGGTACGTGCAGCACTTCGACGCAGGCGTTGGCAAGGTCGTTGAGCTTGGTCACCATGAGCATGAGGATGAGCGGTAACGCCACACCCAGCAGGCGCAGACAGGCCTTCGATCCTGTGATGAGGCCCGTGTCGGTGATAAAGCCCCACACAACGTTGCCATCGCGCATAAAGGCAAGCTGGAGCACCAGCATGATAAGCGCGAGCGGAATCAGCAACTTGAGCAGCGAGAACAGACGGTCGACGACGCCGGCATAGGCACCCAGCGCAAGGGTGAGCACCAAAAAGCTCAGCAGCGCCACGTAGGTGTCGGACAAGAAGATGCCGACGATGATGGCGGCGGCGAGGCCCAATTTGACGACGGGGTTCAGGCGATGCAGCAGCGTATCGCCTGGCATGTAGTCGATGACGTTAACCACGGCGGACCATCTCCTTGGTAATGCGAACGACATCGGTGACCTCGCTCACCTGCGCAAAAGCGGGCGAGACGGAAGATGCCAGACGGCGCGAGAGTTCAATAACCTGGGGCGGCTCAACATAGGCACGCTGCATGAGATCGATGTTCGAGAATAGCTCGTGCGTGCGGCCGCGGTCGAGGATGCTACCGTCGGCCATTACCACAATGCGCTCGGCAAAATCCGAGACGACTTCCATATCGTGGCAGACCATGATAACGGCGCAGCCGCGCTCGGCCATGGTGCGCACCGTTTCCATGACGGTCATGCACTCGCGGTAATCAAGGCCGCTCGTGGGCTCGTCGAGCACGACGATCTTGGGCTCAACCACTACGACGGAGGCAAGCGCCACCATTTGTCGCTGGCCGCGCGAAAGCGAGAAAGGTGCCTCATCGGCAGGCAGGCCAAAGCGGTCGATAACGAGTCGAGCGCGACGCAGAGCCTCGGCACGGTCGATGCCGGCAAGCTCCAGGCCAAAAGCGACCTCGTCGAGTACGGTATCCTTGCAGATCTGGCGGTCGGGGTTTTGGAAGAGGGTTGCGACTTCGCGGGCGATGCGGCTCGTGGGAACGGCCGCGGTATCCAGTCCCGTGACGCGCACGCTGCCCGAGGCGGGCTTGAGCAGGCCTGTGAGCAGCTTGGTGAGCGTGGTCTTGCCGGCACCGTTTTGGCCGACGATGCCCACGAGCTCGCCGGGATAGAGCGTCAGGCTAAGGTCGTGTACGGCGGCGCCGCCATTGGGATAGGCAAACTCAACATGGTCGAAGGTGAGTACGGGTTCGGCGTCCTTGGCATGAGGGCGCAACGACGGTGCGTGCGGTGAGCCGGCGGGCGCCTGGGCTTCGCTGGCCGCGTGTGCGGGGTCGACGATGCCCGAAATCAGGCGCTCGGCCTCATCGACATCCAAGCAAGGGGTACCGCTTACCAGGCCATCGGCCTCGAGGCTATTGAAGATACGCGTGACGCGAGGGCAGTCGACGCCGATGGCACGGAGCTCGTCGGTATGCGCGAAGACCTCGTGTGGTTCGCCCTGCAGCGCGATTTCGCCATGGTTGAGCACGAGCACGCGGTTGCAGTACTCCGAGAGCAGGGCGACCTTTTGCTCAACGACGACGATGGTAATTCCAAGTGTGCGGTTTGCCTCACGCAGCGTCTCGAAGACCAACGTGGAGCTGGCGGGGTCGAGTGCCGCGGTGGGCTCGTCGAGAACCAAGACGCGCGGACGCATGGCGAGGATGGCGGCGATGGCTACCTTTTGCTTCTGTCCGCCCGAGAGGGTGGCGATCTCGCGGTCGCGCAGGTCGCTGATGCCGACGGTCTCGAGCGTTTCGCTCACGCGCTGCTCGATCTGGTCGTGGGGAACGCCAAAGTTCTCGAGGCCAAAGAGCATCTCGTCCTCGACGACCGAGGCGACCATCTGCGTGTCGATATCCTGCAGCACGCTGCCGACGATTTGCGACACGTCGGTGAGCGAGGCTTCGCAGGTGTCGTGGCCGTCAACCATGACGGACCCAAAGAACGTGCCGGTGTAGTGGTGGGGCACGGCACCCGACAGGCAGGCGGCAAGCGTGGACTTGCCGGCGCCCGAGGGCCCGATGATGCCGATGAAATCTCCCTTGTTCACGCTGAGCGAGATGTGGCTGAGCGCCTGCTCGGTCTGCGTGCCATAGGAGAACGAGACATCGTCGACGTTGATGATCGTTTCCATGGATACCTTTCATAGTCATTGGGGACGTTCTTTAATGACTAGTCGTTTAAGAACGTCCCCAAAAGCTAGTCGTTTGGGACAGTTTTTGGTGGTGAAGCACGGAGACGGCTTTACGAGGGGCCCCAGGTTGGCGCGAGAAAGAGGAGCGAAGCGTACTTGGGTACGCGAGCGACGAATGAACGCCAAGATGGGGTGGCTCGTAAAGCCGAGCGGGTTAGTTGAGTCTAAGAGCCTTCTGGATGGGCAGGTAGAGGGCGCCGACCAGAATGGCGTTAAAGACGGCGGTCATGGCAACGACGGGCAGCATGGCGGCGGCGAGCTCGCCTACCACGCCGAGCATGGCCATCTTGATGACCATGAAGATGACGCCGGAGACAAA
The DNA here is from genome assembly GCA_902493145.1 of uncultured Collinsella sp. Lineage (GTDB taxonomy): Bacteria > Actinomycetota > Coriobacteriia > Coriobacteriales > Coriobacteriaceae > Collinsella. The sequence continues at coordinate 17,030 of CABUOA010000004.1, read as the reverse complement.
GGTGGTCAGGAAGGTTGCAACAATGGCGATGGCGGGCTTGACCTGACCGTTCTTGCCGGCGGCGTTGACGATGCCGGCCATGAGCATGGCGGCGATGCCCTCGGCGGCAAAATCGACGAACGGCGAAGTGGTGGTGATCTGGATCACGGCAGCCGAGATGAGGCCAATGACGAGCGCCTGACCGATGTTGGGGCGAACGACCAGAATGGTGAGGCAGAAGGCCGAGATGATGAACTCGGGGCTGATCATACCGCCCGAAATGCTCGAGACTGCCTTGCCGACGGTGAAGTTGAGGATGAAGCCGGCGGCGAGCAGGATGGCGAGCAGGACGAGGGCACGGACATCGAGTTTGCCGCGGTCGGCGGTCTGGACGGTGCGGGGCTGGGCGGTGGCGGTGGTGTTCTGAGACATGGTGAAAATCCTTTCAAAAAGGGGAGTGTAAGAGAAAAACGGAGGCGCGTGATGCGAATGCGATCGGGCTCGAGATAGAAAAAGGCCCCCGGTCGAAACCGGAGGCCTTCCAATCACCTAGAGCGCAAAAGCAGGCGTGAGGGACTCACTGTCGACCGATCGTATTCGCATCACGCCACCACCAGTTGTTGAGAGACTTCATCGTGTTCTTCATGTTGGTGGCTCCTTTCGTGATGCCGTGGCGCGGTCGCACCTAGTTGCTGTTGCGCTGCACTATAGCACAGCGAAGTGTGTGCGGGGAAATCTTTTTTGAAAAGATTTCAGGCGGGTTTCCCGTCGGTCAAAAGAGCGGGCTGAGCGGGCGAGGCTGCCATTGCTGCCTTGTCCGCTCAGCTAAGACATGAGGGCTTTAGGCCTTCTTGCGACGATAGATCACGTAGGCGCAGACACCGATGATGACGACGGCGCCAACGGCCATGGCGGCCATGTTGTTGCCCTCGGACTTCTCCTCGGTGACCTCTTCCTCTTCGGCCTCGGGCTCGGCCACGTCCTCATCGGAAAGGGCCTCGTCGGCGTAGGTGATGGACTCGACCAGGCAGTCGTTGTCAGCATCGTAGTCACTCGGGACGAACTCCTCGGAGAAATCGCCCTCCTGGAGGTAGTCGCGCATCTCCTCGAGCATGGCCTTGCACTTAACATAGGTGTTCTTGGTTGCAGCCTTGCCGGCCTTGTTGGCCAGGGCGGTGCGGGCTTCGGTGCCTTCTTCGGCCTGCATGGCCTCGTCGACGGTCAGGTTCTGCTCGATGAGCTCCTTCTGCAGGGCGTCGAGATAGGCGCGGACGCCGGTGGCGCAGTGGTCGCGGTTCTCATAGGCGAGCGTGTTGATGTCCATGAGGACGTAGTTGATGGAGTTCTTGGGCTCCTCGTTGTTCACGACGTCTTCCTCTTCGCAGTGATCGAAGGAGACATCCTGATCGCTGAAGTAGGGGCTGACCTCGGTGAGCAGTGCGGAATAGAGGGGGATAGCGACGGAGAACTCGGCGTTGGAGAGCATCTCCCACTGGATGGTCGCGATCTCGGGGTCCATGCCGTGACGGATCTGGAAGGTGTGGATTTCGGTGTTGCGGTTGGAGCCGATGGCATACGCGCCGTCGGTGTTGGCGTTGAGGCCGGCGACATTCTCGCCGCGAGCGGCGAAGGAACGAATCATCTCAAAGGTGTTCCAGTCGGACTTGCCGGGCGTAAAGAACAGCGGCTGCATTTCGTGGACCAGGGCGCCGGTCGTCGCGCGAGCGTCTTCGCGCTCGTCCTTGACGATCTCGTAGTCGGTGCCCTCAGCAAGCGGAGCCATGAAGTAATCGCGGCCCTGGATATAGCGCGACCACTGGTGCATGCCGGCCTCGCCAATCTCCTCGCCGTAGGTCTTGGCGACGTCGAACTTGCCGTCGGTGTACTCGGCAAAGCCCTTCTCCTTAGGCATAGACTCGATGCCCTCGGAGTGGAGGCAGTTCTCGGTGTCGTCGAGGTCGACGTCATAGGTGAGGTTGCCGATGTTGGGGTTGAGCGAGGCGATATCGTCAGTGAGCCTCATGGCGATCCACTGATGGCCGGAAAGCGCTGCAAACAACCAGGTCTCGTTGTTGTCGGCAATGATGATCTGGTCGTTGGAGCAGACGCCCTGCTCGTCAATCAGGCTGCCGAGGAGCTCGACACCCTCGCGGGCCGTGGCACTCTCGCCCAGAATGACGCTGGCGTAGTTGTATTCGCCAATGCCAGTCTCCTCGGTGATGGGGTCGGCCTCTTCGGCCTTCTCGTTATAGGAGGTGCTCAACGTGGCAGAGCAGGAGACACCCTTCTCGTTGATGCCTGCCTCGGAATATGCGTCGTAGCGATCTTCCCACTGCGAGGGGTTGTCGCGAACGAAGGTGTAGCGGTAGGTTGCGCCCTTGGACTTGTACTCAAAACCGGACTCGACCGAGGTGTACTCGTTGCCGTCCTTGTGTGCGGGCTCAATGCCAAAGTGCTTGATGTAGCGCGGACCGAAGTCCTCGGAACGGCCGTAGTACGTGTTGCCGTCTGCCGTGAGCTTGCTGCCCATGTAGATCTGGGTGCAGGCGAGTGCCGAAGTCGGCATGGCCATGATAGCCGCTGCTCCAAACGCAAGGCCGCAGCCGAGCTTCTTGAGCGTGTTGACAGGATGAGTAAACCTCATAATCCCTCCCAACTGTTGAAACCCCGCGAAACCGTACGGAGTTTCAGCTAATAAATACATCTACTAGCCTAAAGGAAGTGTAAAGAGTATTCACTCGACAACAGCCTTTGCTCGATGAGCGTGAAGAAATATACGATGAACGGATAATAATACTCATTTTATGGCTTTAGTTAAATAAAGGCACCCTGCATTTACTGTAGCTGAATAAAGCATTAGACGGCGGTCAAAAAGAAAACTCTCCCGCTGTTTAGGATTTGCATAAACAGCGGGAGAGTCGATAACTGGATGAATATCATACCAATGTGGATTTACTTCTTTCGGCGGTGAATCACGTTGATGGCGTAACCGACGAGCATGGCCAAGACGATGACAATAAAGCCGATCAGGGGATTGTCGTTCATAGGGTCCTCCTATTTTCCGAGCGGGGAGAATTCGTCGACGATGAGGTCGAGGCATTGCGGAAGCGCGCGGGCTCCAAAGACGCCCGAATTGCTGGAGATAATCTCGCCATCGAACTGCATGCCCAGTGACGGGGTGCAGGTGATCTTGGCTTCCTTGGTCTGGATGATCTTGAACTGCGGGCGGCCGAGTACCTTGCCGGCGGGGTCGAGTGCGGCGGTGATCACAGTCGGTAGAAGCTGCACAGTTTTTACGGGTTCGATGACCGCAATGTCGACCATGCCATCGTTCATACGGCAGTCGGGGAACAGGTTGATGTCGTTTTGGATGACCGAGGTGTTGCCGGCCATGCAGCAGATGCCGTCGAGCTCCTCGACAATGCCGTCATGCTCAATCGTAAAGTGCGCCACCGTGGGATTGGGCGTGGCGAGCGCGGAGAGGAAGTAAGCGATCTCGCCGATGTCGTTTTTGGTGGGGGCGGCCTTCATCATGATCTCGGCGTCGAAGCCCGAGCCGGCGATGATGATGAAGCCGTGGCGCTTCTCGTTGCCGTTCTCGTCGAGCCAAAAGAGCTCGCCCATGTCGACTTTGACCGTGCGACCGGCACGGCAGGCCTTGGCGAGCGCCGCCGCCTCGGGGGCATTGCCGATGTTGTTGAAGAACAGGCAGGCCGTACCGGAGGGGAAGACGAGCGTGGGGACACCGCATCCGCGCATCTGGTCGAGCACGTTGGAGACAGTGCCGTCGCCGCCCGAAACGACCACGCGGTCAAACTCGCGCACGTCTGCCACGGCGTCCTCGGGTTCCATGCCATCGCCGATAAAGCGCATCACGACCTCGTCGCCGCCCTGTGCAAGGGCGTGCGTGAATGCGAAGATTTCATCTGAGCTGGGGCCCGATGCCGGGTTGTGGATGATAAGGCAGCGCATACTTACGTTCCCGTTCTGTGACTAACCGAGTATAGTTGTAAGGCAATGCCGATATCCTACCCGTGTTTTTCGGGCCTAACCTTATTCGATGGGTTGATATGTACATTTCCACACATCAGGCTCTACTCGACTTTTGCCAGCGCGCCCGTGAGTTCGACGCGATTGCCGTCGATACCGAGTTTTTGCGCGAGCGCACGTTCCATCCGCGTCTATGTTTGGTTCAGATTGCCACCCCTGCTGAGAGCGTCGCGGTCGATCCCCTGGTAATCGACGACCTATCGCCGCTGGCCGAGCTTATGGCCGACGAGAGCGTGACCAAGGTCTTCCACGCGTGCTCGCAGGATATGGAGGTCATGCTCCATACCGTGGGCGTGCTGCCACGACCGATTTTCGATACGCAGGTCGCCGCCGCCTTTTTGGGCGAGCGCCAGCAGATTTCGTATGGCGCGCTTGTTCAGACGTTCTGCGGCGTATCGCTGCCCAAGACCGAGTCACTGACCGACTGGTCGCGCCGCCCGCTGACCGATAAGCAGATTGAGTATGCGATCGATGACGTCAAGTACCTGATCGTCGCCTATACCGAGATGATGAGCCGCCTGCGCGAGCTGGGCCGTGTGGACTGGGTGCTCGACGAGCTGCGCCCGCTGGCTGACGAGTCGCACTATCGCGCCGATCGCCACGAGGCGTTCCGCAAGGTCAAGCGCATCAATTCGTGCAGCCGTCATCAGCTGGGTATCGCGCGCGAGCTCGCCGCCTGGCGCGAGGACCGCGCCGAGCGGCGCAACATCCCACGCAAGTGGGTCATGTCCGACGACACGCTGCTAGCGCTCGTTAAGCGCAATCCCGTGCGCGTTGAGGAGTTCCGTAGCATTCGCGGTACCGATCAATTGGGGGAGCGCGACGTGGACGGTGCGCTCATGGCCATCAAGCGCGGTGCGAGCTGTCCGCACGATCGCCTGCCGCTCTTGGTGCGCGGACATCGTCAGATTTCGCCGGAGCTGGAGAGCGTGACTGACCTTATGTATGCGCTTATCCGCCTGGTTGCCGAGCGCTCAGGCGTTGCGACCTCGGTCATTGCCTCGCGCGATGACCTGGCCGACTACATTGAGCATCCCGAGCAGAGCCGCCTGCGCGAAGGTTGGCGCTTTGAGCTTGTGGGCTCGCGCCTGGACGATCTGCTTTCCGGCAATATGGGGTTGACGGTGAAGGACGGCAAAATCGAGCTCCTGTAGGGAAGCCTAGCCGGTTGAGTGGGTAAAATGCCTCCAACGTGTAACTCGACTCGGAGGAATTCGCATGCCTTATTACTATGGATACGGCTTTGGCATCGACCCGCTGTACCTGCTGGTTGTTCTTGTCTGCACGGTGCTTGGCCTTGCCGCACAGAACTATATCAACTCGACGTACAAAACCTGGTCCAAGGTTCGCTCGGACGGCGATACGGGTGCCACAGTCGCTCGCCGCATGCTCGATGCCAACGGTTGTAGCGCCGTGGGTATCAAGGGTGTCGCTGGCGAGCTCACCGACCATTACAACCCGCAGGACAACAACCTGTATCTGTCGGATGCCAACCGTTCGGGCGGTTCGGTCGCAAGCGTTGCCGTCGCCTGCCACGAGGCGGGCCATGCCGCCCAGCGTCAAAGCGGCTATGCCATGATGAAAGTGCGTACCGCCCTCGTGCCGGTCGTCAACTTTACCCAGAACACCTGGACCATCGTGTTACTCTTGGGCCTGTTTATGAACATTGCCGGGCTCACGACCCTCGCGTTGATCTTCTTCTCGTTTAGTGTGCTGTTCCAACTCGTTACGTTGCCTGTCGAGATTGACGCCAGCCGACGTGCTGTGGCGTACATCGAGCAGTCGGGCATGAGCTCCAAGCAGGTCAACGGCGCCAAGAAGGTACTGACGGCAGCCGCGCTTACCTATGTGGCTGCAGCGCTCACTTCGATCATTCAGTTGCTCTACCTCATGGCTCGCTACAACAGAAACTCCAACCGATAACAAATGGGACAGGCAGGCGCCGCGGGGATTCGTGTCCTCGCGGCGCTGTACTATGTGTTGGACTTAATTTCGCACGGGGCCGGAGCCTCTGTGCTCGATAACGAAAGGAGGCTGCGTGGCAGGCTGGAACCTAACCGGTAATGCCGTTTCCGCCGAGTTCGACGGTTCGGACGAGCAAGAGCGCAAGGAGCTCAGCGTGAGCCAGGCGGTGGAGATCGCCGCCGGTGCGCTCGATGCCATTCCGCAACTGAGCGTTTTGGGCGAGGTCACGGGTTTCCGTGGTCCTAACGCCCGAAGCGGCCACTGCTATTTCCAGATCAAGGACGATTCGGCCGCCGTTGACTGCATCATCTGGAAGGGTGCCTATCTCAAGCGCACGTTCGATCTGCGCGACGGTATGCAGGTGAGCTTTAAGGGCAGCTTCAATCTCTATAAGGCTACGGGCCGCATGAGCTTTGTCGCTCGCTCGTTTTCGCTGGCGGGGGAGGGTCTGCTGCGTCAACAAGTGGCGCAACTGGCCGAAAAGCTACGCCGTGAGGGTCTGATGGACGAAGCGCGCAAGCGCCGCATCCCGGTGTTCTGCTCCCGCGTGGCGGTCGTCACCTCGCTTTCGGGTGCCGTAATCGACGACGTCAAGCGCACATTGCGTCGTCGCAACCCGCTCGTCGAGCTCGTCTGCGTGGGTGCCAAGGTACAAGGCGAGGGTGCGCCGACAGAGCTCATTGAGGGCCTGCGCCGCGCCGCTTCCATTACGCCGGCGCCCGACTGTATTTTGTTGGTGCGCGGCGGCGGCTCCTTTGAGGACCTCATGACCTTTAATGACGAGGAGCTTGCCCGCGCGGTGGCGGCTTGTCCCGTGCCCGTGGTGACCGGCATTGGCCATGAGCCCGATACCTCGATTTGCGACATGGTGAGCGACCGTCGCGCCTCCACGCCTACGGCGGCGGCCGAATCGGTGGCGCCGGCTATGACGGAGTTGGCCGATGTGCTCGAGGCGCGCTATCAACGTCTGGGTGCTGCGATGGCATCGATGATTGGGTCGGCCCAGGTCGACCTGGAGATGCTCGATCAGCGCGGTCGCCGTGCCTGGGATACCTATACGGCTCGCTTGGGCGATGCGCTCGATGCGGCTGCGTGCCGCCCGTGCCTCAACGACCCAACGTTTATGGTTGAGCGTCGCGAGTCTGAGCTTGCCCTGACGGCCGATCGTTTGTCCGGCGCCATAACGCGTTCGGTTGGGGCATTCCGCTCCAACTTTGAGCGTCTGCCCGAGCGCTTGATCGCAAGCACCTCAGGACTCGATGGCAAGCGCCATGCGCTCACGCTCGCAAGCTCCCGCCTGGAGCATCAGGGGCGCACGATGCTCAACAAGCCAGCATCCGACCTGGGCCGTGCGGCAGCCTCGCTCGATGCCCTGTCGCCGCTCAAGGTGCTTGCCCGTGGTTATTCCATCGCGTACAGCGATGATGGGGTGGCCACGAGCGCCAAGACCTTTAAGCCCGGTGACGCCATTCGCGTGCGCATGGCAGACGGCAACGTGGCGGCAACGGTCGATACGGTCGAGTAGGCCGCGTTTCATAGCGATAAACCTTTAGGAAAGGAAACAGATATGGCAGAGAAGACCCCGGTCGAGCAGCTTACGTACAAGCAGGCTTCACAGGAGTTGGAGCTCATCATCCGCAGCTTGGAGTCGGGTGATATGGAGCTCGAGGAGTCGCTTGAGAGCTATACCCGCGGCGTCGAGCTCCTCAAGAGCCTGCGTACCCGCTTGTCCGATGCCGAGCAGAAGGTCTCGGTGCTCCTGAAGGACGTCGACGGCAACGACGTGCTCGCCGACGGCGAAGCCGCCAACACCGACGACAACCTTTCGTTCTAACCATCCCGACCAAATATAATTACCTTGGTCTGTGAGAAAGGAACCAACCATGTGTGATTGCATCTTCTGCAAAATTGCCAACCACGAGATCCCCTCGACCGTCGTCTACGAGGATGACCAGGTCATCGCGTTCGACGACCTCAATCCCCAGGCGCCGGTCCACACGCTCGTGATCCCCAAGAAGCACTACAGTGACATCGCCGATAACGTGCCCGCCGAGACCATGGGCGCCATGGCCCACGCCATCCAGGAGGTCGCCAAGGCCAAGGGTCTGGAGGACGGTTTCCGCGTCATCTCCAACAAGGGCGTCAACGCCGGTCAGACCGTCATGCACTTCCACATGCACGTCCTCGGCGGCAAGAACCTGGGCGAGAACCTCATCTGAGGACGCACGGCCCGTCGCCTTGGCTGCCTTTGGAGTAACCTATGCAGTTTTCTCAACTCGAATACCTTCAAGCGGTAGCGAACTACGGCGGCGTGCGCAAAGCGGCTCGCGCCGTTCACGTGAGCCCACAGGCTGTCTCGTCGGCAATTAAGAAACTGGAGTCTGAGTATCAGATCGTTTTGCTCAATCGATCGGCGGGGGAGGCTGTTTTGTCTCCGGCGGGCAGAGAATTTGCGCGTCGTGCACGCGTGATCCTGGCACAAGTCGACGATCTCAAAAAGTACACCCAATCGGGGAACGGTGGCGTTTCGCCCGACGGCCACTTTCGTCTTTACGTCCCCTGTCTTCACGGGCGGGGGCGTCTTTTTTCCGAAAACTGGTACGACTCGTTTGAAAGCTCGCACCCTCAGATTCACCTTGATGTGTGGCATCAGCCAACGGCTACATGCTTTGAATCACTTGTGCTTGGCATTTCGGATGCGGCCATCTCATTTGAGGAACCAAGGGACAGTGTCCTTTCTTCGAAATACTTGGGTGAAAAGGAGCTCAAGGTTCTTTCGTGCCCAGCGGGTCATCAATCTGTGGGTGCTATGACCGTTCGTGAGTTACTGGGCGGCAGGTTAGCTGTTCCCATTAATTTGTCGCCCTGTCTCAATGCGATCAATCAATGCCCCGAAGCTCAGCTGGTTAATTTCCGCTTCCGCGACGTCGAATACGGAAACAGAGCGCAGGCTGAGTTTCTTCAAGCCGGGGGATTGATATTGGGTTTTTCTGGCTCTTCTCTCGCATCAGATGGGTCGGAAGTGAGCGAGTACTCTATTGAAGGTTCGCATGACGTAGCCTTGCCCATCTACTTTTGCTATCGACAAAATGCCTGGACCGATCGACACCAGACGGTATTTCTTCACCTATTGCGTCATCTTGCTTCGTGAGGCCATTTGGCCTCGTGTCGTCAAGTGAATGTTGACGCCTTGTAACACATGACTGACGGCTTTGCCCTCATGCTTTTCCAAGATTCCGATTTAGATTGTTGACTCTTGGAGGGCGGAGCATGAAAAACCGTACGGTTTTGCTTTATATGACGTTTGTTTTTCTGTCGAACTTCAGCACCATTTTGTATTTTCTGACGGTTTACCTTGAATTCGTCGGATTCTCGATGGTGGCGATTTCTAGCATGATGATTGCATATCAAGTGAGCAAGTTCATCCTTGAAGTTCCCACTGGCTATATTGCCGATAGGTTTGGACGAAAGACAAGTGGTCTCGTTGGCGTCGTGGGGATGCTTGGATACTACGCCGCCCTGCTTCTCGTCCGTTCTCCTCTGCTTTTAATCGGCGCGTTTGCTCTCAAAGGTTTTGCCGCTGCATGTATGAGCGGGTCCATGGAAGCGATTTACATTGACAGCGTCTCTCTGGACCAGCTCGTAAGGCTTAATGTCGTTGAGCGATTTGTTTTCTATGCCTCTTATGCCCTCTCCGCTTGTGTGGGCGGTTTCATTTCGTCCGCTGGCGCGTATCTCATTGGTCTTTTGGCAGATATCATCGCAATGGTGTTGACGTTGGTTGTCGTTGTCTGCATTCCTGAGATGCGAAGAGGGGACACTACAGCGACACCTAAGCGTGGAATTAGCCCGAAGATGATCGGTGCCGCTATTGCGCGTAACGGCATTCTTCGTTCAGCGTTCATCATGGACTGCTCTCAGGCATTTGCTTTTGTCGCCCTGGAAGACTTTTTCTCACTGTTGCTTGCGGGTCGCGGAATGAATGCCGTCGCTTCGGGTGTGATCATTGCGGTCCAGCTTCTTGCCTCGGCCTCCATGGGGCTTATTGTGCCCAGTGTGATTGCTCATGTCGACAAGGGCCGTTTTGCGCGTATTTGCGGCATCGTGCGCCTTTCCCTGGCTGCTCTGTTTTTGATTCCCTTTACTCCGGTCTATTTGCTGCCCGTGTTCTATGTACTGCAGACGGTCGCGTACTCGTTATTTGCTCCAATTAAATACTCAATTTTTCAAAATGCTGTCGATTCTTCGATGCGCTGTTCACTGATTTCGGTCCAAAGCCAGATGGTGGCGGTGGGTGCCATCCTTTTCTATCTGTTCAATGCTGCGTTGAGCAGCATCGCGGGCATTCGAGTCGTATTGCTTGTTGCGCTCGGGATTTCTTCCCTGGTGTATATCCCCGCGCTATTTCGTCTTACAAGTCAAAGGCCATGAGTATTTAGGCACCGATAACTTATATATCAACGCAATAAACCCGAGCGCGAGGGCGTTTGGGTTTATTATTGAAGCGTATGTAACCTGGCGGCGCTACACCGCCTGTTAGTAGGGAGACACATGAACGTTCTGGTCGTCAACGCGGGATCTTCGACCCTTAAGTATCAGGTCATCGACACCAAGTCCCATAAGGTGTCCGCAAAGGGCTCCTGCGAGCGCGTCTGCTTTACCGGTGGTACCTTCACCCATGCTGCCAATGGCTCCAAGAAGGTGACCGAGAACATCGAGTTCCCCGACCACAAGGTCGCCATCGAGGTCGTCCTGAAGGACCTTGAGGCCAACGGCGTCAAGATCGAGGGCATCGGCCACCGTATCGTTCAGGGCGGTTGGTACTTTGGTGATTCCTCCCTCGTCGACGAGGACGTCCTCGCCAAGATTCGCGAGGTCGCCCCGCTGGCGCCGCTGCACAACAACCCCGAGGCCAACGTTATCGAGTACTGCCTGGAGCAGTATCCCGATCTGCCCAACGTCACGGTCTACGACACCGCTTTCCACTTCAACATGCCCGAGGTCGCCAAGACCTACGCCCTTCCCAAGGATGTTTGCGACAAGCTGCACATCCGTAAGTACGGCGCCCACGGCACCAGCTATCGCTACATCTCCAAGAAGGTCGCCGAGATGACCAACGGCGAGGCCCGCAAGGTCGTCGTGTGCCATATCGGCTCCGGCGCTTCCCTGTGCGCCATCGAGGACGGCAAGTGCATGGACACCACCATGGGCTTGACGCCGCTCGACGGCGTCATGATGGGCACCCGCTGCGGCTCCATCGACCCGGCTACCGTGTGCTACCTGCAGCGCGAGGGTGGCTACACCTTCGACGAGGTCGACGAGATGATGAACAAGAAGTCCGGCCTTTTGGCTGTGACCGGTGGCAAGACCAACGACTGCCGCAACGTCGAGGAGCTCGCCGCTGCTGGTGACCCCGATGCTCAGCTCGCCTTCGACATGTTTGTCTACAAGATTGCCGCCAAGGCTGCCGAGATGGCTACTTCTATGTGCGGTATGGACACCCTGGTCTTTACTGCCGGTATCGGCGAGCACGCTCCGGCTGTTCGCGCCGGCGTTGCCGACCGTCTGGCCTTTATGGGCGTCAAGATGGATCATGCCCGCAACGCCCTGCGTGGTGACGGCGCTTGGTGCCTGTCTGCCAAGGATTCCAAGGTCAAGATTTTCGTCATCCCCACGGACGAGGAGTTCATGATCGCTTCCGACGTCGAGCGTATCGTCAACGGCAAGTAATTGCAAGAGGGGAGGGGCTGGACAACCGAGCGCCGTTCGGCCCCTCTTTTGTGCTCGTTGGGCGATATGCCTGATAGCTATTTATCAAGTTGTGATAACTTCTTATTAAAATGCGGCCGCCTTAAGGGGTCTGCGTCGACCGTATTGCACTGCAAAGGAGTCTCATGAACGTACTTGTTGTCAACGCCGGCAGCTCAAGCCTTAAATATCAGCTTTTGGATACCGATACCCGCGAGGTTTTCGCCAAGGGCAACTGCGAACGCATCGGTTCGGACATGGGCATCTTTGGCCACTCCGAGAACGGTGGCGCCAAGCAGACCGAGGAGGTCCCTTTCCCCGATCATCGCTCTGCTATCGCTCGCGTGCTCGAGGAGCTCGAGAAGACCGACTTTACGATTGATGGCATTGGCCATCGTATCGTTCAGGGCGGCTGGCACTTCGATGATTCCGCGGTCGTCGACGACGAGGTTATGGCTAAGATCCTCGAGGTGGCCCCGCTCGCTCCGCTGCACAATTACGGCGAGGCCGCGGCAATCGAATATTGCCGCGAGAAGTATCCGGAGCTGCCCAACGTGGCCGTCTTTGACACCTCGTTCCACATGACCATGCCCGAGGTCGCCTACACCTACGCGCTGCCCAAGGACGTGTGCGACAAGTACCACGTGCGCAAGTACGGCGCCCACGGCACGAGCCACCGCTATGAGTGGATGATGGCCAAGGAGATCCTGGGTTCGCGCTGCCACCGCCTGCTTTCGTGCCATCTGGGCAACGGTGCTTCGCTCGCTGCTATCGAGGACGGCGTGTGCCGCGACACCACGATGGGCCTCACGCCGCTCGATGGCCTGATGATGGGCACCCGTTGTGGTTCCATCGACCCGGCCACCGTGTGCTACCTGCAGCGCGAGGGCGGCTACAGCTACCAGGAAGTCGATGACATGATGAACAAGCAGTCTGGTCTGCTTGCCATTTCGGGTATCTCCAACGACGCCCGCGACATCCGCACGCGCGCCTCCGAGGGCGACGAGCGCTGCCTGCTCGCCTTCGATATGTTCGCCTACAAGGCCATGCAGCAGGCCGGCTCTATGATTGCTTCCATGGCGGGCGTGGACACCATCACCTTTACCGCCGGCATCGGCGAGAACGACTGGTCGATTCGCAAGGCCTTCTGCGATTGCTTTGAGTGGCTGGGCGTACGCATCGACAACAACAAGAACCGCGAGGCCGTGGGCAACGGCCCGCAGGTCATCAGCGCCGCCGGTTCCGCCGTCACGGTCATGGTCATCCCCACCGACGAGGAATACATGATCGCCCACGACGTCGAGCGCCTGACCAAGAACAACTAACGCGCGCATTTGCAAGTAAACGAAAGGCCTCCAGAGCAACAGCTCCGGAGACCTTTTTGCTAGCAGGTGGAAATTCCTGTCCCGAGGGGATATGTCCGCTACTCAGCCATCTGAGCCTGGACGGCGGTGATGGCCACGACACCCACGATGTCGTCAGCAGAGCAGCCGCGCGACAGATCGTTGACCGGCTTGGCGATGCCCTGCAGGATGGGGCCGTAGGCGTCGGCGCCGGCGAAGCGCTGGACCAGCTTGTAGCCGATGTTGCCGGCCTCGAGGTCGGGGAACACGAGCACGTTGGCCTTGCCGGCAACGGAGGAGCCGGGAGCCTTGAGCTGGGCGACGGTGGGGACAATAGCGGCATCGAGCTGCAGGTCGCCGTCGATGGCGAGCTCGGGAGCCTTCTCCTTGCAGAACTTCACAGCCTCCTGGACCTTCTTGGCGACCTCGCCGCCAGCGGAGCCCATGGTGGAGTAGGAGAGCATGGCCACGTGCGGCTCAACGTTGCCCATGAAGGTGGACCAGGAGTGAGCGGAGGCGATGGCGATCTCGGAGAGCTCGTCGGAGGACGGGTTGATGTTGAGGCCGCAGTCGGCGAAGATCAGCGTGCCGTCAGTGCCGAACTGCGGGGTGTCGGTGCACATCACGAAGAAGGCCGAGACCAGCTTGGTGCCCGGGGCGGTCTTGAGGATCTGAAGCGCGGGGCGCAGGGTGTCGGCGGTGGAGTGGCAGGCGCCGGAGACCAGGCCGTCGGCATCGCCCATCTTGACCATCATGGTGCCAAAGTAGGTGGCGTCCATCACCTGGGCGCGAGCCTGCTCGATGGTAACGCCCTTCTTGGCGCGGAGCTCGGCAAACTTCTGCGCGTACTCCTCGTGCTTCTCGGCATTGCGCGGGTCGATGACGGTGGCGCCGGGAACGTTGATCTCGTTGGGATCGCCCAGGATGACGATGTTGGCCAGGCCTTCCTCGATGATCTTGTTGGCCGCGACGATGGTGCGCGGATCCTCGCCCTCGGGCAGGACGATGGTCTTAAGGTCGGCCTTGGCGGCAGACTTCATACGGTTTAGGAAATCGCTCATGTTACTCCTTACAAGCGTTTCGCTAAGCTCCAGGCGCCCGGCTGTTCACGAATAAACCCGCTGCTAGCGGGTCTACCTTTCAATTATGTTCGCCGCTGTGCTTGAGCTTTCCTTGTGTGGCAAGCTCATTATAGGACGCATTAGCGCTATAATCGCTCTGATAAATATGTCTCGAAGAATGTTCGAGAAAAGCCCAGCTAACGAGCCCGTGGCTTTTGACAAGGAGTATCGATGCAGATTACCTCAGGCCTGCCTGAAGGCTTTAACGCCGGCGCGTACGACATGATTGTCGTCGGTGCTGGATATGCCGGTGCCGTTTGCGCCCGCCGTCTTGCCGAGACTATCGGCTATCGTGTTGCCGTTTTGGAGCGCCGTAGCCACATTGCGGGCAATGCCTATGACTGCACTGACGAGGCCGGAATCCTGATCCACGAGTACGGTCCGCATATCTATCACACCTTTAACGAGCGTGTGCATAATTTCCTGTCGCGCTTTACCAAGTGGACGGATTATCAGCACAAGGTGCTCGCCAACATCAACGGTACCCTTATGCCCGTGCCTTTCAACCATGCGAGTCTCAAGCTCGCCTTTGGTGACGAGCGCGGCGAGGAGCTGTATCAGAAGCTCGTGGAGACCTTTGGCAAGGATGTCAAGGTGCCCATCATGGAGCTGCGTAAGAAGAACGACCCGGATCTTGCCGAGGTCGCCGATTACGTCTACGAGAACGTCTTTTTGCATTACACCATGAAGCAGTGGGGCCAGACGCCCGATCAGATCGACCCCTCGATCACCGGCCGCGTTCCCATCTTTGTGGGCGATGATGACCGCTACTTCCCGCAGGCTCCCTTCCAGGGTATGCCGCAGGACGGCTACACGGCGTTGTTCGAGCATATGCTCGACCACGACCTGATCGACGTGTTCTGCGACGTGGACGCCCGCGATCTCTTTGAGATCGACGAGACCACCGTCAAGATCGGTGGCAAGGCCTACGGCGGCGAGATCGTTTATACCGGTCCGCTCGATGAGCTGTTCAACCTCGACCTGGGCGCTCTTCCGTACCGTACGCTCGACATGAAGTTCGAGACGCTCGATATGGATCAGTTCCAGCCCGTGGGCACCGTCAACTACACCACGAGCGAGGACTACACGCGCATTACCGAGTTCAAGAACATGACTGGTCAGGTCCTGCCCGGCAAGACCACCATCATGAAGGAGTACTCCAAGGCCTATACGCCCGGCTCGGGCGAGACGCCGTATTACGCCATTCTTGAGCCCGAGAACCGTGAGCTCTATGAGCGCTATCTTGAGCGCGTCCAGAACCTGACAAACTTCCACCCGGTGGGTCGTCTGGCCGAGTATCGTTACTACGATATGGATGCCGTGACCAATTCCGCCCTCGATCTTTCGGATGAGATTATCGCCTGCCATGCATAAAGTCATAACATTCGGTATTCCCTCGTATAACGCCGCTAAGGACATGGACCATTGCATCACCTCCATCTTGGAGGGGAGCAATTATGCCACCGATATCGAGATTATCGTGGTGGACGACGGCTCCAAGGATGAGACGGCCGCCAAGGCCGACGAGTGGGAGGCCCGTTATCCTGGAATCATCCGCGCGGTGCACCAGGAGAATGGCGGCCACGGTATTGCCGTCCTTTCGGGTCTGCGCGAGGCGCAGGGCACCTACTACAAGGTTGTCGACTCGGACGACTGGCTTGACGGCGCTGCCCTTTCGACCATGCTGTCGATTCTGCGCGGCTTTGAAGAGCGCGACCAGCGCGTTGACCTGTTTATCTCGAACTACGTGTACGAGAAGGTTTACGAGGGTACGCATACGGCCATTGGTTACAAGTTTGCCCTGCCTCGAAAAAAGATCTTTACCTGGGACCAGATCGGCCATTTCCGTTTGGACCAGAATCTGCTCATGCACAGCCTGTGCTATCGCACGGATGTGCTGCGCGAGTCCAACCTGCCCATGCCGCCGCACACGTTCTATGTGGACAACATCTACGCCTACGTGCCGCTGCCGCGTTGCAAGACCATGTACTACGCCGACATCGACCTCTATCGCTACTTTATCGGTCGCGAGGGCCAGAGCGTCAACGAGGCCACGATGGTCAAGCGCCTGGACCAGCAGTTCCGTGTTACGCGTATCATGATGGAGTCGTACCATCTGTACAGCGATGTCGAGTCGTCGCGTCTGCGTTCGTACATGATGGGCTACTTTACCATGATGATGGCGATCTGCTCGGTGCTGACCAAGCTTTCCGAGGAAGATTGCGCCGACGAGCGCCTAAAGACGCTGTGGAATGATTTGAAGGCCTATGACGAGCGTATGTATCGTCGTGCACGTTACGGTGTGGTCGGCTTCTTCACTAACCTCCGCGGTCGTGCCGGAGACAAAACCACACTCGGCCTATACCGTCTTGCCTCAAAGATCTTCAAATTCAACTAGTGCAGAAACGCTCGGGTAACGGGGACCCCTGGTCCTTAACTTGCTACTTCGGACAGTCCTGCGCAAGACGGAGGCGCCACTGGCGCCTCCTTTGCGTGCGGAACTCGTATCAAGTTAAGGACCAGGGGTCCTCTGCTATGCCTCGCTTTATGTCAGACAGCTGAATTTGAAGATATTGGACGCGCGGTACACAGGGGCCTGGGCTGAAAAGATTTTGGTTGGTAGTCGGCCGGAGGCGGGCGGGCATTACGTTTGTCGCGAGTTCCGCATGCAAAGAAGGCCACTTAATGTGGCCTTCGTCTTGCATAGGACTGTAGAGCAGCAAACGTAATGCCCGCCCGCCTCCGACCGACGGTCGAGTGGACTACTTTGCGGCGCCGGGGATGCCGTGGGAGGTTTTGGCGGTTTTGGCTCCGTTTACGATGG